>JBAJNK010000042.1:0-19273 GCA_036881805.1 Flavobacteriales bacterium
AGATTGTGCTTGCAGTGACCAATACAGATGGGGTAAACGTTGCAAAAACCCTTAGCTACAAGATAGCAGAGGAGGATTTGGGTTTAGGTGGAACGATTTCGTACGATGGTAGTGATTACGAGCCAGGCAAACAGATACCTATTAAAAAGGAAGAGACTATAGAACTTTCCTTTACACGTAAACCGGATGATGGTCTAAAAAATGCTATCCCTTACAATTTGACCTTTACCTTTGATGACGAAAACTCAACAGAAAGGGTTTCAGTCTCCATCAAACCAAAGGTCGCCATTTCGTTTGTCGATTTCGATGCAACTACCACAGATGAGGGAGTACCCAAAGAAATTACATTCGACATAGCATGTCATGACACCGACTGCTCAGGTTATAAGATAATCTATCGAGTTGAGCCGACTAAGGTGGGAAACTTCTACGAAGGAGGTAGTATATTGACAAAGGATGGTCCAGGAACCCCTATAAGTTTTGACTCCCAAGGTCTATTCCACAAGGCTATCTCGTTCACACCGCACAAGAAGTGGAGAACAACAGCACCGGTTCAGGTAATTGTAAAGGTTGTGGACAGTAAAGGCCAAACGTATCAGAACCGGGTTTCCTGGACTGTTAATAGGAGACCATAAGATGGCGCTTGCAGCGCGATATAGATGAGGACGAGCATTGCGTAGAGAAGGGTGTTTCGGTCGAGAAAATGGCTATATGGGATGGTATTGCGATATTGTGGATCAACTCACTGAAGCCTGGGTGCGTTGGAAAGGCGTAATTTGCATCGGTGGGCTTTTACGGTTGTAAAGCCTTGGATGCGTGTTATACCCATGTGAAAAGATAGGTAAGCCGGTGAGAGATGGTCGATCTAAAGGCATTCTTTTTTAATTTTGCGGCGGCTGAGGTGCGGCGTCGCATCGAGATGAGCTCGGCTGCGCACCGGAATTTCAGCTATGAAGAGTTGGGCGCTGTACTCTTTTTAATAGATTGGGAACACACCGGTGAATCGGCTTTTCGGGCGTCTAGGGACTTTGTCACGAGGGCCAAAGAAATGGGATTGCCCCTGGCTTTTAGCAAGGTGTTGGTGGTGAACGGCTTGGGTTTAAAGGATTTTCGCTATGACCATTTCACACGGAGAGATTTTAATTGGAAGGGCATGCCCAAGAGTAGCGACTTGAACGAATTGCTAGATGAGTCCTACGACGTTTTGGTCGACTATTCGGATGGTGGTAACCGCTATTTGCAGCGCATTTTGAGGCTGGCCAAGGCTGATGTGAAAGTAGGATATGCCGTGGGAGAAATAGCGCGTACGGGTTGTGACTTTGTCGTACATTTGCAAGGGGTGGATTACGGGCAATACAACCGAAGTATTTTTGACTACTTAAAGCACATACGCGTGTCCACCACCGCTTCCTAAGAAAAGATTGGATCGGGATTTGAAAAACTGAGAAATCATGTTAAGCGATAAAATTTTAAATGCACTCAATGAACAGGTAACCGTAGAGGCAGAATCCGCACAAACCTACCTGGCGATGGCTTCTTGGGCTGAAACTCAGGGTATGGAAGGGATAGCTGATTTTATGTACAAACACAGCGATGAAGAGCGCGCCCATATGTTAAAATTAGTGCGCTACATCAATGAACGCGGCGGGCACGCGGTAATCTGCGCTTTGCGCACGCCGAGCACCGCTTTCGGAAGCATGAAGCAGATGTTTAAATTGCTCTTGGAGCACGAGGTGCGCGTTTCGAGAGGCATTGACAATCTGGTGGAAATCGCCTTGAACGAGAAGGATTACGCCACGCATAATTTCTTGCAGTGGTATGTTTCCGAGCAAATCGAAGAAGAGGCCTTGGCTCGTTTAATCCTCGATAAAATCAACCTAATCGGCGATGAAAAAGGGGGTGGCTTGTACTTGTTCGATAGCGATATTCGCAATTTGGGTGCAAAGAGTGCAGCCGATAAGGCCCTTTGAGTTCGCTTGGATTCCATATGCTTTGGACAGCGGAGAAAGAGCGGGTTAAGGCCTCTCAAATCGGTTGGATAGTCGATCCATACTCCAGTGCTGGCGATTCACCCGATGGTGCAATTCCATTGTGTTTATGTACCCATTTTCGCTGTCTTTGAAACCGTTGTTCATCGGTTATAAAAACAACGCTCGGTACGAACCCACTGCACAAGGGCTTGCGTATCAGAAGGACTGGGCTTTGGTTAAGCGCTCCTCGCTCAGTAGTATCTCTAAGTGCTTCTTTGCCGCTGTGGCCTCCTCGATGCTGTGTATACAGTTGTGCACAGCAATCCGCATCAATTCCACAATGGCCCTCGCATTATTCTCGGTCACCGGGTTGCGCCTGTAAATCACATCTCGAATGGTCGACGTGCTCACCTCGGTCTTTACAGATGCCTTCGAGCGGTCCAAACAACTGGTATGCCCTATGAGATACGCAGAGAGCTGCCCACTGATCGGTTTTCCAAAATGTCGTTTTTTAAATAGTGCCATAACTTTTGATTTAAGTTAGTCTACGGGCTGAAACAGATAAATATCCCGATCTGCTGCATTTTTTCTACCTTTGACTTGTTGTACATAAATAACAAATCAAATATACAACTTAAAAGACTAAAATAAGCTAAAAGGGTTATTATTTAACCTTTAGAAGGGGATAAAACATGAATAATAATTTAAAGCAAATAATTGATTTTAAAGGTATTACACAAAAAGAATTCGCTGAGAAAATTGGTGTATCGCAACAATATATAAACAAGATAATCACCGGAAATGTGGGGATAGGGAGTTCAATTTTGGAAAAAATAGCGCTGAATTATCCGGATATTAACCTTAAGTGGGTATTGGGTATACCCGGTGCGCATATGCTACTCGACCTGGAAAAACCTGGGGGCAAAGCCACTTATGCGGTGGATGAGAAATGTTCGAATCGCGGGCGGCCCAAAGGGCGGGAATCCGATGCGGCAGCCGAAGGCATTGCGATTTACCGTGCGGATAGCCCAGGCGGCATCCCATTAATACCGGTCGAGGCTGTGGTGAGCTGGGGGACAGCGGACTTTCAGCTACCCGAACACAAAACTCAAAGTTATCTAGTACCTGATTTTGATGGGTCGAAGGTCGATTTTATGATCCGGGTGAAAGACAATTCCATGTCGCCGGAATATCGGAGTGGCGATGCGGTCGCTTGTAAGAAACTGCCGTTGCATACCTTCTTTCAGTGGAATAGGGTATATGTGCTCGATACCATACAGGGAACTATGGTAAAGCGAATCCGGAAATCCGAACTGGAAAGCCACATCGAGTGTGTAAGCGACAATGCAAATTACGAGCCTTTTGATCTGCGCTTGGAAGAAATTCACGCATTGGCAATCGTACGGGGTGTCATCCGTTTTGAATGAATCGATATCGGATTGTAAGCTTCTAAAATACCTGTGGTATCGATGGATTTAAAAGACCTATGCTTGTGGGCACACCGTTACATAAACAAATGTTTGCGTTGGAAATTTGGATGGTGGCTATAAGTCTGTGTCGCTAGATTTTTATACAATAGGCGAGAACGAGGTCCCGGTAGTCGGGGAAGGGGCTGTGTTTAAAAGCGATTCCATGCTATAAGTCGATAAGCCCCAAAGCCAGCCCGATGAGTAGGGCTATGGCCTTTACCCATTTGATCTGGTGGTATTTTCCAGAACTCTCGAGTAAAATCGTGGCAGATATATGTAAGAACACGCCGGAAGCTGTGGCGAGGATAACCATTTGATTTTTGACAAACCAGGATAGGGTATCTAAGTAAGCGCCCAGCGGTGCTGCCGCTGCAAAGAGACCCAGTGACAGAATCAGCTGCATTTTTGAAACCCGCTCGCGTACCAGTAGTCCGACCAGCATACAGCTTATCGGGACTTTATGAAGCAAGACAGCATACAAAAAATGCGGGTGACTGCGTGCAGGAATCCCGTCAAAAATGGCGTGTACGAGAAGCGCTGTAATCACGATGCGTCCCTTTTGCTCGGTGAAATGTCGGATGTGGCCGTGTTCAAAACCCTGGGAGAAGAACTCGATTACAATTTGAATCAGCCAACCCACTACGACCCAAAAAGCGGCTTGTTCTCCCAGTGAGGCATAAGATTCGGGCAGCATTTCACGCAGCGTCACAGCGAGTAAGAATCCGCCGCTCAGGGTGAGTATGGTATTGAGGTGGGGCTGAAATTTAGCCTGAAACAATAAGTACAGTGTCGCGCCGACCATTACGGATGCTACGAGCAATAGGTAAATCATAATTTGGGCAGCCTTTGGGTAAATCTAATAATTGTTTAGACTGAGTAAAAACATTTTTTCATAAATTGTCACAAAAACATGTACAAAGGACGCATCTCTGCCTTGGGCAACCCTTATCCGACTTCAATTGGATTTTATATGCCTATCCCCGTTTGATTGGCCTTTCTAAAATATGGAGCCTATGTGGCTGACTCAATGGGCTAAAATAATCAAACGGTCTGAATTTTTTTCATCAAAAGCCTTTAAATCGTAGCTCCCGAATAGCTTCTTTAAGCTGAGCCCCGTCGGTTTTAAGTAGCGTTTAAAATCTGTAACAGTCAGGTATTTAACCCGTTCCTCATAGGCGTATCGCCGTCCCCGGTCTGTAAATTTTATCGTCTTGCTGATGAAACCGTCTCGGATGCGCCTCGTCAGGTGAAAAGCCAAATCACCGCGTTGCACGACTTCATCAGCTACTAGGTTTCGGCTTAGCTTTTCCACATTTATAAAATCTATCAGCAGCATGCCGCCCGTTGCCACTGCATCGGCTAAGTTGCCAAAGGCTTTTTGGTTCTCGCTTTCCGATTTGAAGTAACCGAAACTCGTAAAGAAATTGAAGACCACATCGTACCGCTCGGTTAAGGGATTGCGCATATCGTGCACAAAAAAGCGCAGGTTTGGTTTTTCAAATTTTTGGGCTGCTTCGATATTGCTCATGGCGAGATCTACACCCGTCACATCTAAGCCTCGTGCATGGAGAAAAATGGCGTGTCGGCCTTTGCCGCAAGGCAGATCCAATACGCGCTGTCCCTTTTTTAGCGCTGAGTATTGCGCGATGTTTTCGATAAAAGATTCCGCTTCCAAGTGGTCGCGATCCCGGTACAAAAGGTGGTAATAAGGCGTGTTAAACCAGTCCTCGAACCATTCCATAAGCACTTATTTGTCGCAAAGTTATGATTTGAAACCCTCGGTGCACTTTAATTTTTTTATGACAAATCGGCCTACCGGCAGGCTTACATCGGACGCGCTTAGGCTTGAGAGGGGCACCCACTTGATGCTTTTGATCCGTTTTTCTCTCCTTGTTATAGCGTTGATTTTTTGGCGCGACACCGGTAGTAAATAGCCGATAGTTGTATAAAAGTGTTCAATCTCCGCCCCGCTGGGAAACTCGACCAGCATCCGGCCTAGGGTTCTTCCAGCAATAAAATTTTGCTGCTATCAATTGGTAAACCCCCTTATGTTAAAGTCACTCATAATTTTATCGCCCTTGCTGGGAGTGGTAGCACTCTTGCCATTCGGGTGGCAAACAGCGGTTTGTATGATTTCGCGTCGCTTTTCCAACTGGGGTGAAAATTTGCTATATTTGTTGCTCGTATCGGCAAATAGTTTATAATTTGCGGCATGAAGGTAACCCAAACGCGGCGGAGTAGGATAGCTGAGCTCGATGAAGACGACATCCAGTTTGGGCGTCTCTTTTCAGACCATATGTTGGTTTGCGACCATGTGAATGGGGCCTGGCAACCCCCTGAGATCAAGCCTTACGGCAATTGGCAAATGGCACCTGCATCGAGTGTTTTCCATTATGGACAAGCGGTTTTTGAAGGTTTAAAAGCCTATCGAGATGCGAATGATTCCATTTTTCTCTTCCGTCCAGGTGAAAATGCGGCACGTCTAAACCGGTCTGCAGTGCGTTTGCAAATGCCTGTGCTGCCTAGCGAAATATTTATGGAAGGCTTGAAAACCCTATTGAAACTGGACAGCGATTGGGTGCCCCACAGATTTGGCCATTCCCTGTACATACGCCCTTTTGTGATTGCGACACAAGCGCAATTGCGGGTCAACCCTTCTGAGTCCTATCGCTTTTGTGTGATTTGCAGCCCGGCTGGTGCCTATTACGAGAAACCGCTCAAGGTGATCATCGCGCAAAAATACAGCCGAGCGGCCAGCGGTGGTACGGGATATATCAAGGCTGCCGGCAACTATGCGGGTGCTTTATACCCCACGGCATTGGCGGTTCAAGCGGGTTACGACCAGGTGATTTGGACCGATGCCGACTCCCATACCTACGTGGAGGAAGCCGGTACGATGAACGTGTTTTTTCGCCTGGGCGATACGCTGGTCACTCCCCCGATCGACGATCGCATTTTGGATGGTGTAACCCGAAGGAGTATTATTGAACTAACTGAAAGGGAAGGCATTGCGGTTGAGCAACGCCGACTCGCTGTAGATGAGATCGCAGCTGCCCATCGCGAAGGAAGGCTGCGAGAAGCCTTTGGTTGTGGTACAGCAGCCGTGGTCAGCACCATAAGCACACTCCATTGCAATGGCTCGGATATTCACCTGCCCGATTTGGGTGATGAATCGTATGGTGCGCGCATGAAAGCGAAAATATTGGATATACAGTACAATCGGGCTGCCGATCCATTTGGCTGGCGCGTAAAGGTGACGTGATGCCAAACCGCTACTAACATGCAAGCGAACTATGGGTGAATTCAGTGTCGGGCAGCAAATATTTGCCCTGGTCTTCCTATTGCTCTTCCTCGCTTCTCTACTGTGGGCTTATCGAAGAGACCTCGCGGCACACCGCAAGTATTATAGGGGTGTCGGCATGCTGTCTCTCAGCATGCTGCTGATCGTTTTTTTGCTGTACGTGATTAAAGTCGTATTTTACAACTGAGTTTTTGATTTGGGTTAAGCCCATAAAAAGTAGAGAAGGCTGCAAGGCGTCGTATATTAAAGTACTTGTTTATTAAAGCAAATGAATGGGAATATGACTGAATGCTTATCGATTAAAAAGGCTAGTGAATGGGCTACTGCCTATTTAAGGCGGAAAGTAACAACATCCAACATCGCCTATTTAGTCCAGTACGGACAAATTCCCAAAGTTTATGAGAATGGGAGTACGCAGATTAAGAAAGCAGACCTCGTTGCGTATTACGAAAGAGTGGGCAGCGCTAGAGAATTGAAATGGCGAGATCAACTGGGTTGCGATTTAAATTGGACCTTGTCCTTTGTTGAGTACAAAGAGTCCGAAACCACAAAACACGTGCATCGATTGCACCCGTACAAGGGAAAGTTTATCCCACAGTTGGTCGCTTATTTCTTAGATACGCATACGGATTCTTTCAAGCGGGAGGTGTTTTTTAGAAGAGGCGATACCGTCTTAGACCCCTTTTGTGGGTCGGGGACGACATTGGTTCAAGCCAATGAATTGGGCATCCACGCGCTGGGCATTGACATATCCGCTTTTAACGCCCTGATCAGCAACGTGAAGGTCGAGGCATACGACTGGGCAGATGTTCGAAAAACAGCGCGAGAAATAACAAGTGGATTCATCGATTTTCTATCGACTAGGCGGACTATGGCCTTTGAAAATAAACTGCTGTCCGCATTAAAAGATTTTAACCAGCGCTATTTTCCCGCACCGGAATACCGGCTCAAAGTGAGGCGAAAGCAAATCGATGAAAGGGTTTACGCAATGGAGAGGGAAGCCGAATTTTTGCCCCTATATAATGGGCTGGTAAAGGAGTACGGCATTGCCTTGACCCAAAAGGGATCGGAGCGCTTCTTGGACAAGTGGTTTATACGGGAGATAAGAGCGGATATCGATTTTGTATGGGAAGCGATTAAAAAGGTACAGAACGAGAAGACGAGGCAAATTTTGAGCGTTGTATTGAGTCGGACGATTCGATCCTGTAGGGCGACTAGGCATTCGGATTTGGGCACCTTGCTGGAGCCCCAGTTCACCCCATACTATTGCAAAAAACACGGCAAGATTTGTAAGCCGTTGTTTTCCATTCTCAATTGGTGGAATCGCTATGTAGCGGATACGGTTAAACGCTTGGTGCAGTTCGATAAATTGAGAACCCCCACATCGCAGATTTGCTTAACAGGAGATAGCAGAGCGATTGACTTGGTCTCCGAATTGGAAGCGAAAAACCCCGCTTTTGCCATCCGAATAAAAAACAAAAAAATCGATGGCATTTTTTCCAGTCCGCCCTACGTCGGGTTGATAGACTACCACGAGCAACACGCTTATTCCTATGATTTATTCGGTTTTAAGCGGCGCGATGATTTGGAGATTGGCCCGCTTTACAAAGGGCAGGGGATAGAGGCCAGGAAGCGCTACGTGCAGGGTGTTGCCGATGTGCTCAACCATTCAAAAAAGTACCTAAAAAGAGATTACGACGTCTTTCTAATTGCCAATGACAAATACGGGCTCTACCCCACGATTGCCCAATCGGCGGGCATGCGTATTGTAAACCAATACAAAAGGCCGGTTTTAAATCGCGTGGAGAAAGATAGAAACGCCTACGCTGAGATCGTATTTCACTTAAAGGAAATGCATTAAATATGGCCTTGTCGAATAAGCAAAAACAAGAGATAAAAGAGTTGCTCTCGTTGAAAATCGAGGAAAAATTAAAATCTTATGGTAGGGAAACCACTTCTATGCCTTTTTTGGCCCGGTTGATCCAGGACGCTGAAAAGATAGCCGCCTATTCCTTTATTCATTCCATGGCGACGACCTTGGGCATGTCGATTTACGAAGAGGTCTCGCTTATATTGGCATCGGAAACAGCTGCGGAGTGCTTTACGCATTATGGGGTTGGCGGCGTGATCTCCGATTCTCAGCAGACGGTTATTGCAAACATTATAAGCGAGCTTAGAAATAGAGAAAGAGTGGCGGATATTCAATCTGAGAAGGAATTGGTTTTAGCCGCGCCTACCCAAGGGGCAGGGTTTAGAAAATCGGGGAATATAGCCGATTTTTATATGAGACGAAACGGACGGGAATACTACTTTGAGATTAAACCCCCCAAACCCAATATAGACGTATTTGAAAAGAGTAAGACAAAGCTATTGGAGTGGGTAGCGAGAAAGCGGATGCCGGTGCGAGTTTACCTAGCCTTTCCCTACAATCCATACCATCCAAAACCCTACTCGAGATTTACCGAAGTGGACATGATGGATCCGCCAAATGATTTTTTAGTCGGGTCGGAATACTGGGATTTTATCGGCGGTAAGGGTAGCTTCACGGAATTGTTAAAAACGTTTGATGAAGTGGGAAAGGCATTTAAAGCGCAATTGGATCAAAAATTTGAACAGATAGCGAGAGAAAAGATAGATTTCTATTGATTTGGGTTTGGGGTGGTTTACCAGGTGTTTGCGCAGCGGGTATTTTTACGGTATCACGGGTGGCGCAGCTACAGGCGTAGTGGATCGATTTGAAAAATAGGGGGACTCTCTTGCCGCTGCGCTTTTATAGGGGTGTAAATGGGGCTTTTTTATCCCTGTGCGGCGGTTTGAGTGTTCGGATCTTATTTTTTTACTTCCGGTTAACGGTCTGAGCGGGATATTTTTTGTACTTCTCTGTGCGCAGTCTGAAAAACGGGACTTATTTTTTTCTCTTGATCTTTTGCGGCAATTTGAAAAGCGGGTTTTATTTTTCGTCTGTTTTTGTCGATATGGGATATCTAAATCCCCGCCTTATTTTTTGATCTTTATCTCAGAATGCTATCTCGGCTGGGTGGGGCATTGATCTCGTCTTATCGAGACACATTATCGCTGGTAATTGGGTGCTTCTTTGGTGATGCTCACACCGTGGGGATGGCTCTCCATCAGTCCGGATGGGGTGATTTTCACGAATTTTCCGTTTTGGATCAAATCCGATATGGATGCCGTGCCGCAATAGCCCATTCCCGAACGCAAGCCGCCGTTGAGTTGGTATACGATATCCGCCAGCTTTCCCTTGTAGGGAACGCGGGCTTCGATGCCTTCTGGGACGAGTTTCTTGGCTTCGCTCCCCCCTTGGAAGTAGCGGTCTTTGCTACCGCGCTTCATGGCTGTCAAAGAGCCCATGCCCGCATACGTTTTAAATTTTCTGCCGTTATAGATGATCTCCTCACCCGGTGCTTCCTCAGTTCCAGCTAGCAGGCTTCCGAGCATCACGCAGTGCGCGCCTGCGGCTAGGGCCTTGACGATGTCGCCAGAGTGTTTGATACCGCCATCGCTGATCACACCGATTCCCTTTTCCTTGCAGTATTCGCACACATTGTCAATGGCCGTGAGCTGGGGTACGCCCACACCGGCTACTATGCGGGTGGTGCAGATGGAGCCCGGACCAACCCCTACTTTTACCGCGTCGACGCCCGCTTTAATCAGCGCCTGTGCGGCTTCAGCGGTTGTGATGTTTCCCCCGATTAGGTCGGTGCCCGGAAAGGCGGCTTTGATCTTTCGCACCGTATCGATAACCCCAGCGGAATGTCCGTGGGCGGAATCCACCGATAAGATGTCGACTCCGGCGCGGATCAAGGCTTCGGCGCGTTCCAAGGCCGCATCGCTGACCCCGATGGCTGCCCCTACGCGCAACCGGCCTTTGCCGTCTTTACAAGCGCTGGGGTATTCCACTATATTGTCGATGTCCTTAATGGTGATCAAGCCTTTTAATTTGAAATGCGCATCGACGATTGGTAGTTTTTCGATTCGATTTTTTAACAGGATTTTTTTGGCTTCGGCAATGGTGGTGCCCACCTTGGAGGTGATGAGGTTTTCCTTAGTCATGTAATTCGCCACCGGTAGGCGCATCTCTCTCTGATACTTCAAATCGCGGTTGGTGATGATGCCGATCAGCGTGCCGTCTGAATCTACGACCGGCAAACCCGAAATGCGGTACTCTTTCATAATGGCAAAGGCATCGCCCAGTACGGAATCCCTTTCAAGTGTAATCGGATTGGTAATCATGCCGCTTTCGTAGCGCTTTACCCGGTTTACCTCAGCAGCTTGCCGTTCGATGCTCAAGTTTTTGTGAATAATTCCCATACCCCCCTGGCGCGCCAATGCGATGGCCAGCTCGTGTTCGGTAACCGTATCCATCGCTGCGCTGAGGATGGGGATGTTCAAGCTGATATTTTGGGTGAGTCGGGTTTGAAGTGAAACCCGGTCGGGGGTTACCGTGGCGTATGCCGGCACCAGAAGCACATCGTCGAAGGTGACCGCTTCATAGATAATTTTCTCCTTTAATGACATGCCTTTTTGCCGAGCAAATTTACATTTTTATTTCCTATTTGCTCTCGGTTTGGATAAAAAACTAGGGAATGATATGCGATGTACACCAAATTAAATGATTACTTTTGTAATTGTTGAAGCGAGTCGTGCCGATTGTTCAGCAAAAATCGAGATGACGTGCTCATACCGAGCTCCCCCAACGCTTAAAGGAATCGATAATGGAGGATCAGTGTGTAAAGTCTCGGTCGGCAGTTTGATTTTAATTGAGAAAATGAAGATTAAAACGGATATCATATTGGCAGATTGCGCTGAAGTTTTGTGCGATTTGCCTGAAAACACTGTAGATTTGGTTTTTACTTCTCCTCCTTATGCAGATCAGCGGAAAAAGACTTACGGAGGCATTCACCCTGATAAGTATGTCGATTGGTTTTTACCCATTTCAAAAGAGTTGTTGCGGATATTAAAACCAACTGGCACATTGTGGAGCTGATTTTGGAAATGCGCAAACAAGGTTGGCTTTGGGCTGAAGAATTTATCTGGCATAAAAAAAACTGCTACCCTGGAAAGCGGTTGGGCCGCTTTCGCGATTCATGGGAACGC
Source organism: Flavobacteriales bacterium (assembly GCA_036881805.1). GTDB lineage: Bacteria > Bacteroidota > Bacteroidia > Flavobacteriales > JANQLC01 > JANQLC01. The sequence continues at coordinate 11,856 of JBAJNK010000042.1, forward strand.
CTTATACAGTTTAACAAGAGTAAAAAATTCAATATGTATCAAGAAGAAGTTATGATTTCGGTTGGTGATTGGGCTAAAACCCGATTGAGAAATTTAAGCGATACAGACAAGCTAAGGCATAAATCGAAGGTTGGGAGTGGATTTGGAAAGAACGTATCAAACTGGTTAAATAGAGATGAGGTTTATCCGACAAATGTATTGCATCTCGCGACTGAGTGCAACGACAAAAATCACAGCGCTGCATTCCCAAAAGAACTTCCTGAATGGTTTATCAAACTCTTCACACGCCCCCATGATACGGTAATCGATCCTTTTATGGGTTCAGGGACTACGAATTTGGTTGCGCGAAGAATGGGAAGGAATTCGATCGGTATAGAAATTCTTTACGACTACTATAAAATGGTAAGAGATCGGGTTGAAGAAGACGAGTTGGCTTTATTTGAACCTGAGCAAAAGTATGAAACGGCTGGACTTGACGGATGTCACCGAGTACGTAGAGAGTCATATTGAAGCTTTTTATAGGAAGCGGATTGAAAGACTCGATGAGCTACAGCTCAAAACTGTACTCAAAAAGAAAAATCCTTATTTATTCAAAGCCAAACATCTTTTAACCGCTGGTGAAATTGTCAAAGGTATTACAGCGGCTTTTATTTCATCCAACGAAGAAACCATATTTGGGGATCGGCTGGAGGGTCTAGCTATTTTCATCAATCAAAAGGTTTATAATGGCTGGAAATCCGGTATTCAAAACGTTGACCTGGAATTCGATAAAGGAGATATACGATATATAGTCAACATCAAGTCCGGTCCGAATTGGGGAAATAGTAGTCGAATTTCAAAAATGAAATCTGATTTTAAAGCCGCGATAAGAAAGTTGCGAACGGGTAATTCAAACCTGATGGTCATGCCTATAAATGGCTGTTGCTATCGTATGGATAACAAGCCCGATAAAGGAGATTATTACAAATATTGTGGGCCAGAGTTTTGGGAATTTATTTCTGGAAATGACGAACTATACACTGAAATCATCGAACCTTTAGGCTATAAATCCAAAGAGCGAAATGACGATTTTGCAATCTCTTATTCAAAAATGTGCAACCGGTTTACAAAGGAATTTATTCATGACTTTTGCAGCCAAGACGGAGGTATAGACTGGGTTAAATTCGTGAGATTTAATTCGGGGAATAGAAGGTGTACATGTTAAATTAACGGGGATTAAAAGAGTGGGTGGAATTATCGAATAAGGCGGTCAAAGCAATCTCAAACCACCAAAAAGTTATTCCCATTCAATCGTAGCCGGTGGTTTGCTGCTGATGTCGTAGGCGACCCGATTGACTCCGCTTACTTCATTGATGATCCGGTTACCCACCCTCTCCAACAAGTCGTGGGGTAGGTGTGACCAGGTTGCGGTCATAAAGTCTGTGGTATCGACCGAGCGTATAACGGCTGTGTACTCGTAGGTGCGCACATCGCCCATCACGCCTACGGATTTTACCGGTAACAATACCACAAAAGCCTGGGAGACTTGCTGATACAATTTGGCTTTGCGCATTTCCTCGATAAAAATCGCATCGGCTTCCTGTAAAATGGCTATTTTTTTGGCTGAGACTTCGCCCAGAATCCGAATGCCCAAACCCGGGCCTGGGAAGGGGTGTCTGTCGATCATCTCCATTGGGATGCTTAGTTTTTTACCCACTTCTCGCACTTCGTCTTTAAATAACTCGCGTAGGGGCTCGATCAGCCTAAGGTTCATCGATTCGGGTAGGCCCCCGACGTTGTGGTGGGATTTGATCGTGTCCGAAGGACCTCTTATGGATTGGGATTCGATCACATCCGGATAAATGGTGCCTTGTGCCAAAAAATCGACGTTTTTTATTTTCTTGGATTCCCTATCGAAGACTGCGATAAACGTTTGGCCGATGATCTTTCGTTTTTGTTCGGGTGACGCGACGCCTGCTAATTCTTTCAAAAATTGTTCTTGCGCTGCGACCAATCGGATATCCATCTCAAAGTGCGCCCCATAGGTTTGCATCACTTTTTGCGCTTCCCCTTTGCGAAGCAAGCCCGTATCTACAAAGAGGCAGGTCAGCCGGCTGCCGATAGCCCGATGGATTAAAACAGCAGTCACGGAAGAATCCACACCGCCGGAAAGCCCGAGGATCACTTTTTTGTCGCCCACTTTCTCCCGGATCGCTGAAACGCTTTGCTCGATGAAGTCGCCCATACCCCAATTGGGCTTGCAACCGCAAATTTCAACTGCAAAATTTTTCAAAATCGCCTGGCCATATACCGAATGGGTGACCTCTGGGTGAAACTGGACGGTGTAAATTCGGCGCTTCAAATCAGCCATAGAAGCGATGGATGAGTCCGTATGAGCCAATTGTTGAAACCCCTTTGGCATTTTCGTGATGTGGTCGGCATGGCTCATCCACACTTGGCTCCCATCGGGAATATTTTTGTAGAGTAGATCTGCCCGGTCTAGGTGGAGGTGGGCTTTCCCAAATTCTTTTTTCTGCGCTTGGGCCACTTTGCCGCCCAACAGCTGTGTCGTGACTTGCATGCCGTAGCAGATGCCCAAAATGGGAATGTTTGCATCGAAGATTGCAGGGTCCGGTAGCGGTGCCTTTTCTATACACGCCGAAGCCGGCCCCCCCGATAAAACAATGCCCTTGGGCGCTGATCTTTGAATGTATTCGATGCTTTTCCAATACGGAACGACCTCAGCGTATATGTTGTGATGGCGTATCCTTCGGGCGATGAGTTGGCTGTATTGCGCGCCGAAATCCAAGATGGTAATGCCCCCTTTGGCTGGCATAGGTGTAGTTTTGTCGTGCGGTTAGGTGTAGTAAATCCGACTGGCTGGCTTTAAAACGGCTAATGTAATTAAAATTGTCAGATGTACACAAGGTGCTGGGCTGTGGACTGGTATGGGCTTGGATACGCCGGTCATCTGTCAGCAGGTCGGAGGGCTTAAGGGGTGGGAAAATTGGATTTGCACGGTGCGAGAGATCGGGGTAAGAACGAAGGTACTTCTCGGCTTATTTGTCAAAGCGGTTTGGCTGCTCGTATTACCAAGGCCTTGTCCGTCTAAATCAATCGCCTAGTGGCTCGGCTTGGCTGCTTTTGTTTATTCAGAAAAAAATTCACATTTTAGCGAGCCAAAACGCATTGGGAAATCCTTTTATGGTTGCGACAATCCTCCTGATTTTTATCATTGGCTACCTAGCCATTGCGCTAGAGCGTCCGCTTGGTTTGGATAAGACGGTTTCTGCATTGTTGATGGCGGCTTTGATGTGGTCCTTTTTGTCGATTGGTTTTAGCCGTGGTGATTTGCGGATTATCGATTCCAATCGGCATATATACAGCGCGCTGGCGGGTGGAAACGCACAAGCGGGTGCCTTATCTGAAGGCTTTACCCATACATTGTTGCACCACTTGGGGGAAACAGCTGAAATTTTGGTGTTTCTAATCGGCGCCATGACGATCGTCGAAATTGTAGACCTCCATCGTGGATTTGATATTTTAAAGGCTCGGATAAAAACGCGTAGCAAGAAAAGGCTGCTTTGGATCCTCTGTATTATAGCCTGGATACTCTCGGCCATTATCGATAACTTGACGACTGCGATCATATTGGTAACCCTGATTCGGAAATTGATACCCCATCATAAGGATCGCTGGTGGTATGCCGCTATGGTGGTAATCGCTGCCAATGCGGGTGGGGCTTGGTCGCCGATAGGGGATGTGACTACTACCATGCTTTGGATTGGCCATAAGGTATCTGCACTGGACCTGGTCGACCGCCTGGTGATTCCATCGGCCATCTGTATGGCACTTCCCACCTTTATCGCCTCTTTCTTGCCCGCTTTTAGGGGCGAGGTTAAAATGAAGACAGTGGCGGAAGACAAAAGGGCTGAGCTGTTGTTGAGCAGTCGAACCATGCTCTTTCTCGGTTTGGGTGGGATTGCCTTTGTACCTGTTTTTAAAGCGCTTATCCATTTGCCGCCTTATTTCGGTATGATGCTCAGTTTGGGTTTTGTTTGGTTGGTTTCGGAGTACATCCATCCGGAAGAAGATTTTACGAAGGAACGCCGCTATATGTATTCGGTGCCTAAGGCTTTGGCGCGTATCGAGATGTCGAGTATCTTGTTTTTCCTCGGCATTTTATTGGCTGTAGCTGCCTTGGAGTCTTTGGTCGTAGACGGTGTGGGTACGTTGCGATACCTGGCAGGCGTTTTGGATCGTATAATCCCAAATAAAGATATCGTGATTGTGCTGCTCGGATTGGTTTCTGCCGTCATCGATAACGTTCCCCTGGTCGCCGCTTCAATCGGTATGTATCACATGCCCATCGACCATCACATCTGGCATTTTATCGCCTATTGTGCCGGTACAGGTGGCAGTGTGCTGATCATTGGTTCTGCCGCTGGGGTAGCGGCTATGGGCATGGAGAAAATTAATTTTATATGGTATGTAAAGCGAATAGCTTGGCTTGCGCTGATCGGTTTCTCAGCTGGGGCTGCTGTGTACCTATTTCTCAACTATACACACCACTTTTTTTATGCCGGCTCTATGTAGCGCATTTTTCGAGCAATTCGTAAGTTTGCCGTCGGCAGCATCCGAAAGACTATGTTTTTAATCGCTCAAAACGACATCTCTATCTTGGATATGATTGCCAGTGGTGGACTGGCCGGCATATTGATTATTTTTATTCTCCTCTTGCTCTCCATTCTGTCCATCTCCATTTTGATAGAGAAGAGAATGCTGATTTCAAAAGTAAAGCATGCGGATCGCAGTGGGCTAGAGGTCGTGAGGGGAGAAGTGAAAAGCGGTAACCTAAGGGAGGCCCTCGAACGGGTTAAATCCATCGATTTGCCGGAAGCTCGAATGATAAGCAAGGGTTTGCAACGCACGCATAAGCCTCAGGCAGATTTGCGCCAGGCGGTAGGCGCAGCTGGAAACTTGGAAATCTATGGCTTGGAGCGGAATATAAACCTGCTCGCTGCGATAGCTGGGGCTGCGCCCATGATTGGTTTTTTGGGTACGGTTATCGGTATGGTAATCGCCTTTCACAAGATGGCTAATGCCGGTGGACAAGTCGATGTAAGCATGCTGTCAGATGGAATTTATACAGCTATGACTACCACAGTAGCCGGTTTGTTTGTCGGAATTGTAGCCTACTTGTCTTACAATTATCTCGTCACTGAGATCGCCAAACTATCACACCGCTTTGAGGCTACTGCATTGGATTTTTTTGATGCACTGGAGAAGTGATGAAGCTGAGCGGCCAAAATAAAATAGACCCCAGCTTTAACATGTCATCCATGACCGATATCGTATTTCTGCTGTTGATATTTTTTATGTTGACTTCTACGCTGGTTACCTCAAATGCGTTGAAAGTGGACTTACCCAAGTCAAACAGCCGGGTACAAAATACACAAGGTGTTACCGTTACCATCACAAAGGGTGGTGCCTATTTCGTCAATAAGGCTGAAACGCCGCCCGATGAGGTAGCGGATAAATTGAGGGGGTTACTAAGGGGTAAACCCAACCCGAGACTTAGTATCCAGGCTGCGGTCGGCACACCGATTGAAAAAGTGATAACCATTTTGGATATAGCCAGGAAAAACAGCTACAAGGCTGTTTTGGCCACACAGCCAAAAGCTTAGATGGACTACCCGGATACGCTGGACTGGCTGTTTACTCGTTTTCCCGCTTATCAAAGCCAGGGTAAAAGCGCCTTTAAAAAGGGTTTGACTCATATCCGTTTGCTTTTAAACCACTTGAAAAACCCGCAAAAAACCTTTTATAGCATACATGTAGCTGGAACAAATGGCAAGGGGTCGGTTTCCCATATATTGGCCGCTGCATTGCAGGCGCAGGGCTATCGGGTAGGCCTCTACACCTCGCCCCACCTCTTGGATTTTACGGAGCGCATTCGCTTGAATGGCCAGGTGATAAACCGAGATGAGGTCGTTGAATTCACCTTGAAAAACAAGGCTTTTCTCGAATCCCACAGCTTCTCGTTTTTTGAAGTGACTACGGCCATGGCCTTTTATTTTTTCTCGAAAGAACAAATGTCATACGCTGTGGTTGAAACCGGCCTGGGCGGCCGTTTGGATAGCACCAATGCGATTTACCCCATCCTATCGGTGATCACCAATGTCAGTCTCGATCACACCGATATACTCGGCGATACGCTTTCAAAGATAGCTGCTGAAAAAGCGGGTATTATCAAACCCCATACCCCGGTGGTGATCGGGGAGGAGCAGGGTGAGACGAGCGGCGTATTTGAAAAGCGAGCCGCCGCGGTTCAGGCACCGCTCTACCATGCTGAAAATTTCAATCCCACCGGTTTTAAAACCGATTTAAAGGGGGCTTACCAACGAAAGAATATACGAACTGCCCATGCGGCACTACAGGTGCTAAAGACGTATGGTGTACCGGTTTCCGACGGCGCCGTGAAAGATGGATTGGGAAACGTGGTAAAAAATACGGGATTGCGCGGGCGATGGGAAAAATTGGGTGACAATCCCTTACGCATCGCGGATATCGCTCATAATGAGGCGGGGTTGCGCGAGGTGGTCAGCGAGCTGAGCCGGGTTAAGAGAAATCGGCTTCATGCCGTACTGGGCTTTGTCAAGGGCAGGGATATCGAATGTTTAATCCGTCTCTTTCCGGGCGATGCGCTGTATTACTTTAGCAAGCCGCAAATTTTTAGAGGGCTTTCCACCGCATCTATCAAGCCCGTCGTAGGGAGGTTGGGACTGCGGGCGCGATATTTTGACTCCGTTTCAATAGCCCTTCGAGCGGCAGCGCGGATGGCTGATCCAGCAGATGTGATTTATATCGGCGGCAGCACTTTTGTGGTGGCGGAAATTCTGGATAAACTTCGATAAAGTATTGGTGCAAATAAAATTTGCATTTATATTTGCACGCCGGCTTATCGATGTGGGGCCCTTAGCTCAGCTGGTTCAGAGCACCTGCCTTACAAGCAGGGGGTCGCAGGTTCGAACCCTGCAGGGCCCACAAAAGTAAAACTCCTGATTATCAGTGCTTTATAATCCTTCAATTCAAATCTGCCTCTTGATTCAGCGGGCTAAGGAGTTATTGATCGATGAACGGATAACTATGGAATTGGTCGGGCATGCAAGGCGAGGTACACATTCGATTTATCAAAGTGATTTTCCTTAATTTGCGTTACCTGTTATGTTGTAGTAGCAGATGTAAGAAAATAGATCCAATGCATGATAAAAAGTATAAGGCTAAAAAAGTCTTTATTTCCGGAGGTCAACCAACAATAACATACAATTCTCGAACTAAACGAAACCTTGAGAATAGATTAGCTGATGTCAAGGAAAATCATCACAAGCTTGTTATGATAACTGGCCCTACAAAGTCAGGAAAAACTGTACTGACCT
>JBAJNK010000043.1:0-7549 GCA_036881805.1 Flavobacteriales bacterium
ATGACTACCACTGGTTGTTCCCCATTCCCCAAAGTGAGATATTTGCCAATGACAATATGAAGCAAAACCCAGGGTATTAACTATATTTTGATTTACCCCTTTTTAATGGTCTTGGGCAAAGGAGCAGCCCCGACAGGAATCGAACCTGTATCTAAAGTTTAGGAAACTCTTATTCTATCCGTTGAACTACGGGGCCAGTTGCGCAAAAAGCCAAAAGTAAAGAAACCGCTTGAAATGTAAGAAACAAAACGGGAAACGCCATTAATTCACCGATTGGGGCGCACACCGCTCGACGCAAATCCCTAAAAATAAAAATCGATCCCACTCTTCCCATAAGGCGTTTGAATAATGCATTTTCGAGTGGAAGGTGCAACCACAGATTATTGCGGTACCCGTTTTTTGGGTCGATCTACCTGCTCGTAAGCCTTCAATACGCGCTTTACCAAGCGGTGGCGCAATACATCTCTAGCATCCAAACGCAACACGCCAATGCCGCTGATACCGCTCAAAATCTGTAACGATTCGAGCAGGCCGCTTCGTCGGTCTGTCGGGAGGTCGATCTGCCCGGGGTCTCCAGTTATGATGAATTTGGCGTGCTTACCCATACGGGTCAAGAACATTTTCATCTGTGTATGCGTCGTATTTTGCGCTTCATCGAGAATGACAAACGCATGGTCTAAGGTTCGCCCCCGCATAAAACCCAAGGGGGCTATCTGAATGGTACCGCGCGCTATATAATCGAGCAAGCGATCCGCTGGAATCATATCGCGCAAGGCATCGTACAAAGGCTGTAGATAGGGATCCAACTTTTCCCTTGGGTCCCCAGGTAAAAAACCGATGTGCTCCCCAGCCGCTACCGCAGGACGGGTCAAAACGATTCGCCGCACTTCCCTATGCTTGAGCGCCCGAACTGCAAGGGTTACACCCATATACGTTTTCCCCGTACCCGAAGGCCCCACGGCAAATACCATATCGCAGGCCTCACTGAGCAAGACCATCTTACGCTGACTATGGGTCTGCGCCTGAATGGGTATGCCGCCCGCACCGTGAATTAAAATGTCGCGGGTCGTCGCCGGGGGGGCTTGTTCTTTGTCACCCCATAGAATGCGATCCAATGCATTATGGGTTAGGTTGTTGTAGGCTTGTAGATAATGAATAATGCTGGCGATTTTCCGCTTCACCTGTTCCAATTGCGCACCTTCTCCCAAGAGCTTGACCGCTTCACTCCTCCCGATGATTTGAACCTTTGGAAAGTGGTTTTTAATCTGGTTTAGGTTGTCATCGTTACTGCCGTAAAAAGCTATGGGGTCTACGCCGGATATATCGATTGTCACTTCAGTCAAATGCTATCTCGTCTATGTGTTGAACTTTACCGTAACTTTGAGGCTAATTTAACCAAAATCCTGTAAACACCGCATGCCAATACTCACCTTATCAACTGACTTTGGCACTAAGGACCATTTTGTCGCTGCGCTCAAGGGCAGCTTAATCCAAGCGATTCCAGACATCAAACTCGTCGATATCACACACGAGATAGCCCCTTTCAATGTAGTCGAAGCGGCCTATATCATCAGAAATGCCTATGCGAGCTTCCCCAAAAAGAGCATCCACTTAGTCGGTGTGGATGCCGAGTTCCAGCCTGGAAAGCAGCACGTGGTGGTGGTGCTAGACGATCACTTTTTTATCTGTAGCGACAATGGGGTCTTGACGTGGTTGGCGCAGGAAATAGCAGCCGAAAAAATGATAGCGATCACGGCTTTTGAAGAACTAAAAAACAGTGTATTTCCCGTCAGGGATGTGTTTACCAAAGTAGCGGCACACATTGCAGGAGGTGGCACACTTGATGCAATGGGTCACCGCATTGACAGGTTGCGGGATTTAAAAATCCCAACCCCCATAGTGGGCAAAGACCAGATACAGGGGCGCGTCATCTACGTCGACCACTTCGGCAATGCGGTGACCAATATCACCGAGAAACTCATCCGTGGGGTGGGTCGTTCCCGAAAGCTCGAGATTCATGCGCGCAGTTGTACCTTCGACCGCATTTACAATCGCTATGGCGATATCGAGCGGCTCGAAAGCCACTCGGATGGGCTGTCCGATGGCAAAAAACTCGCCTTATACAATTCGAGCGGTTTGTTAGAGTTGAGCATCTATCGGAGCAACTCGGCTACTGTGGGTGGCGCTGCTACGCTTTTCGGTTTGCAGTACCGCGATAGCGTCGGCATTCAGTTTTTTGATTAAAGCGCGTGATAACCTTATACCGATATGAGTTAAAAAAGTATTTTTCGAGCCTTTCGGGTTTGAGCAGTTTGCTCTTTTTCGCATTGATCCAAGGGTTGTTCCTATGGATTTTCGATAGCGATTTAAACCTGTTAGACGGCGGGTATGCGACATTGGACGCCTTTTTTCTGCTCACCCCTTGGGTTTTTATCTTCTTCATCGCAGCGCTTTGCATGCGAAGCCTTCCTGAAGAGCGAAGAAATGGTACACTCGAACTACTGCGTTCCTTCCCGATTTCCGAGGGAAAAATTATCTATGCCAAGTTTCTCGGCATCCTAAGCGCTGTTTGCATCTGCCTGCTCTTGAGCGCCCTCTATGCTTTCAGCCTTTCACAATTGTCCATGCCAAAGGGCAATCTGGACTGGGGGGCGCTATACGGCAGTTACCTGGGCTTGTTCTTATGCGCCATGGCCTTTACCGCCATCGGATTATTTGCCGCTTCGCTCAGCTCCCATACGCCTGCCGCTTTTTTTATCGCCGTGTTCTTTAACTTGTTCCTCTTCTACGGTTTTGAGGGACTGGGATCGTATCGGCTCTTTGGCAGCTATGACTACGCTTTACAACAGATCGGGCTCTACAGCCACTACGAAACCTTGAGTTCGGGCGTTTGTAACCTTTCCGATGTGCTCTACTTCGCAGCTGTTAGCGGCCTCTTTATCAGCCTGGCCCAGCTCGCCTTAAAACGCTTACCCTGATGCGCATACCAAGCGCTATAAAACCCTTTTTTTGGCAACTGTTCACCGTCGCCCTCGTCTTGGTAGCCGCTTATGTGACAAACCGCCAATGGGATCTAACCCAAGACCACCGCTTCACCTTGGGCCAAGCAACCGAATCGATCCTCAGCGAGGTACGCGCACCGATACATGTGGAGATCCTCCTTGGGGACGACGTGCCTTCCGACTTCAAGCGCTTAAAAAAAGAGGCGAAAAGGCTGATGCAGGCCATGCGGAGAAAAAATTCAAATATCAGCCTCGTCCAAACAGCCTGGAGCCAGCCCAAAAAATCGGAAAAGACGGTGGCCGAATTAAAAGAGTTGGGCATTTTTCCCATACAATTACAAGTAAACAAAGGCGATGCACAGCTGCGCAAACGCATCTTTCCCTGGATGGTCATCGCTTACGCAAATGGGAAAACCGCAGTTCCTCTTCTCGACGACGAGGGCGGTATCGACCCGGCGGAACAGCTCAACCGCGCTGCCCAAGAGCTGGAATACAAATTGAGCCGGTCTATCCGACGACTCACGCAAGAAAACAAGCCCAAAATAGCCTTTTACCATGGAGAAGGCGAAACGGAGGGGGCCAAACTCCTCGCAGCCAAAAAAATGCTTCGAGCCTTCTACCGAGTGGGCGACTTCGCCTTTCGCGATACGACGGCGATCCGCTCGCAATTCGATTCACTGCTGCACTATAAAGCCCTGTTGATCAACAACCCCAAGTCCGCATTTTCAGAAAACTCCAAATACCTCATCGATCAATACATACAATACGGTGGCCGGGTGCTGTGGGCGGTAAACGCCGTGGCGGTCAGCATGGATAGCCTACGAGCCAGGGGAAAAGCGCTCGCTTATATAAAGGGGCTAAACCTAACCGATTTGCTCTTTCAGTATGGCGTACGCATCAACCCCGTATTGGTAAAAGACTGGCAAGCCGCTCCGATTCGAGTAAAGATCGGAAACCGAGGCGCTTTTCGGTATATCTCGTGGCCCTACTTTCCTTTGGTCTTTCCCAAAGGCAAACACCCCATCGTGCGCAACATAGACGCTGTGCGCCTTATCTTTCCATCCGATTTGGATACCCTAGCGGCTCCAGACATAAAAAAAATACCGCTCCTGTGGTCTTCCATACATACGACCGTACAGGGTGTACCGGATTACGTGGATTTAAACAGCGCACAGCAGGCCTCGGTGGGGAAAAGCCGCATGCTGGCTATGGCCCTAGAGGGGCGTTTTACCTCTGCCTACCGATATCGGGTAAAACCCATGAGCGAACTGCCTTTCCGGGCGCGATCGAAGCCGAACAAAATGCTCCTATTCGCCTCGGGTGCGCTCTTTGAAAACGAAACGCGCGGAAACTTGTTTTTTCCAGTAGGCTATGATGCGCAGACCGAGCGAGCTTATGGAAACGATGCCTTACTCCTCAACAGCCTGGCTTGGCTCACGGATGATTCCGGATTGATAGACCTGCGGGCAAAGCACTTAACGCTCAGGCCGCTCAACCGAGAAAAAATCCGCGCGGAGCGATGGAAATGGCAGTGTACCAACGTCGGGATTCCACTGCTGTTGCTGCTCGCCTTGGGCGCACTTTTCGCGAAATACCGAAGGAAAAAATTCGGGCGGCAGGAATTGTAAAAAGAAATAAACAAATTTTCAAAAAGGCAATCCAATTCGCTACATTTGTAGCGTTTGGAAAATAGGCAACCTATGAAATTCATCATATCGAGCGCACAACTCCTACAGCAACTTCAAATATTAAGCGGCGTGATCAACAGCTCCAATACGGTTCCCATATTGGACAACGTCTTATTTGAAATAAAGAACAACCGACTGTCTCTATCGGCCTCTGATTTAGAGACGACCATAACAGCGACCTTAGAAACCGAGACGACCGACACGGGAAGCATGGCCATTCCGGCTAGACTTCTGATAGACGTGCTCAAAACCTTTGCGGAGCAACCGCTGACTTTTCTCGTAAAAGCGGAAAACAAAACGGTGGAGATCGCCGCTGATAAAGGGACTTATTGCATCGCATACAAAGACGGAAGCGAGTTTCCAAAGGCGCTCAAAATCGAAGACCCCGCTTCCCTACAGCTGTCCGCTCAGGTATTGCACCGCGCCATCGCCAAAACCCTGTTTGCCACTGGAAGCGATAACCTACGGCCAACCATGACGGGGGTACTCTTCCAAATGAATGCAGATGGCTGTACTTTTGTCGCTACCGACGCCCACAAATTGGTCAAATACCAAAGATCAGATACCCAATCCGAAAAGGCTGTAGCATTTATCATGCCCAAAAAACCACTGGGCATTTTAAAGGGCATTTTAGCCCATTGTGAAGATGACGTCGGCATCACGTACAACGACGTCAACGCGCGATTCACCTTTGAAAACATCGCATTGACCAGCCGCCTGATCGACGGAAAATACCCAAATTACGAAGCGGTCATACCCAAAGACAACCCGAACAAATTGGTCATCGACCGCATGGGACTCTTAACCGCTGTGCGCCGGGTATCCTACTTTTCAAGCAAAACCACCTACCAAGTACGATTGAAACTATCCGGAAATGCGCTCCAAATCTTTGCTGAAGACATCGACTTTGCGAACAAAGCCGAAGAACGGCTGAGCTGTGACTACCAAGGGCGCGATTTGGAAATCGGCTTCAACTCGAGATTTTTATCCGAAATGCTGGGAAACTTGGATACCCAGGATATCGTGATGCGCCTTTCCGAGCCCAATAAAGCCGGTGTGATCAGCCCCTTAGACGGCACCGAAGAAGGGGAGGTAATCGCCATGCTGATCATGCCGGTAATGCTCAATGCGTAACAACCGATAAAAGGCTAAAAAGAGATAACCCCCGTATTCAAAGCGTTTGTATTCCCTCTCACCACATGAAGAGCTTGTTTGTAATAGGCGATGTACACGGTTGCTACCACACGGTTAAATCGCTGATCAAGTGCTATTGGAAAAAAGACAGCGAGGTGTTAATCCAGATTGGCGACCTGTTGAATAAGGGAAATCACCCCTTGGCCACGCTCAAATACTTTAAGCGATTGCAGCAAAAACATCCGGACAAAGTCATCGTCCTAAAAGGCAATAACGAATACCTGATGTTGGATCAATACCGCAGCAATCCGTTGCCGTATCAAAAACGATTCGAGGAAAATGGGCTCCGTTTTGAAAAAACCCTAGACTGGCTTGAGAGGCGACCGGTAACATACCAAACGAAAGACGTGTTGATCAGCCACGCGGGCATTTCGCTGCGGACCAAAGACCCCTACGACCTCGGCGAGATAGAAAGCCTATTGTTCACCCGAAGTCCGTTGCGCAACATCGGAAAAACACAGATCGTCGGACATGTAATCCAAAGAGCGGTGAACTACAAGCCTGAGTCCAATGCTTGGTACATCGATACAGGGGCTGGAAATGGCGACAAACTCAGCGGGATAAAAATGACAAAAAACGGAACGGTGAAAGCCATTTTTTCGATTCGCATATCCCATAGAGATTTTGAATAAGACACCAAAGCGCTGGTACATCTATTTTTATCCCGAAATGAAAGCGCATCGCCTGCCGCTGTTACACCGTTCACGGACAGTTATGTCAAAAGCCCGATCCCATCGGGGCGTCCTTTACGCCAGCGGGAAAAAATATATTCGGTTGGCGGACTACCGCCGCTTGCGATTTATGAGCTGTATGCGTCTTTACACCCCCCTTAATTTGCGAGCCTTTGACCCTGCGCATCGAGTAAAGTAAAAGCCAATTAAAGATACACTGCCTCGCATTCAAAAGGGAATAAAGACCTCGGTACAGGCTTTGGGCAGCGATAAAAAACCTTGAGAGTATAGAAAATCACATTTAATTCACTCGGCTTCGCTCCGCTTTATTTTTCACCTTATGTTCGCTTACCGATATTTTATCGTTTCCCAATCTATATTTTAACGACACTCTGAGAAGACGAGAGTCTCTATCGGAATTGTATACCTGCCGTATCCCACCGGTAAAAGTGGTGGATTTTCCAATACTCGTTTTAAAGGCATCATATACCATCAGACTGCCCTGTAATTGACCTGAAAAAGACATTTTAATTCCCACATCGAGGCTATATGCCGCTCCGTTTTGAAACAGCTCTTGCTTTACCGGAGACTGATACCAAAAATCCACCTCGCCTTTCAGCCCTTTCTCCGGATTGATCACGAGCGCATTATGCGTTGAAATATACCCGGCGGCACCGTTTTGCATCGGCGCATTTACACCGCTGTTTTTCTTAAGTTGCGACTTGGAATAGGAGCGCTGGTACCAGTTTTGGCTTTGCCACCACGAGAACGGACATAGGAACTGGGTCGGTGTATTTCAACAACGACCCGAGCCGATTAATAGGCTGATTATCAGCATAAAAATAATCTGTTTGGTATTCCCATTTGCCGCAGTTCCACTTTTCCCAGCGGAATTCATACCATTGCGTAAAGAACTTTGCATAAACAATCGATCACGCGTACTTTTGCATAATTAATCATATTTGTGAAATTAATCGACAAAATAAAGCGAAAA
>JBAJNK010000044.1:0-24976 GCA_036881805.1 Flavobacteriales bacterium
GACCTATGAAATGTATGTAGATGATACCGGCTTAGCCCTATACCCCTGGCCGATGGGACATGGCGGACAGTTTGTTTTTTCAAGGGTAAAAACTCGGTGATTGTAGATTTGCTTTTTATTTCTAAGTCGGGCGCGCTTTAAGGATAAACACCAAGTAGCATGACTCCCATCCGCATGGCGCCGGGTTTGGGCGATCAAAGGGGGATGCTGGTTGCTTCTAAGAAAAAAGACGATAAGAAAACAAAGAACAAGTGCCCCTTTTCAAACCCTTACACAGCGCAAATACAAAAAACAACACCATTTTTTAAATGGCCAATCGGGAGCCAAAAAATAAGACCCCTTTTAACCCGCATGGTCGAAAGCCAAAAAATAAGGCTATCGCTTCAGACTCGACTATATAATAAAAGTCGGCATAGTTGACCACAGGGACGAAAAAACACCCCCTTTTTAAACCGGCACAAAAACGTTTTCCAAGTTGGGGTATAAAGTACAGCGTGGCTGCGTTCGGAAATCGATCTATGTCCTTTGGGTCAGGACTGCTATCACGGCTTTATGGCTACCTATCTGAGTTAAGTGGAATAGAGGCAAAAAACACTGGGACGCCTGTGCAGGTTCGGCCTGTTTTTCCGCCATTCAGAAATGGGTAGCGTTTGTATTTGTTCTGTCGGCAAACTGATATCCGAGGCGATGCAAAGCCGGGTAGCGGGCTTACAATTCCTCAGGATGGCTTCGAACAAAGCGACATTTCGAAAGGGTGTTTCGATAAATATTTCTGTGGTGTGCTTCTGACTAGAACGGGCTTCTAGTATTCTTAAGGCTTGCGTTCTCTCCCGCTCGTGAATGGGCAAGTAGCCGTTAAATGTAAACTTTTGGCCGTTCATCCCAGAAGCCATCAGGGCTAAGAGGATGGCAGAAGGGCCTGCCAATGGGATTACCCGTATTCCCTTTCGATGTGCCGAATCGATCAATTTGGCACCGGGATCAGCAATGGCCGGTGCGCCGGATTCAGCGAGTAACCCCAATGATTTTCCTCGGGTAATCGGAGAGAGAAATCCCTCGATTTGGGTCTCGTCCGTATGCTTGTTTAGCTCAAAGAAACGAAGGATACCCATTTCCTTTTCAGGAACCATTTTTCGAATGTGACGGCGAGCTGTTCGGATTCGCTCTGCTACAAATACTTCAATGGTGTGGACGACTTCGATTACTCGTGGTGATGCGGTAGCGATAGGGGCTTCTTCACCCAGGGGCACGGGGATCAGGTATAACGCGGCTTCTTCTCGGTTCACGGATTGATCTTTTTAAATGGCATGCCGGCCTCACCACACCCTTTGCCCATTCCCCATGTCGATATCATTCTTTTGGCTACAGGCCACAAGATGGGGCTTGATTCTCTTCCACAAATTCTGAGTCGCGCAATGTACAACCCACCCATTTACCGGGCCCCATCGGGGATTTTTACGACTGGTTGAGGCGGTCGCTGAGCTCCTTAAAGTACCCCCCAAAAGTCTTGTCGGTTTCCGATAGATTGGTTACGGTTTTTACGGCGTGCAATACCGTAGCGTGGTCTCGGTTGCCGATTTGTTTCCCGATTCGAGCCAATGAATTTTTGGTTAACTTTTTGGAGAAAAACATGGCCAGTTGCCGGGCTTGAACGACTTCTCGCCTGCGCGTTTTGGAGACGAGTAAATCCTTGGGCATATCGAAATAGTCGCAGACGACTTGTTGGATGTACTCGATGGAAATCTCTTTTTTTACGTTTCGCACAAATTTTGAGACCACTTCTTTGGTCAGTTCAAAGGTGATTTCTTTCTTGCTTAGGGAAGCATGGGCGATAAGCGAGATCAACGCACCTTCTAGCTCGCGGATGTTCGTCTTAACCCTTTGTGCGATAAACTCGACGATGGGCGTGGCCAGCTCAATCCCATCGGTGTATAATTTATGCTTTAAGATCGAAACACGGGTTCCAAAATCGGGCTTGTGCAAATCGGCAGAAAGCCCCCATTTGAATCGAGAGAGGAGCCGGCGCCCAATGTGCTGCATATCGACCGGTGCTTTATCTGAGGTTAAGATCAATTGCTTCTCGTTTTGATGCAAATGGTTGAAAATGTGAAAGAAAACGTCTTGGGTACCATTTTTGCCGCTGAAGAACTGTACATCGTCGATGAGCAAGACGTCAATCATTTGATAAAAATGGATGAAATCATTCCGGTTGTTGTTTTTAACCGAATCGATAAATTGCTGGGTAAACTTTTCCGCCGACACATAAAGCACGGTTTTTTCGGGGTAGCCGTCTTTAATTTGAATCCCGATGGCATGTGCCAAGTGGGTTTTTCCCAAGCCGACATCGCCGTATATCAGAAGTGGATTAAAGGATGTGCCCCCAGGTTTTTTGGCTACAGCTAAGCCTGCAGAACGGGCTAGCCGATTGGAATCCCCTTCGATGAAATTGCTGAATACATAATTGGGGTTCAGCTGTGACTCAACCTTTATTTTTTGTAAACCCGGGATCACAAACGGATTCTGTACCTGGCTCCCGCCTATTGAAAGCGGAGCGTCGACGGTTTGCGCCTTTTGCGGTTCCCGGTTTGAGCTGGGTATCTTTACCGTAAAGGGCTTTTTGTTATCGTAAGTCTTCTCCATTACGATGGCGTAGACCAATTTGGCACCCTGTCCCAACTCGCGGCTGATGGCTACTTTGAGCAGTTTGATATAATGCTCCTCCAACCACTCGTAAAAGAATTTGCTCGGCACTTGTATGGTGAGTATATCTCGATTGAGCTTCAAAGGCTTGATCGGTGAAAACCAAGTTTTGTAGGCCTGGGCCGATATATTGTCCTCGATAAATCTCAGGCAATTTTTCCAAACAAGCGAAGCATTATTCTCCATGTAAACAGTAGATTAGCGATTCTAATAAAAATGTAGCGGACTCTTTCCGCATTGGCGATGTGCAAATATGTGAATAAAGATTTTGAAAAAGAAGCGCAGATATATTTGACTTTTTCCTTTTTTTTGATAAGAGAATCATGCGAACGAAAATGGGAAAACCAATGTACAAAAATCCTACAAAAGTCCGGGTAAGGTGTTCGGAAATCGATCGAATGGGTGGCGTCTACCATCGGCACTTCGTATAAAGAGTTGGCGGATTCGGGTTTGTGCGATCGCATTTGCTCCTATTTTATACCTGTGGCGATGGGTTTGTAAATCCGCACTATATCTGATTGAATCAGGTATTCCGCAATCAGATTTCCGTTGAGCCCCGGTGCTTTTAACCCATCTTTAAATCTCTTATCGCCGATAAAGATCCGCGCTTCATCCCACAGGTTTTTTGAAATGAATCGATCTATCGTGAAACGGCCGCCCTCTATTGCGATAGATTGAATGCTGCGTGCGTATAATTCGGCCAAAACCTTTTCAATCAGATCGCTTTTAAATTGGGTTTGGATAAACGCTGTGTCGTTCCGTTTGGGGCACGCCTTTTTTTCGGTGAAGACCAACGTATGCGCATCGGTTGAAAAGACGGCTGCACGGTGATCGATCTCTAAGTTTCGATCCAAGACGACCCGTAAGGGGTTGGCTCCGTCCCAGAGACGTGTGGTGAGCTTTGGATTGTCATGGCGTATGGTATGGGTACCTACGAGTATGGCTTGCTCTTGGGATCGCCAGCGGTGTACCAGTTGTTTGGACTGCGGATTGCTGATCCAATTTTGTCGGATTTCAGCCGTATCTCGGACTTTATCGATAAAACCATCACGGGTTTGTGCCCATTTTAAAATGATGTAAGGTCTTTTTTTTTGGTGAAAAGTCAGGAAGCGCTTGTTGAGTTCTAAGGCCGCTGCTTCTAGCGTGCCAACGGTCACTTCAATGCCCGCATTTTGCAGCTTTTGGATTCCCCGGCCATCTACTTTGACAAAGGGGTCTCTCATAGCGATGACGACTTGCGGAATGCCAGACGCGATGATTAAATCAGCGCAGGGCGGGGTTTTTCCATAATGTACGCAGGGTTCCAAATTGACGTAAAGCGTCGACTTCCTTAATAGGGATCTATCGGATACAGCTGAAATGGCATTGGCTTCGGCATGGGGCAAGCCTGCGCAGCGATGCCAACCTTCACCGATGACCTTTCCCCGGTATGCGATTACGCAGCCCACCATGGGGTTGGGCGCAGCAGTACCCAGCCCTTTGCGCGCCAAATGCAGGCACCGCCGCATGAAAGCCGTGTCTTCACCCATCGCTTTCGGATGGGGAGAAGGCGTCCAAAAAATCGAGCTTGCCACGCCAAATGGCGAGTTCCCGTTGCAGGGCTTCTATGTTTTGCTGGGCTTTTTGTAAGATGGGATTTTTAGCCGTATCTCCGCTGAAAAAAGCGATGTTGTTTTCCAATCGGTGTAGTTCCTTTTTTAAGCTGCTTATCCGATGCCTGACAAACTGGGTTTCGTGAAATAATCGGTCTTGATCACGGACTGAACCAGCCACTACCATCTGGTATTTTTTAAGGGCTGGTGCTGTTTTTTCCAATCTCAAGGTGTCGCAATGACCATCTAACAAATCGTAGAATCTTTTGTTGAGCGCTTCTTTTTCCTCGGGCAGTTTTCCAGCGGCGATCCATTGTTGCGCGAGGCCTTGTAGCAGGTCTAAGGCTCCTTGCGCATCGTCGGGCAGGGTTAGATCTCGGACTTTTTCAATCAATTTTTCCTTTTCTGCTACAGTCTTTCTCAGTCCTTTGTCTTTATTTCGGCCGTGGTAGCGGTCAAAAAAATAGTTGCAATGAGACCTAAACGCCTTCCAAATCGCATCGGATTTGTGCTGGGGAACGCATCCGATGTTTTTCCAGTTCTGTTGTATCTCTTTATAAAGCGCAACGGCTTCATCCCAGTCTTCTCGTTCTCTGTTCGCTGCTGCGGTTTGGATCAGCGCCATTTTGGCCGCTAGGTTGTCCGTTTGTTCTTTTTTTAGCCCCTTGTAAAAGGCGTCTTTCTTTCTACTGAAAGATCGACATGCGGCTCGAAACGATTTCCAAACCTTATTTCGACTCGCCGCTGGGGCTTTACCTATGGTGGTAAACGCCTTGTGTAAGGCGTTAAATCGCTGGGTGCGCCTTTGCCAATCTCGGTGGTTATCCGGTTCGGATTGGCCGACTTCAATTAGTTGCGCGATGATCGCTTTTTTCTTCACCAGATTTTCACGCTGTTCCGCATCGCGCTTGTGAAAGTATTCGTGCCTTCGATTGTGAATCTGCTTTGTAGCCGCTTTGAACGCCTTCCATAGGGGTTCGCGGTATTTTTTATCGACCGGACCGGTTTCTTCTTTCCAGATTTTGTGTAAGTATTGCAGCTCGTTATAGGCCTTGTGGATATTGGGCTCTGCTACCAGTGCTTCTGCACGGGCGATTACGCGCTCTTTTTCTTTCAAGTTGTTTTGAAAATCCTTTTCGCGACGTGCCCTGTTGAGGTGTAAGTAATCGTAGAAATTTTCTAAGTGGTGGTGATAGGTTTTAAATATATCGTTCGAGTACCGGCGTGGAATGGCCCCAGCATCTTTCCATCGGCGCTGTATGGATCGAAACTTTTCAAAGGTAGTGCCTATGTTTTCAGGCTCTTGGTAGAGCTGCTTCAATGCTTCTATAAGCGCCTCGCGTCGTTTGCGGTTTTCCTGTAATTCGCGCGCTTTTTGCTCGTGTAGTAGACGGTTGAATCGAATAACCAGCCGATGGGTATACTCGAAATCGACTGCTCTTCCCGCTTCCGGTCGGTCTTTGGTAATTCGTTTGTCAAAGGCCGCTTTGACCGGCTCGAGCGCCTTTTTTATACCCGATACCGGATTGTTTTTTACCAGGTTGAAAGCGATATTAAAAAGTGCTTCTCCATCTAGATTATCCAGCTCATCGGGGGGGGGGCTTTCGCTCTGAGTCAGCTTTCGGTCGTTTAAAGCGCTGTCCTTATCCAACTCAGCCATGGCTTAAAAAAAATTTCAGTCTCGCTGTGACTTCTGGATTCAAATGTAATCAATGATTCCAAATTTCCCATGCCTTTTCGGCTTGTAACACCAGCATTTGATATCCATTGGTCGTTTGGGCCCCCCATGCCCGTGCGCGCTTCATAAAAGCGGTTATATCGGGATTGTAAATCAAGTCGTATACCAAGTGATTTGGACTGAGAAATTCATAGGGTATATCGGGGGCTTTGTCAATATCGGGATAGGCTCCCATAGGTGTGCAATTCACGACTAAACGATGGGTTAAAATCGTTTTAGCACACAATTCTTCATAAGTGAGCGCATTTTTTCTGCGGGTTCGCGAAACGCATCGGTATTGGATGCCCAGCTTTTTTAAGACCGATGTGACTGCTTTGGAAGCGCCACCGGTACCGAGGATAAGGGCGTGGGTATGCACGTCCTTTAAAAGCGGGATCAGACTTTTTTCGAATCCGTAGGCGTCTGTGTTATGCCCGATCTTTTTATCCTTCAAAAATTGAATCGTGTTGACCGCTCCTATTCGCATGGCTTCTGGACTTAGATCATCCAAATAGGGGGTGACTTTTTCTTTGTAGGGTATGGTTATATTTAGGCCAGCCAGGTTTGGGGTCAGCCAGATTTTACGAATTTCTCCAATGGTGGGAATATCGAAATTTCGATAGGATGCACCGGCGATTTTTTCACGCTTGAATTTTGCTGAAAAGTAATTTCTCGAATGGGCGTACGCGATATTTTTACCCACCAGTCCATAGATTTTCACGGGGATTTTTTTGCGTTTTTCGATTCGTAGCCCACGATTAAAAAAACCAGCAGCATTCCGACTAAAGCCCAAAAACCAGCCCAGACAGTAGTCGTATTTAGCTCATTTGGGATAAACCGATGGAAAGTGATCAAAATCTTATTGCCCAAGGAGTCCACTAAGGGCTGTCCGGATTTGCTCAATTTGTAAAGCGGTGTTTTCCAAGGCCAGACGACACCTAGGGAACCGGTAATAAAACCGATGAGTAACGCGGTAACCCCATTGTGATATCGCTTGAGCAGGTATCCTAAAATATGGGAAAAGCCAACCATCCCGATGATGGAACCCGTAGTAAAAACAATGACAACCTGTAAAAGGTGGGTGCGATCGGGGTCAAAAGACCATGAGAAGTCGCCCTGAAGCGTCGAGGTGATCACATGGAATAAGTTGTTTACGGAGTCGACCATTAGGAGCACATAATTGCCGAGCAGCATGAGCATAAAAGAGCCTGAAAGGCCGGGC
The DNA here is from genome assembly GCA_036881805.1 of Flavobacteriales bacterium. GTDB lineage: Bacteria > Bacteroidota > Bacteroidia > Flavobacteriales > JANQLC01 > JANQLC01. The sequence goes on from JBAJNK010000044.1 coordinate 7,232, forward strand.
AGTGTCATACCGGATACGCCGATAACCCCACAGAAAAAAATGAAGATCAAGCTGTCGTTTGGGGGAAGTGGATTCATGAAGGAGATGCACAGACCGACTGCCGTGCCCAGAGCTGTCATACCCATCGTCTTCCAATTCCAAAGCGATACGCTTTTAGAAATGTAATAGACCGATCCGAGAATCAGTCCGAAAAAGAGAGACCAAACCCTTATCGGGTAATACGCTATCAGGTAGTCGAGCAGCAGGGAAACGGTAAAATAAGCCGTTGCTGAACCCAAATTAACCGCCAGTTGAAATCGGATATTGATGTAGTTAAAAAAGGAGTTAAAGCGCCTGTTCCAAAGTAGGTACAAGGCTTTTCGATTTATTTTTTGCAGGGAATAGATAAATTCTTCGTAGATGCCGGTTATCATGGCTATCATGCCCCCTGATACACCGGGGACCTTATTGGCAGATCCCATGTACAATCCTTTGATAAACAGAAAAATGTAGTCTTTGGACCGCCTTTTATACATCGGGTTTGTTCGATAGTTTTTCCAATACAAAGATCAGTAAAAACCCGGCGATAACCAGACTGACCGCGGAAAAGATCTCTGGTTCTCCCTGCGTATAGTGGAGCGGTGATACATTTCTTTGAACCAGGCGAATCACTTTACCATGGATGCTTAATCGCGCGGCTGGGGTTTCTTTCCACGGCCATAACTTATTTAGCGAGCCGATCATAAATCCGGTGAGCAAAGCGAGCGTGACGTTTTTGTACCGTTTGAAGAGCCAGGAGAGCAATCTGGAAAATGAGGCCAAACCGATGACCGCCCCAATGGCAAAAGCGCCTAACTCAGAGCCGGCTGACACGACCGCATCCCAGTTCATTGCCGTCAGCCCGGCTAGAAACTGATTTAGGGCGTTGATCACGGATTCGTATGAACCGATGAGCAGTAAGATGAAAGCACCGGATATCCCGGGTAACATCATGGCGATAATAGCTGAGAAGCCTGAGAAAATTAAAAAGGGGTAACCCGAGGGGGAGTGGATCGGCGCTGCAACGGTCAGCAGGTAAGAGATAGCTGTTCCGGCGGCCATCGCAGCCCAAATCCAGGCATTTTTCCCCTTTATGTGCTTGTATATGAAAAATATAGAAGCGGTAACCAAGCCGAAGAAAAAAGATCCTATCGAGATGGGCGCCTCGTCTAACAGGTACGCTATCAGTCTGGCTAGCGAGAGAATACCCACCGCAATACCCGAAAAAAGCGATAGGAGAAATGGCGCATTGATCGATTGCCAAAAGGCCTTGAATCCCATTGAAAAAAGCAGGTTGAGTTGGGTTGGATTGATGGAACGTAACGCGTTGATAAACGCTGGGTAAATCCCAGCTATGAGCGCAATCGTACCCCCTGATACACCTGGGACTATATCGGCAGCTCCCATGGCTATCCCCTTTAAAAAGATAAAGATGTACCGCTTTGATTCTTTTGGAAATTTTACCATGCCGCGTTTCAACACCGAATGGGCCCGTTCGTTTGCATCCAAATCCAAAATGGTGCGATAGGCTCGTTCAGCTTCTTCTAAAAAAACCCAGCCGGACGCTTAGGTAAGCGAATCGCTTCCAATACCCGATATGCCGCGGATTCAGTTCAATCCCTTGACAAGTACAGTACAAGGCTCGCTGAAAATCCTTCGATTTGAGATGGATTACAGCCATTTCGTTCCAGGCTAAATCGTGCTGTGGCGCTTCGTAAACCACTCGACAAAAAAAGTACAACGCCTTTTGCAGTCGATCCATTTTCCGGTAACAACGCCCGATCTTGTAATGGCTCAAAGCCGAATAACCCGATATGCCCAAGGCTTCGAGATATACCGGTATGGCTTGGTCGAAACGGCGCATCTTTTCTAAAGCAGCCGCCTTTGCATAATAAGCACCGATGCATTTTTCATCGATCGAAATGGCGTAATCGTAAGCCCATACCGCTTTTTTGTAATCGCGGCGCTTCTCGTGTTGCCGGCCCAGTTGACTCCAAGCTGCGTCGCTGTATGGATTCTCGTCGATAAATCTCTCGATGAAGCCAATGGCCTCCTCAGGTGCTTCTAAGGCATCAAAACAGAGCAGCGCATTAAAAAAATCAGGCTCGTCAGTCGGATCGATCGCTAGGGTTTTTTTATAGAGATTAAGGGCCTTTCGATATCGACCCATGTTGTAATACTCCATCCCCAACAGGCCGTATATTTCTGCTTTGTCATCGGTTATGGGCAGTGCTTTGGCCAGCAGCGAAACAGCGAGCTGGTGCTCGCTTTTCATCGACTGTATCTTAGCCGCTAAGATCAATACTTCAGCATGAGTGGGGTTGGCCTGATATACCCTTTTTAAGGTTTTCCATGCACGGGTCGCATCTTGGGAGAAAATGTGGTATTCTACTTCTTTGAGTTGCAAATCAAAATTCTGTGGGAATAAATGATGGGCAAAGTCCAAGGCTTTGCGCACTTTGTTCAACGCACCCAAATCGATGTAGTGCGCTATGATTTCAACTAGTTCTTGGCTATCGAAGAATGCGGTTTGGTCCTGCGCCAACATATGCTCAAACCGGGAAACCAAATCACTTTCGTAGTCGAAAAAAAAATCATCCATATCTCCAATATCTGATTTAAAGGTACTGACCTCGTATATCAAGGCATAAAGGTACGCAGTTCTTTTTAACCCAATACCCTTGTTTTCTGACGAGGTTTGATGGGCTTGCACACCTCACGCCTAAATTTTATCTTTGTGCCCGGCGCTTTGCATCCCAATTCCATGGCATTGATCAAGTCCATATCCGGCATTAGGGGTATTGTTGGCGGCAGCCCGGGTGAGGGGCTTACGCCTTTGGATATCGCAACATTTTCAGCGGCTTATGGCACTTGGTTGCGACGTAAAAATCCCGATAAAAAAGTCAAGGTTGTAGTGGGTCGGGATGCCCGTATGTCGGGTGATATGGCAAATCGACTGGTAACCGGAACCCTAATCGGCTTGGGGATCGATGTGATCGATTTGGGTTTGAGTACCACGCCTACCGTAGCGGTAAGCGTCCCGTTTCACAAAGCGCTGGGCGGTATTATCACGACGGCCAGTCACAATCCCGAGCGGTGGAATGGGCTGAAACTACTGAACGAACGGGGAGAATTTATCAGCCCAGTGGATGCGAGGCGCGTATTGGATCTCGCTGAAGAAGGGGACTGCCATTTTGCCCAAGCCGATGATTTGGGCCGATTCGAAAGCGATGATTTGGCGATTGAAAGGCATATCGATCGGGTTTTGGGCTTATCATTGGTAGATGTGAAAAGCGTCAAAGCCGCGCACTTCAAAGTGGTCTTAGATGCGGTTAACTCCACCGGCGGCATAGCTGTTCCCCCCTTGCTCGAGCGGCTAGGGGTGCAGGCGGAATTGCTGTATTGCAATCCCAATGGCCGCTTCCCACATAATCCAGAACCCCTGGCGGAACACTTGCGGGATATTTCGAGAAGGGTGGTAGAGACCGGTGCCGATATGGGAATTGCGGTAGATCCAGACGTGGATCGCCTGGCCTTCTTGTGTGAAAACGGCTTACCATTCGGTGAAGAGTACACTTTGGTAGCCGTGGCGGATTACGTTTTGCAGCACCAGCGTGGTAAGGCGGTATCCAACCTGTCCTCCTCTCGGGCGTTGCGGGATGTCGCCCAAAAGCACGGGCGAGAATACCTGCCCGCAGCTGTTGGTGAGGTATACGTCGTAGAAAAGATGAAAGCCCATCAAGCCGCAATCGGTGGCGAAGGCAATGGCGGGGTCATCTATCCGGAAGCCCATTACGGCAGGGATGCACTGGTGGGGATCGCCTTATTTCTAACCCATCTCGCTAAAAAAGCGCAACGCCTTTCCGAGCTGCGAGCGAGCTATCCCGCTTATCACATGGTTAAGAAAAAGATAAGGCTGGCGCCGGACCTCGATGTAGGCAGCATTCTCAAAGCGCTGGAAGTGACTTTTGAAGGGGAATCGATAACCACCATAGACGGACTGCGGATCGACTTTACAGAATCTTGGGTTCACCTGCGTCAATCCCATACCGAACCGGTTGTCCGCGTATACGCAGAAGGTCATTCCATCGAAGCGGCTGAGAAATTGGCTGCTGAAATGGTCGTTAAGGTTGGGCAAATGGCTGATGTGCAAGGCGATAGAATAGTGTGAAATTCGTTATTTTTGGCGGTTGCATGTAAATCCGTGTGGCACGAGTATTTTCGAAGTGATTTATCGATGAATCCCATTTATTTCGACAATGCGGCGAGCACGCCCGTAGACCCAGAAGTAGTGCAGACCATGACGGATGCACTGGAAAATCTATTTGCCAATCCATCGTCCCTGCATAGTCTGGGCAGGCGATCCAAAGCGGCCATAGAAAATGCGCGTATCGCCATAGCGAGCGCCTGTGGTTGTCAACCGGCGGAAGTCATCTTTACCTCAGGCGGTACAGAGGCCAACAATCTCATATTGAGGGGCGGGGCACGGGCTGGTGGAATTTCTCATGTGATCACTTCAAAAATCGAACACAAGGCCGTGTTGGATACCGTTGCGGACCTAGACATCGATGAAATTTCCTACGTGAAGCTCGATGAACGGGGTGTGATCGACCTCGATGACCTGGCGCGCTTGTTGGACAAATCGGCTGGGAAGACCACCTTGGTGAGCCTCATGCACGGAAACAATGAAATCGGAAATGTGAATGATATCCGAGCTATTGGCCGACTCGTAGGTGCACGCGGTGCACTTTTTCATTCCGATATGGTGCAGACTCTCGGCAAATGCGCCATCGATTTAAGCGATTTACCCGTCCATTTTGCCAGCTTTAGCGCCCACAAAATATATGGGCCCAAAGGAGCGGGATTCGCCTATATCAAAAAGGGGACTCCGGTAGCACCTCAACTCACCGGCGGGGGACAAGAACGAGACAAGCGCAGCGGTACGGAAAACATTTGTGCCATATTGGGGATGGCCAAAGCGGTAGCGCTTATGGTGCAGCGTCAGCGAGCGGATTTTGAGCAAATCTCTGATGTAAAGCGCTATTTGATCGCCCAGATTGAAGCGCATCTACCCGAGGTTGAATTTAACGGTCAAAGCCAGGGTGCGCAAAGCCTGTGTAATTTGGTCAGTATACAGCTTCCGGGCTCGTATCCCATGATACACTTTCAACTGGATTTGAACGATATAGCCGTGTCTGCCGGTAGCGCTTGCAGCTCAGGTGCCACAAAACTCGCAAGCGTGGCGGCGGTTTTGGGAATCGAAAATACGGCGATACGGGTTTCGCTCAATCGATACAATACAAAGGCAGAAGTGGACGTCTTTGTTAAAAAACTGCGCGATTTGCTCAGACCCGAATAGACGTGATTACGCAATTGACCTGGGCGCCTTTTTATTCTCGCCCTTTACCCAGGGGCCTGAATTTTTGTGTCGATTGTAATAGGGCATCTCGCAGCTTGATTTTGTCGACTATCGGTGTCGATTTAAATCATAGGTTTTAAATACGATTTGGTGGGGGCGTTTGTCGATTATTTTTTTGACGTCTTCCGTTGCGTTTACAGGGATACCGTTTATATAAGTGATCACTTCGCCTGCGGTTATACCCGCTTCTGCCATTATTCCGGGGCCCACTTCCAATACGAGTATGCCAGCGGGAAGTCCATAACGCCGTTTTGTCTGAGCGTCTAGCGCTTTCAGTTTGGCTCCTGCAATCGTTTTAATTCCCAAATCTGTATCCGATAGCATGGTGGTTTTCCCTATTATATCTCTGAGTTTGACATTGTAAGTTTTGGTCTTTCCACTGCGGTTTACCGTTACGCGCACAGTGGTACCCGGGCGCTTACTGCCGATATAACCGACTAGGGCAGCGCTGTTTTCAATCTTTTTACCATTTAGTTTTTTGATGATGTCACCTACCCGTAAGCCGCTTTCCCTAGCCGCTCCGCCATCGGTCAATCCAGCTATGTAAACGCCATCTTGCGGTTTTACCTGGATTGTATTTCGCGGGTTCTCACTGTTGTGATACCGAATGCTGGCTAGTGTTAAATCCATGGGGGTAATACCCAAAAAGGCCCGTTTTACACTACCGTATTCCAGCATATCTTTCACCACTTTGCTAACCAGGTTGGCGGGGATGGCAAAGGAGTAGCCTTCGTAAAAGCCGGTGTGGGTCGAGATAGCGGAATTGATCCCTATGAGATCGCCACGGCAGTTGACCAGGGCACCGCCGCTGTTTCCGGCGTTGACCACCGCATCGGTTTGTATAAAAGACTCTATGGGATATTCCGCACCATTTCGCTTCAAAATATTGATGCTTCGCCCCTTGGCACTAACGATACCTGCCGTTACCGTCGAGCTGAGATTAAATGGATTGCCCACGGCCAGCACCCATTCGCCCACTCGTACGTCATCTGAGTTGGATAAGGTTAGAAATGGCAACCCTTTTGCCTCCACTTTAAGGAGCGCAATATCGGTATTGGGGTCTGTACCGATGAGTCTGGCCGCATAAGTTTTTTGGTCGTTTAGGGTGACTTTAACCTGAGAAGCGCCTTGAATCACGTGGTTGTTGGTTACGATATAGCCGTCTTCCGTGATGATAACACCCGAACCGCTGCTTACTTTTTGGGGTTTGCTGGAACGATTCGACATGCCGTATAGCAGATCGAAAAGTGGATTGCCGCTCTCCATCGGCTCGCTGGAATAGTTTTCTACGTGTACCACAGCGTCAACCGTCTTCTTGGCTGCGCTGACGAAACCCATCTGATCACCTTCGTTGGGATGTACAAATGCAACGGCCTTTGGGACCGAATGAGTCGGTGGCAAAATGGGTTTCTTAGGGGTTTCTTGAAGAGATAGATCGTTGTCAAAGCGGCTTTGAGCGATGTAATACATACCCCCCGCCGTAAGCAGGCTACTGATGATAGCCACCGTAAATAATCGGATGTACCCTTTCATATTCATTTGGTTTATCGCATACCCTTAAAAGATGGAGAAAAACATGCCAAAATCACTGATTTAAAATAATTTTAACACTATGGATAAGGCTCTCGGCGGCCTTTTGCACAAGGGGAAATTGCGTAATTTCGCCTTTTAAAAGCGCTTGTGAAAGTCCAATTTTATAAGTACCAGGGTGCGGGAAATGACTTTATTCTCATAGATAATAGGAACGAAGTGTTTCCCAAGTGCGATAAACAGATCGTACGACGACTCTGTCAGCGACATTTTGGCATAGGTTCTGACGGCTTGATTTTGTTGGAAAACGATCCGAACGCGGATTTTAAAATGGTGTATTTGAATCCGGATGGGAGCCAGGCCCCTATGTGTGGTAACGGCGGGCGGTGTATAGTCGCTTTTGCGCGGGATTTAAACCTAATCGAATCCCAAGCCGTCTTTGCAGCGGGCGATGGTATGCATCGCGCGGCGATATCGGGCGACCGGGTCGAGGTGCAAATGAAAGACGTATGTGAGATAAAGCAGCGAGGCGGGGCTTTATTTTTGGATACGGGTTCACCGCATCACGTCGCTTTCTTCGATTGCATTGCGGATATAGACGTTTTTTCCAAAGGCAAAAAAATCAGGGATAGCGACTATGGTGAAGTGGGCGCAAACGTAAACTTTGCGCAGTACCCCGAATCCGATTCCATTTCCATTCGCACCTATGAGCGCGGGGTAGAGGATGAGACCTTGGCTTGTGGTACCGGTGCTATAGCTGCTGCTATTGCCGCTTTTGACAAGGGACTCCTTTTAAAGTCGGCGCTACAGGTGAAAATGCGCGGTGGCGATTTGCAGCTTAGATTTACCAAAACAGACCGCGGATATAGAGATATCTACCTCGCTGGACCGGCGCGATTGGTATTTAAAGGAGAATGGATTGCGGCTGCACGGTGAAGATCGCAATGTCTTGTCCATGAAAATGAAGCGCATTTACTATCTGTTACCCGCTTTGCTCTTATCCGTTGGAATCGCCATGGCCTATCGGTTTGCGTTTGGCTCTAATGTGGTGGTGAAAAACGGGGCGACTTACCTCTACATCCCTACGGGTGCGAGCTTTAAACAGCTCAGCGGCTTGCTGTATCCCCATTTGCAAAATCGAAAATCATTTGAAAAAATAGCTGCGCTCAAAAACTATCCCGCCCATGTCCGACCCGGTCGGTATGAGATTGCGGATGGAATGAGCAATGTCGAGCTGGTCGACGAATTGCGATCCGGTCGGCAAAGCCCGGTGCGGTTGGTGTTTAATCGAGCAGAGACCCTAAAGGGGTTTGCCGCGCGTATAGCCCGACAGCTAGAACCGAATAAACAAGCGCTTTGTAACGCTTTTTGGGAGCCCAAATTTTTGACCGATCACCGCTTAGACTCCGAGACGGTTAAACAGATTTTAATCCCGGATACGTATTTCGTGTACTGGAATATCTCTGCAACCGCTTTTCGAGACAGAATGCTTTCCGAATACCAAAAATTTTGGAATGCCGAGCGCCGGGCACAGGCCCGAGCTGAAAATTTGACACCGCTACAGGTGAGCACCCTAGCTTCCATCGTACAGAAAGAGACCAACAACACAGATGAGATGCCCATGGTGGCTGGGGTATACCTCAATCGCTTGCGAGACAATTGGAAACTGCAATCCAACCCGACGGTAATCTATGCCTTTAAGTTGCGCCATGGGTTTGACACCCTAGTCAGACGGGTTTTGTATGCGGATTTGGAAATCGATTCACCCTACAACACCTATAAGTACGCTGGTTTGCCCCCGGCCCCAATCGGTATTCCCGATAAGCAGGCGCTGGAGGCCGTGCTCCATGCAAAGAGACACGGGTATTACTTTATGACATCCGATCCGACCGACTCCGGTCGATTCCATTTTACCAAAACCTTTGCCGCGCACAAACGAAACCGGCTAAAAAATGATGCGTGGGTTAAAAAACAGGGCATTAACCGATAGTTCGCTTCAATTGAATAGCAAAGCAGCTGCTGCATGGGTAGGCTATCGTTCTCCATATTTTTATATTTGCAGCACAAGCGGTTGTTTAATTTATTTGTCTTACTGAAACCAAGGGAATCATGCGGAAGTACATTTTGCTTTTCGCCTGGATATGCGGCTTAACCACTGCTGGTGCACAAAATATTGATATGGGGGTCAAAGTCGGTTTTAGCAGCACCCAAATCGACAATTTGTTGGACTCAAAAAGCCGCAGCGGATTTTTGGGCGGCCTATTTGTCACTTTAAAAACGGGGGATACATTTGCCATACAGCCGGAATTGCTCTTTACACAAAGCGGAGGCGAATTCGACTTTGGCCGGATTAGGTTGGACAACCTCAGCATTCCCATCGTATTTAAGTACGAGATTTTTTCACCGCTCAGTTTGGTTGCTGGGCCCATATTCAATTTTAAACTGCACGATCACATTTCTTTTCGTGAAGGGTACGCAGCTGTAAAAGGTCAGATTGCGCGCAGGGGGTTTGTACTCGATTCCGGTTTTGGTGTGGCTTTGGACTTGCCTCTTGGATTCCGCGTTGATCTGCGCTACATTATGGGTTTATCCAATGCTTTAAAAAATAAAAGCGGGGATTTATCAGGCTTTTCTGCAAGAGGCAAGTCCAAAGGCTGGCAGATCACGGTGGAGTTATAGCCTCTTGTAAATCGGGCGCAATGTGCTGCTGCAATCGACTCGTGGACGATATATGGGAAGCGTGGTGAAAGGCGTGGGCTGCCACTGCGGTGCAAGGATCCCGGTGAATTTGGGCGTGTACGCACTATGGTTTGAGCGAGTGGCTTATTTTTTGTGTTTGCCCATACGCGTCAGCTTAAAGCGTTGGCTTTTTTTGAATTTGTTACTTTTTTGTTATGGGGTTTATCTTTTTTTGTCTTTGTACTGTGCGGCTGGCCTGAAAGCGGACGCTTACCCTTTTGGTTTTTGCCCTTTTCCCGGCGGGGTGATTTAAAAAGAAGGCTGTCGTTTTTTTACTTCTGGTTGACGGTCTGACATCTTGAAAGGCGATCTCATCTTTCGCATTTGTGCTGTGTGAAACATTCTGAAATTATAGCCCCATTCTATGGGTGTCTGTCTCAATTGGCAGTTTAAAAAACAGGGTTATCGCTACAGCGTCGTGGTGTGTATTTCTTACAGTTTAGGACGAGAATGGGTATCGGCTAAAAGGTCCTTCAAGCCGCTTAAAAAATTGTCTTGGGTCAGGGTTTGCTGCTGGCCTGTGCGCATATTTTTCAGGGTAACCGTCTGTGATGCGACCTCCTGGCTCCCTGCCAGCGCGACGTAGGGCACTTGGTTTTTGTGGGCGTAAGCGAGCTGTTTTTTGAGTTTGGCCGCCTCGGGATAGAGTTCGCAATTGATGCCCCGATTGCGAAGTGCTGCCACCAATCGATAGCTGTAAGCCGCTTCAACCGCCCCAAAATGGATAAACAAGAGTTGGAGTTTGTCGCCGGTCAAATCGGGAAATAATCCCTTCTCTTCAAGCGCGAGGTAAATTCGATCCAACCCAAAAGAAATGCCGACGCCGGGGCGGTCGCTCAGACCAAAAATGCCGGTGAGCTCATCGTAACGACCACCCCCGCCGAGTGAACCCAGCGCAATGCCCTTGCCCACCACCTCAAAAATAGTTCCGGTGTAGTAGTCTAACCCGCGGGCCAAGGTGGGATCTAAGTCGAGTTCAGCGATTTTAAGGCCGTAGTGCTGTATCTTTTCCAAAATAAAGCGCAGCTCCCCGATTCCCTTTTGCCCCGTCTCAGAGGACTTGAGCGCCGCCTCCAAAAAGTGGATTCTTTCCCAATTCGAAGCGGTATCTAACTGGAAGAATGTAGCCAAGGTATCGATAGCCGACTGTGGAATGCCACGCCGCCCCATTTCTGCTACTGCGTTTTCGCATCCGGTTTTATCCCATTTATCGAGTGCTGCAGTAAGGTGTACGAATTGTTCTGAAATGCCGGCTACTTCTGCCAGGCCTGCGAGTAGCCTCCTGTTGTTTACCCGTATGCACACCGGTAGATGCAAGGCGTTAAATACATCGTCATAGAGCTGTACCAACTCCACTTCCTGCCAAAGCGAATCCGAGCCTACCACATCGGCATCGCATTGGTAAAATTCGCGGAAGCGTCCCTTTTGTGGGCGGTCCGCACGCCAAACCGCTTGGATTTGATAGCGTTTAAACGGAAAGCCAATCTCGCTTTGGTGCTGCACCACATAACGTGCAAGCGGTACGGTGAGATCATACCTAAGGGCTTTGCCTGCAATGCTATTGGCAAAAGCGTTTGAATTGCCTTGTGCCCAAGCATCTTTATCGGCCTGCTTTAAAAAGTCGCCTGAATCGAGGATTTTAAAGATCAATCGGTCGCCCGCCTCCCCATATTTGCCCATCAGCGTAGATCGGTTTTCAAAAGATGGGGTTTCAATAGGCGCATACCCATAGCGTTGAAATTTTTTTTCTATCACGCGGATGATGTGCTTGCGCTTCACCATTTCTCGAGGTGAAAAATCGCGCGTCCCTTTTGGAATAGCGGGTTTTTGCGACATGGTTGGGTGTTGTGTGGCTGTAAAAGCCTTTGATTATAAGATGTAATCCGTATTGACAAAGTTAGACTTACCGCTGTTTAAAAGCGCGCTCAACAATTTTTTGTTCGCCTCAAACGCCTTACAGGCGACCATCGTACGAATGGAAAAAGCGCGCAGGGCATCGTGTACACTCAGGGTGCCGACTGCCGAATCCTTGCGCCCGGTAAAGGGATACACGTCCGGCCCGCGCTGGCATTGGGAGTTGATGTTCACCCGACAAACCTGGTTGACCAGCCCATCGATCAAAGGAGCCAATTCATCGATATTTTGGCCAAATACGCTCACTTGCTGGCCATAATGAGACGCACAAATGCGCGCTATGGGCTCTGAAATCGACTTAAAAGAGACAATCGGCACGACAGGGCCAAACTGCTCCTCGTGGTAGATGCGCATCCCTTTGTCGACCGGATATAAAACGGCGGGGTAGAAAAAACTCTTTTCGCGTGATCCCCCCCCTTCATTGATCACTTTTGCGCCATGTGCTTCCGCATCGGCTACGAGTTCCTGCAAATAGTCCGGTTTACCCGGTTCGGGCAAGGGGGTTAACCGCACACCGGCTTCCCAAGGCAAACCGCACCCCAAGGCTGCAACCCGACGGACAAACGCTTTGGTAAAGGATTCGACGACCGTTTCGTGAACGAATAAGAGCTTTAAAGCCGTACAGCGCTGGCCATTGAATGACAAGGCGCCCAAAACGCATTCTGCAACGGCCAAATCCAAATCGGCATCGGGCATGACAACAGCCGGGTTTTTGGCATCCATGCCCAATATGGTGCGCAAGCGGTTGGCTCTGGGATGGTGCTGTCTGATCGCATTGGCAGATCGGCTGCTGCCGATTAAGGCCAGCACATCTACCTTTCCAGACTTCATCACCGGGGGAATCACTGCAGGGCCTGCACCGTACAAAATATTGACCACGCCTTTGGGAAAGGCTTTTGCAAAGGCTTCCATCAGGGGTGAGAGCGACAAAATGCCGTGTCGGGCAGGCTTAATTACCACTGTATTGCCCATTAAAATAGCGGGAATGAGCAAGCAAAAAGTCTCATTTAAAGGGTAGTTATAGGGCCCGAGACAGAGCACCACACCCAAGGGGCCCCGTCGGATTTGGGCATATATCCCATCTACTAGCGCTAGCTTAGCCGCTTGCCGGTTCGCCTCCTTGTACTCTTGAATCGTATCGACGATATACGCAAGTGTTCGATCGAATTCACGCTCGGAATCGGTAAGCGTTTTGCCAATTTCCCACATTAGGCACTTGACCACCGCATCACGCGTGGTTTTCATCAGTGCGACAAACGCTTCCATGCAACGGATGCGGTCTTCGGCTTTCCGAGTAGGCCACGCTCCCCTTCCCAAATCATAGGCCTGGTAAGCCGCATTGAGCACAGCCAAAGCACCCCTTTCACCCATCTCGGGTACACGACCCAAAAGGGTTGGTTTACCGCTGTGGTAAATCGGGGAATAAACCGCCTGCATCGCCCCACCCCATTTTACCATTTTACCGTTCAGCAAATACGAATCCTGAATGAGCGGTTTCCCGAACGCATACTTTTCAGGAATGGTATAATTCGAAAAGATTTCCCTTTCCACCTCGTGCTGATTAAACCAGCCAAAAGTAGTGATTTTAAACCATTCCAATACGAGCCAGCCGGTTAATCCCCAACTGCAAGTGCTTGTCAACAGATGTTGATAATTCTTTTTGTCGGACTGTGGAGAATGTTGTAAAATTGTCAAAAGTGGTTAACCGATGAAGCTTTGGCAAAAAGATTTTGAGATCAGCAAACAGATCGAAACATTCACCATCGGTAAAGACAGGGAGCTCGACCGCTTACTCGCCACATGCGATGTATTGGGTACGCTCGCACACATCCAAATGCTCGAGTCCATACATTTACTCACCCAAGCGGAATGCACAGCGCTTAGCCGAGAACTCAAACAGATTTATCACGAGGCTGAACAGGGCCACTTTGAAATTGAGGATGGCGTCGAAGATGTGCATTCACAAGTAGAACTCATGCTGACCCGCCGCCTGGGTGATATGGGCAAAAAAATACACAGCGGTCGCAGCCGCAATGACCAAGTCATGCTCGACCTCAAGCTCTACATCCGGGAACAATTGCAGGCGGTTGTAACCGCAATCCAAACCCTTTTCAACCGATTAATCGATTTGAGCGATCGATACAAAGCGGTGCTCATACCCGGATACACCCACTATCAGCTCGCCATGCCGAGCTCTTTTGGCCTGTGGTTTGGGGCCTACGCGGAGAGTCTGGTGGACGACATGCACATGTTGTATGCCGCTTTTCGGGTAGCCAATAAAAATCCCTTGGGTTCGGCAGCTGGTTATGGTTCTTCCTTCCCGTTAGACCGAAAGATGACTACCGAGCTATTGGGCTTTGACGACTTGAATTACAATGTGGTTTACGCACAGATGGGACGGGGAAAAACCGAGCGCATCGTCGCCGATGCCATCGCCTCGGTAGCGAGTACTTTGGCCAAGCTGGCACAAGATATCACGCTCTATATGAACCAGAATTTTGGCTTTATCAGCTTTCCGGATCAGCTGACCACCGGTTCGAGTATTATGCCGCACAAAAAGAATCCCGACGTATTTGAGCTAATCCGATCCAAGTGCAACAAAATGAACGCATTGCCCAATGAAGTTGCCTTGATCACAGCCAATTTGGCCTCGGGCTACCACCGCGATTTGCAGACGATTAAAGAATGCTTTTTACCCGTTTTTGAAGCGCTGAAAAGCTGTTTGCACATCAGCGACTATATGTTGGAACACATCGTGATAAACGAAAATGCAATAGACGACGACAGATACAAATACCTGTTTAGCGTGGAGGTGGTAAACGAGGAGGTATTGAAGGGCATGTCGTTTCGAGATGCCTACAAAAAGGTAGGCCTGGACATACAGGCGGGTAAATTCGACCCCATCCGCGAAGTGAATCACACGCATGAGGGAAGCATCGGAAATTTATGCCACGACGAAATCAAGCGCTTGATGCGAGAAGTATGTGCGCAATTCTCGTTTAAACGCATGGCACAGGCCAAGGCAAAACTGATCGATATCCCCGCTCCGGTTTAAGCGCATTTTTTACCCCAACGTGAAAAGCATATGGATCCCAAACAGCGAGTAATTGAAAAGATCGAGCAAAACGGGGGATGGGTAAACGCCCATGCGCACCTCGATCGGGCTTACACGCTCACCGAATCGAATTTCAACAATTCGTACAGCTACCTAAAAGAGAAGTGGCACCTGGTGGATGAAATGAAAGCCCGGTCCACGGTGGATGACATCTATGGCCGCATGGCCAAAGCCATTGAATTATTTATAGCACAAGGTGCGCAAGCCGTAGGTACCTTTATCGATGTGGATGACAAAGTCGAGGACAGATCGATGAAAGCAGCCCAAAAGATTAAAGCGGATTACGGCAAAGACATCGAGATCCGATTTGCCAACCAGGTGCTAAAAGGTGTGGTAGACCCCAAAGCCCGATACTGGTTTGACATGAGCGCCGACTTCGTAGATATTATCGGTGGCCTGCCGGCTAAGGACTTTGGTCGCGAAGAGGCGCACCTAGACATTTTGTTATCCACGGCCAAAGAGAAGGGAAAGCGGGTACACGTACATGTAGACCAGTTCAACACCGATGCGGAGAGAGAAACCGAACAGTTGGCGCGCAAAACCCTAGAACACGGCATGCAGGGCAAAGTAGCGGCCATTCACAGCATATCGCTGGCCGCACACCCCAAAAAATACCGCGAAGACATATACGAGCTGATGCGTGAAGCACAACTATACGTGATCTCCTGTCCCACAGCCTGGATTGACCACAACCGTACGGAGTGCCTAAGCGTCAGCCACAATTCCGTTACGCCAGTGGATGAAATGGTGCCCCACGGCCTAACCGTCGCCTTTGGCACAGACAATATATGCGACATTTACAAGCCCTTTAGCGACGGTGACCTGTGGACGGAGCTCCGCGTCATGCTGGAAGCCTGCCACTACTACGACATTGACAACCTGGTGAAAATTGCAACGATTAACGGCTTGCAGGTCTTGGGGATTGAAGCTTAGTTTTTTAATGCTGCGCAAGTCGATGGCGCCCCGTGCTGATTGGCACACCTTCACCCCCTCAAACGAACCCGCAATACAAATCCAAAAAATACCCGCTTTTCAAACTATCAAACACAAAAAAATAAGCCCTCCGACACACAAAACAAAAGACAAACCTTTTTCAGCGTCCCACAAGCGTAAAAAATACCCCTTTCAAATGTCCCACAGGGACGAAAACAAAAGCATATCCCTTGCCGACAACAGGCAAAAAGTCAGTAAATGGGAACAGCGGCCGAAAAGCCCACAACACAAACGCACAAAAGGTCAAAGTCAAAAAAAACCCGCTTTTTAAACCAAAACCCACAGGGCAAACGTCAAAGAATAAGACCGCCTTTTCGAACCGTCAATCAGAAATAAAACCTTAGCGCAACAGTTGAGCTGCGCAAATTTCTCCTTTACCATCTAAAGAGCGGATAGGCGCTCATCATTTTGCCAACCGCCTGTTTTGTCTCCCCGAGAAGGGACTCATCTGCTGAGTTCCGAAGAACCGCATCGATCCAATCCACGATAATAGGCATCTCTTTTTCCGTTAGCCCTCTCGTGGTAATCGCAGGAGTTCCCAGACGAATGCCCGAAGTGACAAAGGGTGATTTGTCATCGAAAGGCACCATATTTTTGTTACAGGTGATACCGGCTCTGCTCAGGGCTGTCTCAGCATCCTTACCGGAGATATTCCGGTTGCGCAAATCGATTAGCAGGCAGTGGTTTTCCGTGCCGTTGGAAACGATTTGGTAATTTCTGTCGATTAATTCTTCAGCCATCGCAGCTGCATTCTTCTTCACTTGTGAGACGTATGCGGCATATCGATCGGTGAGCGCCTCTCCAAATGCAATGGCCTTGGCGGCGATAACGTGCTCTAAGGGGCCGCCCTGCGTGCCGGGGAAAACCGCACTATCGAGACAGGCTGACATCTTTTTTAAAGTGCCCTTCAAATTTTTTTCGCCAAAGGGATTGTCAAAATCTTTGCCCATTAATACGATTCCACCGCGGGGTCCGCGCAGGGTTTTATGCGTAGTGGAAGTCACGATATGGCAATGGGGCAAGGGATCTTTGAGCAAGCCGCGTGCGACCAGTCCGGCGGGGTGTGAAATATCGGCCAGTAACAAGGCGCCCACCGCATCGGCTACTTTCCTAAACCGCTCGTAATCCATATCCCTCGAATAGGCAGATGCACCGCAGATGATCAGTTTGGGCTTTACCGCTTTGGCGGTCTCCTCCATTTGGTCATAATCGATGGTACCCGTCTTTGCATTCACACCGTAAAAGAAAGCCTTGTACAGCTTACCGGAGAAGTTTACGGGTGAGCCATGGGTCAAATGGCCACCGTGTGAAAGGTCGAATCCCAAGATCGAGTCGCCTGGCTTGAGACAAGCCATATACACCGCAGCATTGGCCTGAGAGCCCGAATGGGGCTGCACATTGGCGTAGGCTGCATCGAAAAGCGCCTTTGCGCGATTGATGGCTAAGGTTTCCACTTCATCCACCACTTCACAACCGCCGTAATAACGCTTGCTGGGATAGCCCTCTGCGTATTTGTTCGTGAGCACGGAACCCATCGCGCGCATCACATCTGCGCTCACAAAATTTTCAGAAGCGATTAATTCAATGCCGCAGCTTTGCCGCTTTCGCTCCTTTTTAATCCATTTCCATACGGTTTTATCGTGCATTTGGCCTTTGTTTCAATAGAGTCCCAGCACGGCAAACTTACTAAAAAACGACTGGGGATGCCAGCTGGGAAAAAGCGGGACTCGTTCTTTGTCCTTTTACAGCTGTAATAATCCAGTCATCTCATCGATCATATGAGGCGCATCTGAAAAAGTGAGCGTTGTCTTCTCGTTCGACAGTCTGAAAAAGGGAGACTTTTTTTTGTTTTTGTCCTGAAAAGGGTTGAAAATGCAGCCTTTATCCTTTGCCTTTTGGGGTGTTTTTTGGTGCTTGCCCTGTGGGTTTTGGTTTAAAAAGCGGGGTTATTTTTTATTCCTGTGTGACGTTTTGAAGAGCGGGACTCTTGTGTTTGCGCTGTATGGGTTGGTTTGAA
>JBAJNK010000045.1:0-5454 GCA_036881805.1 Flavobacteriales bacterium
CCACAGAGACGAAAAATAAAACCCGCCTTTTAAAAAGGTATGGGCAAAAAAATAAACCCGTTCCGCCAAGCCAACACAAAATCCCCCGTTTAAACCAGCCCGAAGGAAAAAGGATAAAAGCAAAAAAACCCCTTTTCAAAACGTCACACAGGAGTAAAAAATAAGCACCCATTTAAACCAACACAAAAGGACAAAGACAAAAAAAGACCGACTTTTTAAACGATTCATAGAGACAAACCCCAAAGGACGAGATCGACTCTTTCAGGCGTCTCGCAGGGACGAAAAGCAAGACCCGCTTTTCGAATGGACACACAGCACAGATAAAAAAACAAAGCCCCCTTTCTAAGCTGCCGCACACAGACGAGAACAAGACAGGAGTGGAATTTTGCAGCTGTCAAGTAGGGATAAAGACCAAAAAATAAGGCTGTACTTTCATCGGGCTGCTATAAATACACAAGGGGCAGGACCAAAAATCAGCCGGGCTGACCACAGGAATAAAAAAGATTCAATTTTTCAAGCCGCTACACGAGGGCAAGCCAAAAAAGCAAAGAGGCAAAAGAGTTAAGTCTCGCTTTTCGGAACGAATCCAAACGATAAAATAAGCCCTACTCGTCAAGCCGATCCGCACAGACAAAAACAAATGGAGTAGGCCAGACTTTCTCAAACTGCTCCCACAGGACAAATACAAAAAACACCCCATCTTTCAAAAGCACCCCAGCCAAGCAAACCCAGACCTGGACGGTCTATGAAAAAGCGTCAAAGAATTCAAATCCCTACCCCATGAATGGGATTGCAGGTTTATTTTACCCGATTGACGATAGCTGCAAAGGTTTCGGGATGGTTCATAGCCAAATCGGCCAGTGCTTTGCGGTTGAGTTCAATATGGGCCTCTTTCAATTTTCCCATCAACTCTGAGTAAGACATGCCGTTCGCATGGGCGCCCGCATTAATGCGTTGAATCCAAAGTGAGCGGAAGTTTCTCTTTTTAGTCCTTCTGTCGCGATACGCATAAAGCATGCCTTT
The DNA here is from genome assembly GCA_036881805.1 of Flavobacteriales bacterium. GTDB lineage: Bacteria > Bacteroidota > Bacteroidia > Flavobacteriales > JANQLC01 > JANQLC01. The sequence continues at coordinate 1,024 of JBAJNK010000045.1, forward strand.
TTCCACCGCGTTTTTGGCTACGGTATATACGTTTTTTCTACGTCCAAAATAACCACTGGCCGCTTTGAGCAGCTTTTTTCTGCGTTTCCTAGACGCCACTGAATTTACCGATCTGGGCATAATTCTCCTGTTTTTAAAGGCTTTACATCGTTTTCACACAACTGTACACCTACCGCAAAGCCAACTGCCGTTTAATATTGGATTCATCGGCCTGATCGACTAAGGTGGCATGCGTCAGGTTTCGTTTTCGCTTGGTCGCTTTTTTAGTCAAAATATGGCTTTTAAACGCGTGTTTTCGTTTTATTCTTCCAGTTCCAGTGGGTTTAAACCGTTTTTTGGCGCCGGATTTTGTCTTGATCTTGGGCATTTTTAATCGATTTGGGGTTGACTGGCTCACTTTTTTTTCGGGATCAGCATCATCGTCATGCGCTTGCCCTCCAATTTGGGCATTTGCTCCACCTTTCCGTACGCTTCCAATTCCTGGGCCAAGCGGAGGAGCAAGATTTCACCCTGATCCTTAAACACGATGGAACGCCCCTTAAAAAAGACAAAGGCTTTTAGCTTGTATCCATCGGCCAAAAACTGCTGTGCGTGCTTCCGCTTAAACTCATAGTCGTGGTCATCGGTCTGGGGGCCAAACCGGATTTCCTTTACGACCACCTTGGTCTGCTTGGCCTTGAGTTCTTTCTCCCGTTTTCGCTGATTGTAAAGAAACTTCTTGTAATCCAGCACTTTGGCTACAGGAGGCTCCGCATTGGGAGAGATTTCCACCAGGTCTAAGCCTTGTCCTTGTGCAATGGCAAGCGCTTGAGCTACGGGATAGATACCCATTTCCACGTTAGGGCCTACCAAGCGCACCTCAGCCACTCTAATCTTATCGTTAATCCGATGCGGGTCTTCTCTTTTTCGAGGCGGCCCATGGCGGCGGCCTCTCCTTCTAATCGCTATGGTACGCTAGTTTTTAAATGGTTCAACACGAATCTCCGCTTGGATTTTCTCGATGAATGACCCGATACTCATCAGACCGAGGTCACCCATTTTATGCCTGCGCACCGAAACCGTTTCAGCGGCGGCTTCCTTTTCGCCAACGATAAGCATATAGGGTACTTTAGTCCGTTCAGCATCTCGAATTTTCTTACCGATTTTCTCACTGCGGTCGTCCACTTGGCCGCAAATGGCCGAATTGCGCAGCGAATTTAAAACTTTTTCCGCATATTCTCGATACATATCGGAAATCGGCAGGACGATTACCGGTTCGGGATGGAGCCACAAGGGAAAATCTCCTGCTGTATGTTCGATTAGGATGGCGATAAAACGCTCTAAGGAGCCCAATGGCGCACGGTGAATCAGGACGGGTCGGTGCAGTTGGTTATCCCTGCCGGTATATGCCAAATCAAAGCGTTCGGGCAAATTGTAATCCACCTGTATGGTACCGAGTTGCCACCGGCGACCGAGGGCATCGTCCACCATAAAGTCCAGTTTGGGCCCATAAAAGGCGGCTTCGCCCTGCGCCACGACAAAGGGCAGTCCTTTGTCTCTAGCCGCCTCGATGATCGCGCGTTCCGCCTTTTCCCAATTTTCGTCCGTCCCGATATAGTTTTGGGGGTCCCCCTTATCGCGCAAGGAGAGCTGTGCGGTAAAATTTTCAAAACTCAGTAAGCGGAACACATAAAGCACCAAATCGATTACGCCTTGAAATTCTGCGGGCAGCTGATCGGGGGTGCAAAATATATGGGCGTCATCCTGGGTGAATCCCCGCGCGCGGATCAAACCGTGGAGTTCGCCGCTCTGTTCGTAGCGATATACCGTTCCGTATTCGGCAAAGCGCTTGGGTAAGTCCCGATACGATCGGGGTCTGGTGCTATATATTTCGCAATGATGGGGACAATTCATCGGCTTCAACAAAAATACCTCATCTCCATTTGGGGTCTGAATGGGCTGAAAGCTGTCTTTGCCATATTTCTCATAATGCCCAGAGGTCAGGTACAATGCCTTGTGGCCGATGTGGGGGGAGATGACAAATTCATACCCGGCCTGAAGTTGGGCATGGGAGAGAAAATCTGTTAAGCGCTTGCGCAGCGCCGTCCCTTTGGGCAGCCAGAGCGGCAGTCCTGGTCCCACCCTTTCGGAAAAGGCGAAGAGTGCCATCTCTTTGCCGAGTTTGCGGTGGTCGCGTTTCTCGGCTTCCGCCCTGTGCGCCAGGTATGCCTGCAACTCTTTTTGCTTGGGAAACGAAATGCCGTACACCCGGGTGAGTTGTGGGTTGTTTTCGTCCCCACGCCAGTAGGCGCCGGCGGCGTTTAAAATTTTTACCGCCTTGATGGCGGCTGTATGGGGTATGTGTCCACCGCGGCACAAATCGGTAAAATCGCCGTGCCTGCAAAAGGTGATGGACCCATCGGTCAAATTTTCGATTAATTCGGTTTTATAGGGATTGTCTTTGTAGTGGGCTAAGGCGTCTTGTTTGGCTACTGGATAGCGTTTGAATTCGGATTTCTGACGCGCGTTTTCCAGCATTTTCTGTTCGAGCTTTTCAAAATCGGATGCTGCAAAGGGAGCGCCGCCAAAATCCACGTCGTAGTAAAAGCCCTGTGCGATCGCAGGGCCAATGGTGAGTTTGGCCGCCGGATAATAGTGCAAAATGGCCTGTGCCAGTAGGTGGGCGGAGGAATGCCAAAAGGCTTTTTTACCCAAGTCGTCATCCCAGGTGTAGAGGGTGAGCTCGGAGTCCGTATAGAGTGGGGTATTGAGCTCCAGTTGCACGCCGTTTGCAACGGCGGTCAATACGTTGCGCGCCAGGCTGGTGCTGATGCTTTGGGCGACTTCCATCGGCGTCACGCCGGATTTGAATTGCTTTACACTTCCATCGGGCAGGGTGATGGTGATCATAAATTATTTTTCAAGTTTTAAAGCGGCTTCTACCAAAAATGTAAAAGTAGAAAATATCGGATTGGCAGCGGGGCGTTTTTTATGAGAAACAAAGGATTTATGAGTGATCCCGGTATGCTTTTTACTGCGTAGTAGGGAGCGCTGTGCAAAATAAAAAAGGCCGCCCAAATTGGGCGGCCTTTAAAGGTTTGCGATTATGTACTATAATTTAATCCTAAGCCTTCACTTCAACCGTGAAGATAACATTTGCATAACCAGCAGCACTAGCCACGAACGTAGCTGTTCCTGGTGTCGCACTTTGTAACACAGTGATTGTCGTTCCAGCTAGGGTAATTTGAGCAGATCCTCCGGTACTTTTTTGCAGAGTAATAGTAACAGGGGTAGCGCCCTCTACTGCCGTAATAGCAATAGGTTTGGCGGCTGCCGATACCTCACTTGTCAATACCCCGATTTTGCCCTCTGTAATATCTGAATCATCTGCTTTAAGAGTCATGGTCTTCTCGGTCACTTCAACCGTGAAGGTAACATCTTTATAACCACTAGCCTTAGCCACGAACGTAGCTGTTCCTGGTGTCGCACTTTTTGCCACATGGATTACCATCACTCCTGGATCGAGGGTAATTTGATCATATCCTTCGGGATTCATTTCCAGAGTACTAATAGTAACATCGGTAGTGCCCTCTACTACCGTAATAGGAATAGATTTGGCGACTGCCGATACGTCACCTGCCCATACCTCGATTTTGCCCTCTGTAATAGCTGCATCACCTGCTTTAAGAGTCATGGTTTTGAGTGGAGCAGCCTTCACTTCAACCGTGAAGGTAACACCTGCATAACCAGCAGCACTAGCCACGAACGTAGCTGTTCCTGCTGCCGTACCTGCTGGCACAGTGATTGTCGTTCCAGATGCGGTAATTCCACTAGCTCCTCCTTCGGACTTTTTCAGACTAATAGTAACAGCGCCACCGCCGTCTTCTACTGCCGTAATAGCAATAGTTTTGCCGGCTGTCGATACGTCACTTGCCGATACCTCGATTTTGCCCTCTATAATATCTGAATCATCTGTTTTAAGAGTCAGGGTTTTGGATGTGGATGCCGCAGCCTCTACCTTTACAGTAAACGTATCTGTTTTATCACCATCTTTGGTGGTTGCAGTGATTTCATAATCGCCTGTTACTGCACCTGCTTTTACTGCGACTTTACCATTATCTGCACCTATGGTAACTAGTCCCTTCTGTGCATCAGTCGTAGCACCACCTGGGTAAGTTGTGATTGACCATGTCACAGTCTGATCTGTGGCTTCCTCGGGCAATACCTTGGCTTCCAGTTGTAGTAAATCTGTAGGCGCAGTCACTGTCTCCGAATCTGAATCAGCAGCACCGGCCTTATTAATGGTTACTGATTCGACCGCAATGGTAGAACCCTCATCATCGTCGCTACAGCTGCTCAGCGATAGCGCCAATACAGAAGCGAAGATCAACATCTTTTTCATCACTCATAAATTTTTTAGATTAACTGCACAAATGTAAGAACTTATTTTAA
>JBAJNK010000046.1:0-20512 GCA_036881805.1 Flavobacteriales bacterium
GTCTTCTAAACAGCGGGCTTGATTTCTCGTTTTTTTGAAGGTTTAAAAAAGAATGCTTTTTTGATTTTGTCATATAGGTCGGCTTGAATAAGGGGCTTGGCTTTTGGTCCTTGGCAGTCGTTTATTTCACTTTTTGGTACGCTTGCAAGCCGCAGGCCAAAAATCTCTTGTATTCCGCCGCGCTCGGGGTGTAGCCCACGGGATGGGTGAGTAGCTGCCCCGTCGGGCTGAGCAGTACATACCAGGGTTGGGAATTGTTGTGAAAGTTTTCCGTCTCAAACTTAGCCCATTTCTCACCTGAGGTGCGCACCTTTTTGATCGTTCCATACTGGGTTTTAAAGCTAAATTGCGAATCGGCAGGCAGTTCTTTCCGATCATCCACATAGAGGGAGATCAATACGTAATCATCGCGCAGCAACTTAAAGATTGCCGGTTTACACCACACGTTTTCCTCCATTCGGCGGCAATTGACACAAGCCCAACCGGTAAAGTCCAACATCACCGGTTTACCCAGCTTTTTCGCATGCGCCATGCCCGCATCAAAGTCCTTAAAGCAACTGATTCCCAACGGACATTTGGATTTTTGCGGGTAGACGCTATAAAATAGGGGTGGGGGGAATCCGCTGATCAAACTCAAATTTTTATATGGGCTGTCCCACAAACCCAGGGATAAATATGCAGTAAAGGCCAGGAATATCACCCCCAATGCAGCACGTGTGGTAGAGATTTTGGGTTTGGGTAGGTCGTGGGGAAATGTGATTTTTCCAAATAAATACAAACCCGATAAAATGAAAATCAGTACCCAGAGTCCGATAAATACCTCCCGCGGCAAGATGCCCCAGTGGGCGACCAAATCGGCGTTGCTTAAAAATTTGAGCGCCAGGGCGAGTTCGATAAAGCCCAGGACCACCTTTACCGTATTCAACCAGCTGCCCGACTTGGGCAGGGATTGAAGCAGTTTGGGGGAGAGCGCAAACAGCGCAAAGGGTAGGGCTAGGGCTAGCCCGAAGCCCCCCATCCCGGCTGTGAGTTGCCAGGCTCCGCCATCCGAGCTGAGCGAGCCGGCCAACAAGGAGCCCAGGATTGGCCCAGTGCAGGAAAAGGATACGATCGCCAGTGTCAGCGCCATAAAAAAGATACCCACCAACCCCTTTATATGGGAGGCTGAATCCGCTTTGTCGGCCAGGGCACCCGGAATCCGCAGCTCGTAGTATCCGAAAAAGGAAAGGGCAAAAAACACAAAGATGACAAAGAAAAACAGGTTTAACCCAACACTTGTGGAAATGCGGTTTAAAATTTCGGGGTCGATGCTTTGCATCAGGTGAAAGGGCAGGCTCAGCAGCAAGTAGATCGACAGGATAAAAAAACCGTACAAAATCGCATTTCGGACGCCCCGCTTGTGATTTTTGCTGTGTTGGGTAAAAAAGGAGACCGTCAGTGGAATCATGGGAAATACGCACGGCGTTACCAAGGCGAGCAGCCCCCCCAAAAAACCGAGTATAAAAAAGCCCCAATAGGTCGTGTGTTTGGCTACAACGGGTTGTACGCAGTCTTTGGAGACCGGGTTTTTTAAATCCAGATTGGGAATTAAAAGCGGGTTTTCCTCCAGTGCGATCGGTTCGTCCTTTTTGACAAAGCCATTTTGCGGAAGCTGGATCACCACTTCGCTCGGGGGCAGGCAGCTCTTATCGTTGCAACATTGATACGAAAAGCTAGCGGTGATGGGAAAGGCTTTGTCTCGGGAGAGGTGTTTGACCTTTTGTTTAAAAATGGCTTTTTCAGTCCAGTAACCCACCTCCATCTGAAAGATGTCATCAAACTTCCTTTTGGGCTGGGTGACCACGAGCAGTTCACCGTCGAGCTCGTATTCGGGAATGCTGTCGTTAAAGCGTATCGCCGTTGGGATAATCGGGCTTTTGACGTCGCGTGCATAGACGTGCCAGCCCTCGTCAATCTCGGCGGTTAGGGTGATCACCCCTTCGGTATTCGAGGTCTTTTCAAAGTTTGCACCCACTGTTACAGGCTTAAAAATTTGAGCCGCTGATGGGAGTCCCCCGAGTATGAAGAGCAATCCAAGTATCTTTTTCATCGGTTTTTGCGTGTAAAGGAGATGATGGATCGAGTCGTCTCGCCCACCTTGAAGCGCTCGTCCAAGCGGTGTCCCACCACCCATATAATCGCGCCGTTGCCGTTTTCCAGAATCCAGACCTTCTCCTTAGCGAGTCGGGATAGTTTTTCATCTGTGAAGTACGCACTTAGCTTTTTGCTCCCGTTCAAGCCCAAGGGTTCAAAGCGGTCGCCTTTTTGCCACTTTCTCAGTTTTAACGGGAAGACGATCTTTTCCCCGTCCACACAAGCGGTTTTTTTATCCCTTTTCAACGCCGTGGTCACCGCCGCTTCTAACGGCACCCCTTCCTGCGCAAAGTCCGATAGGTCTTGCAACACATGGTGCTGGGGCGCCTCGTTGGAGAGCGGTTGTACGATCCATCGATCCCGGTCGATCAGCAGGTGATGGGTTTTTGAGTGGAACTGCTTGCCCGGTTGGGGTGCGAAGACAAATTTTTCGTACGCCGTTAGATCGAAAAAACCATACGCTTTCAGTAAGTAGTGCAAGTGGGTTTGTAGCGGTTTCAGTTTGCGCAGTGCCGTCAGATCGATCTCCACCACTTCACCTACTGGCAGTCGCACCGCATTTAGATTCCTTTCAATGGCTGCTAGGGCGATGGTCTCGATGCTTTGGAGTCGACCGATGCTCTTCGCCAAATTTTCTCTGGCGTTGGGATGCAGTTCATCGAATTCGGGTAGGATGTGGTTTCGGATTTTGTTGCGCATATAGGCGTTCGATGCATTGCTCCTGTCTTCACGCCAGTCTATACCCTGGTCCAGCGCATAACGCTTTATCGCTGCTTTGGAAAAGCAGCACAAGGGCCGAATGATTTGGCCCTGCTTGGGCTGGATGCCTGTGAGTCCTTCGATACCCGTCCCGCGTGATAGGTTGAGCAATAGGGTTTCCAGCGAATCCTCGCGCTGGTGTGCCGTGGCGGTAAAGTCGTAGCCGTGCGCCTGTGACAACTGTTCAAACCATTCGTATCGGATCGCTCTGGCAGCCATCTGAATGGAGGCGTTATGGGTTGTCCGGTAGGCTGCAACAGCTGCTCTTTTTACGTGATAGGGGACGCCCAAGCGGGCGGCTAGATCTTTCACAAAGGCTGCATCCCGTTCTGAATCGAGCTCCCTAAGTTGAAAATTCACATGTGCTACTGCGATTTCGACACCGGCTTTGCTGAGCAGCTGCGCTAGGGTGACGCTGTCCAGTCCGCCGCTTACGGCTACCAAGACCCGTTTCCCAAAAATTTCGGGAAAGTTTTCTGTCAACCGATTTGAAAATTGCGCTTCCAATGGGGCTTGCACGGTTCGATGGGAAACAACGCCAAATATAGGTCTTTCTCAGCTTCTCGGAATGCTTTTTGTCGTCATGGCGGGGAGAACGACCGCTTAGCGGCCAGGATTTTTCGGATGGCACTCGATTTGGTCAAGCATTCTTCATACTCTTTTTCAGCATCGGAGCTTAGGGTGATGGCGCTGCCCACCGGGTAGGAAAGCCATGCGTTTTTCAAATCGTATTGCAGGGTTCGGATCACCGTATTGAAGTCGAAATCCCGTTGTGGGCTGATGTATCCGATGGCACCCGAATAGAGGCCCCGCTTAAAATTTTCAGTTGCTTCTATCGCTTTCAGTGCGCTTACTTTGGGCGCTCCTGTCATGCTCCCCATCGGGAAGCTGGCCTTTAGCGCGGCTGCCCAACTGCATCCCGCGGCCAATCGGCAGGAAATGGTCGAGATCATTTGGTGAACTTCTGGAAAGCTATAGATCTTTCGCAGTTCCAGCACTTTTACACTGCCATCTGCAGCTATTTTGGACAAATCATTGCGCACCAAATCCACGATCATATTGTTTTCCGCTTGCTCCTTTATACTGTTTTGCAGCTCGGCCCGAAGCTGCCTATCCACCTGTGCATTCACCCCCCTTGGAGCGGTTCCTTTGATCGGTTGGGCGGTGATTTGATCACCGCGCTTGCAGAGGTAGCGCTCTGGAGAGCTGCACAGGGCTCTTAGGTGTCCCAGCCCATAAAAAGCGGAAAAAGGGGCTTGGGAAAGCCGTTGCAGCTCCAAATAGGTGTGCAGGGCATCTATTCGGCCCCTTGCGATTAGCTCCAGACAAAAGTTTACTTCGTAAAAATCGCCGCGGCGGATGTGCTTTTGCAACTGCTCAACCCTTTTGCAGTACGCGTGCCGTTGCAGCGTAAAGCGCAGCTTTGAAACTGTGCTTCTCTTCTCAGGCTCTAGGCTGGTTTGCCTTATGGCAATGCAATCCCCTTTGATTTGTCCGCTGTCTAAATAGTGAAATTCCAGTCGTTTCCCTTTTTTTATTAAGAGCCTTTTCGGCTGAAAAAAAAAGCATTCCGGGAATCCAATCCGGTCGTCTTGACTGGAATGTACGCGCTCCAGCTCATTTTTTAAATCATACGAGAGGTGGCCAAACAGCCAATCTCCAATGCGATGCTGGTAGTCCACGAGCTTGTCGAAGGCCCGTCCAACCGTAAAACACCGCAGGTCGGATTGGGGACCCAGTGCCAGGGCATAGTCAAAAGCGGTGTACGGATCACTGCGGTCTCCACCTTCTAAAAAGAGAAACACTTCGCTTTGTCGAGTCGCCCATTGCAACAATTTTTCTCTGGTAAAAACCCCTTCATCCCATTGCACGACAAAAATGGAACGCTTTTCCGGCATAGTTTTGAACACATCTAATTAGACAAAAACGGTTTTCGGCACTCATCTATTTAATGGGCGGCCGTTAAACGCGTCCAGAGCCGCTTCTTTTACCGCTTCCGAGTAGGTGGGGTGCGGGTGGCAAATGCGGCCGATGTCTTCCGCTGAAGCCCTGAATTCCATGGCTACGACAGCTTCCACAATCAAGTCGGCCGCCCGTGCCCCAACCATATGGACGCCCAGCACCTCATCGGTCTTTTCGTCCGCCAGTACTTTTATCGCACCGTCTACATCGCCGCTGGCGCGCGCGCGACCTAGGGCTCGCATCGGAAATTCACCGCTCTTGTACGCGATGCCCGCTTCCTCGAGCTGCGATTCGGTTTGGCCCACCGCAGCCACCTCTGGCCAGGTATAGACCACATGGGGTATCAGGTTGTAGTCGATATGTGGTTTTTGCCCGTCGATGTGTTCAGCGACAGCGACGCCTTCTTCTTCGGCTTTGTGCGCCAGCATGGCGCCTCCGGTTACATCGCCGATAGCATAGATGTTTTCCCTTTGGGTTTGCCAGTGTTCATCAACGCCGATAAAACCCCGATCGTCGGTTTGTACGCCTACGCGTTCCAGGCCGAGCCCTTCGGTATAGGGTTTTCGCCCCACCGCGAGCAGGCAGTAATCGGCTGTAAAGCTGAGCGATTTCCCCTTTTTGTCCTTTGCCTCCAGGCTTACTTTGTCGTCTTGTACCGTTGCGCCGGTGACTTGGGTGGAAAGTTCAAATGCAAAGCCGCGCTTTTTTAAACACTTCATCAGTTCTTTGCTCAGTGCGGCATCCATGGTGGGGATGATGCGATCCGCATATTCGATCACGGTGACTTGCGAGCCCAATCGCCTGTAAACCGAGCCCAATTCCAGACCGATTGCCCCGCCCCCGATGACGAGTAAATGCTCGGGTATTTCTTTTAAGTCTAAGGCTTCGGTAGAGGAGATCACGCGTTTTTTGTCTAGGGGTAGAAAGGGTAGCGTACCCGGCTTGGAGCCGGTGGCAATGATGGTTTTTGCCGATTGGATTTCCACACTGTCGCCGCCTTCCTTTTTGATTTGGAGCTGTGTGGCATCCCGGAAAGAACCCCAGCCGGTGTACACATCTATACCGTTTTTATCCATCAGGTATCGCACCCCGTCCGTGGTTTGCGATACCAGTTTGTCTTTGCGTTTGCGCATCGATTTAAAATTGCAACGCAAGCCCGTGAGCTCAATTCCATGTGTCTTACAATTTTTTTCTGCGTTGTAGTAATGCTCGGAAGAATCCAAAAGCGCTTTGGATGGGATGCAGCCCACGTTGAGGCAAGTGCCGCCCAGGGTGGGATATCTTTCGACTATCGCCACTTTTTTACCGAGCTGGGCACAGCGGATAGCGGCTATATATCCGCCTGGTCCCGAACCGATTACGCTAACGTCGTAGGTATTCATAAACCGAGTTTTCACTTTCTGTCATAGGCTTCAAAGGTATTAAAATTTAGCGGGTGTAAATGGTAACGTGAAAGGGGGCGATTTTTTGGTTTTTATTCCTTTTCCCCAATCGAGCCGGGGGTCGACCTGAAAAGATGGGCTTTTTCTATTTCTGCATGGCGGGTTGAAAAACAGGGCTTATTTCGGTGTTTGTTTGTGGTCGTTTAAAAAAAGGTCTTTTTGTTGTTTTTGTCCTTTTGTGGTGGTTTGGAAAGCGCGGTTTGTCTCTTATAGCGCCTTGGGTGCGTTGGCTTTATATATGTTTTGGGCACAGGGGATTTGGCTAACCGTTTTGGCATTTACAGATAATGAAACAGCGTGGTTTGTTCCATTGTGTAAGCCCATCGGCCGTTTGCAGATCCCTATCTCTTTGCTGTGACCGCGGAAGGATTCGAACCCTCAACCCCCAGAGCCGAAATCTGATGTTCTATCCAGTTGAACTACGCGGCCGGTTCCAATCGGGCAAAGGTATAATTTATATCCCAATCGCTTTGCCCACCTCTTTTTCATGGCTTCTCAATCGCCTTTGACTTTGTTTTATTCGAGCGCACGCGGTACGTGTCTTTCCCAATCTGGGGTTTAAAAAGCTGGACCTGTTTTTGGGTTTTGACCTTTTGTGCGGGTTTAAAAAAGCGGGGCTTTTTTTGGTTTTGTCCGTGCGTGGTGGTTTGAAAATAGGGGGACTTACCTTTTTTGAATTTTGATCTTTTATGCGGGTCTAAAAAGCCCTCGATATGCCTTTGCAGCGTTTTGATTTTTTCTCGTGTTAGGTAGTCATTCACGAACAGCTTTTTGTCGCGCTTTATCCATATCCATGCGCAACTATCTCGTTCAAAATCAATCTGCTGACTACCACTCCATTTCTTTGGTGACAACTTTAGCACTCAAAGACAAGTCGTTTTCACCGGCTAGCAACGGGTAGAGCGCTTTCATAGTCTTAATAATTTCTTGAGATGTACTAGACTTACTGACGGCTTGCTCAAACTCAGCTACATATCCTCGCGTAAAATCGATAGCGTCATCTTTAGGAGGAATATCTCCTAGGAAATGTCCAGGAATTACCCGTTCTGGTTTCAATCCAGCCATACGCTCAAGCGATTGAGCCCATTTTTGGCGGGCTTCTTTCGTTTGCGAATCTGCCATCCATACGTGCATTCCTGAATAGACAGATACACCACCGAATACGGTTTTAGCAGATGGCAACCACAGGTAGGCTTCATGCGTATTCACTTCTTTTATTTCAATTTTTTTGCCCTCGAGAATTAAAGTCGTATCGTTTAAAACTGACGGAACAATTAAAGATGTTGGCGCGTTTTTGGCAAGGATGGGTCCCCAGTATTCTAATTTTGCATCTTTCGTCTCTAAAATATGCTTGACGACCGATCGACTCGCGACAATCTTAACGTCTGGAAAAGCTTTCTGAAGTGGCTCCAATCCAAAATAGTAGTCTGGATCACCACTGCTGATATAAATCATCGTCAAAGTTTTGCCACTTTCGCGGATCATATCCACCAGAGCCTGTCCGTCCTCAACGCTGAATTGCGCATCGAACAAAATGGCTTCTCTTTGACCACTGACCAGAACCGAGCTAACGGCGAAAATACCGTTTTCACCTGGGTTGTACACTTTAATGTCTAGTGGAGCTGCTACCCTATGCGCAGAGAGGGAAAGTAAAGCCGCTAATGCAACGGTTGATAGCGCTTTCATAGTTTTCTCCCGATAAGTAGATCGGGTATTTTTTTCATTACTTCAAAATTAATGCTGGTTTGAAAACCCAACATGTGGGCAAATTTCTCCAACTCCTAAGAAGGTGAGGTGCGCCTTCCGTTTAAATAGGCAAATATGCATTGCTTCGGTTTTCCGATTCGTCTGCTAAACCCAGCTTGCGTAAGCCCCGTTTTTTTACCGGATCACAAATATTTTTAGCTCGGTTTTCATCTTCTACCTTACAAAGGTACTACCTATATCTCGACTTGTCAAGCCGGGTCTTATCGTGTGATATGCTGCCCGCCGCCCTGCTTCGTGGTTCAAAACGAATCGCTTTTTTACCCTTGAAACGGTAGCGTTGCTGCGTTGTACTTTCTCATCTTCAATTTCTCGCTTTTTATCCGTGTTTAAGCAGTGCTTTCAATCCGTTTAAAGGCGTTTGAGAAAACTCTTCTCTCATACCCCAAACGCTGAGGAAGCGGATAGCACAGACCCCAAACCAAGGGAGGGCCCCAAGCGCTTAATTATCCTTCCCGTATGCGTCGATATAATGAGTTTCTCAATCTCTATCAATCCAAAAAGGCTTTGCCTTTTTAATAAATCGCCATGCACAGCGGCGCATAAAAAAACGAGCCAGACTTTTCAGGTTAGCCCGCACAGAACAGACACAAAAGAGGTGTCCGCAGACCACCGACAAGGAACCCGTACCGATGAATCAGACCGACTTTCAGGACTGCCCGACAGAGATAATCAAAAAATGATACCACCCTATGCCACGCATGGATAAAGAAAAGACCTGCCAACCCGCTGCTGACCACTACCCGTATCTGAGCCCGATATAAAATGCCCGCATGCCACGCATGGATAAAGAAAAGACCCGCCAACCCGCTGCTGCACAATAACTTGTCCGAGTGCAATATGAAAAAGCCCATACGCTACATGCAGCTAAGGATAAAGAAGGAACACCAAAACCAATCCTCAGATAAGCACTACCCGGCCCGACCTCAAATGGTACACCCCGCCGCGTATGGCTATTTCGGCATTTTGTTCTATCTCGGCCAGTATGGGACTCTTGTCGCGGATGTGATCGATGGTCTGGCGTACGTGGTTCTCGACCACTGCGGCCACATAGTCCGCATTCTTCGCGTTTCGCGCATAGCCCTTTGTGCGTGCTATCGCGGGTTCTATGTCGCGCAAAAGATCCGTTATATGGCCCAGCACCACGCGATCGATCGCCGATTTTACCGCACCGCAGTCCGTATGGCCCAAAACCAGTAGCAGTGGGCTTCGCGCTACTCGGCAAGCGTACTCCAAACTGCCCAAAGCACAACTGTCCACAACGTGGCCAGCTACGCGAACCGCGAATACATCGCCGATACCTTGGTCGAAAATCAGCTCCACAGGCACGCGGGAATCGATGCAAGCCAAGATTACGGCTTTGGGATATTGTCCGTCGGCACTGCATTCGGCTTGCTTTGCATAATCGCGCTGAAGCATCTTTCGGTTTACAAAGCGCGCATTGCCCGCCATTAAATCCCGCAGTGCGGCATCGGGGGTCATGTCCGATTGCTGCTGTTTATCCATCGCATGGGAAAGCCGTGTATCCATCATTTTAAATTTAAATCACCGCAGGCTATCAGCCCAAATGAGAAATCGCCGAGGCACTGCAACTGGCGAATGAGTTAAGACCTGAGTGACAATATATTTTCCAGCATAAAAACATATTCCTTTAACGCCACTTTCTTATGGCTTATCCGTTCGAGATACATCTGTTTAAACCAATTCCATGAAAAAAGTAAAACAGCTACCAGAACAAAAATGTACACCAGAGTCCAAAACTCATTGACGGCTATCGAATATAAATTCTTACGGGCATCACCATCTAAGGCGTTAATCCACAAAGCGACAACAGCACTCAAAAAAGGGATGACAAAATACTTAAAAAACGGCTCCACATATTTAAAAAGCGATTCAATATATGTAAACGGGTCAAACAGGGGCCCCTTTAGTAGCTTAGTGGCTATGGCAGTCCGCCCTTCAATTGTCGCGCTAGACACTTCCTCATAGTATGCAAAGGCTTGACGTATCCTTATATCGCTTAACGCTTGAGATTTCCATTTGCAAAAGCACTTGGGAACCGGCAATCCTTTTTATCGTCGGCGACTAACAAAAACCCTCCAATTGTAATAGCTGCGATAGCTAAAGAGCCGAATACCCATATCGCCCACTTAACAAAAAGACCTGTAAAGAACAGCTCCTTTTGAAAATGAGAAAAATATTCGTCAAAGGTCTTGGAATCCGCCATCGCAGTTCTATCTATCGGTTAAGGGTTAAGCAGCATCCCAAATGCTGCCGGTACAAAGGTAGAAAAGTTGTGCCGGAGTCCATCCGCAATTTCTGCGACCGAATCGGTGTATCCAAACGGGAAAACACCATCGATATCGCTGCACTGGAGTACAGCATTCGCCATCACTTAAATCGGGTGGCCCCACGGGTGATGGCCGTCTTAAACCCGGTAAAACTCATTATCGACAACTATCCCGAGGACGAGGTGGAGTGGTTGAAAACCGAGAACAATCCCGAACGAGAAAATGCGGGCGTACGAGAAATTCCCTTTACCAAAGCGCTCTACATCGAACGAGCAGATTTTCGGGAAGTGGCCGGACCCGAGTATTTTCGCTTGGCCTTGGGAGGCGAAGTGCGCTTGTACGACCGCCTCTTTGACGATCCCGAGCCGGATGGGCACAAGGACAAGAATTTTATGGACTTTATCAACCCCAATAGCCTCACCGTCCGATCGGCCTATGGAGAGCCCAGCGTACAGTTTTTACCTACAGGTCACCGCGTTCAGTTCCAACGATTGGGTTACTTTTCTGTGGACCCCGACTCCACAGCAGACAAAAAAGTGTTCAACCGCATCGTCACACTTCGAGATACCTATGCGAAGGTTCAAAGCAAAGGTTGAAGCCCTCAGAAAGGCTTAACTGCAGTCCAACACGGTATCAGACCCGTTGTATAACCGATGCTTTACAAATGAAGGCTACATCTCCATTGCTGCATAGCGCTTGCGGGGTTTCATTTGAAGAGAAAAAGAAGGGTATTTCTTGAAGGCCTGTATGGCAGCTTGAAAAAAGGATTGTTCTTTATCCTTAAACGCCTGAGGGTACTGAGGAGGGGGCTATCTTTTAGAAGCCCGTATGCCGGCTTGAAAAAGGGATGGGGGCGTATTTTTTGGACTTTCCACTAAATAGATTGAAAAAAGGGCTTGGCCCTACTGGCCGATCTGAAAAGGAGGAAAGTATTTCTCGTGTTTCGCCTTTGGGCTGGCTTGAAAAAGGGGCTTTTCTCTGTCTTTATCCTTTGGGACTCAGCTTGAAAAGCAGCGGGTTGTCGGGTCTCTTCTTTATCCATGCATGCCATACGGCATTTTATATTGCGCTCGGACAGGTAGTTGCGCAGCAGCAGTGGGTTGATGGGTCTTTTCTTTTCACTATTTATTTGTGGCATACGGGCTTTTTTATATCGGACTCGGACAGGTGATTGGGCAGCAGCGGGTATTTTTGGGCTTTCCGCCAAATGGATTAGAAAAGCGCTTTCCTCGTTCGGGTAGCTTAAAGAGGAGGCGGTCGTGTTTTGCCTCTGACTCGTTTGAATGGGCTTGAAAGTGCGTTCTTTCCGTTCCGGTACTGGGTTCCAGCTATAAGCATCTAATCCGGGATTCAGTCACATTTACTTCCGGTTAACTGCCGTTTTGAAGGAGAGGCAACCGTTTTTCTGCATTTAATTACGCCATAACCACCATCCGGTGCCATATCACGCAGATAAAGACTTTTAGAACCGCTCACCGCGCTAAATCACAGCCTCGAATGTGGGCTTTTTATGCTTATGTATCAAACAACCGACCAGCAACTCAAAATTCTAAAATATTGTTTGGTTCTGCACTTTGGCTCTGCCTATCACAGCCATTTTTGGGCAGCTAAGGAGGGGGAAAATGCCAAAACAGGAGGTAAAATCCACAAAAACGCTCCAAAACACCCCAAAAAGCCACCCAAATGGATCTAAAATTTTCCAAAATGACAAATCAAATATCATAAGTGACTGATATACATGAACCAATAACTAAACCCTGCTGAAAAGCCGTAGTTTTCTGAGGAGAATTTGTTTTACAGTGAATCCAACCAAGAGAGTCGGCTCATTGACTTACTCTAAGCGAATCACCCCCCTCATAACTAAGGCAGTCGCATGTATTTGACTTCTGTGCAAGTCAAAAGGAATGTACTTTTCATTTTCAGAAACCAACGAGATACGATCTGCATCATCAGTCTTATAAACCCGCTTTATCAGTGCTCCTCGTATAATATCCAGTACATAAACCCCGTTCCATTGAAAAAATATGTCTTTAAGAGGCAGCTTTTTACAAGCTACAATATCTCCAGCGTTATACTTAGGATGCATGGGTGAGCCTTTGACAGGTATTGGGAAATGGGCGCCTTTAAGCCGGCACCCCATAACGATCACAATCTAACTCCAATACTGAAATCTCCCCTGCGGCAATGTCAGCCATAGCATCCACGGGTATTAAGGGTATTCCACTCGAATGGAATAACGGGTTTGCTCATTCTAATTTTTCGGCTTTGATTGGAATACAGGTTTCTCTTACTCCACTTCACCGCAAGAAAAATCGTCTTGACGGGTAGCGTATACCTCTCCAAAAAAGGATGATTTGTTTTTCCAAGCTGGGACGATTCGTTTTTCGGATTATACGATCATATAGCGGGAGCGCCTAAAACCCCAACCTTATTTTTTTGTATCCCGCCGTGTGTGCTGGGTTAAAAAAGCGGGACTCTTTTTGGTTTTGCCTGTGCGTGGTGGTTTGAAAATAAGGGAACTTACCTTTTTTGAATTTTGGTCTTTTATGCGGGTCTAAAAAGCCCGGCGAAATGGCGCGTCATCTTTTTAAGCCCTCGATATGCCTTTGCAGCGTTTTGATTTTTTCTCGTGTGTCGGCTTGTTTTTTGCGCGTCACAGCCACGATTTCTTCGGGTGCTTTGGCGATGAACGATTCATTGTTCAGCTTTTTTTCTATCTGTTTTAAAAAACCTTGCAGATGGTTGATCTCGGCTGTGGCTTTGGCGATTTCTCCCCGATTGTCTACCGCGCGCTCGACCGGTATGAAGTATGTGTTCAAACCCACCTGCAGAGCTGGCGCACCTTCTATTTTGGCATTTGTATACCGCAGCTCGCTCAGATGGGCGAGCTTGCAGATCACCGGATCGAAATGGCGGTGGGCTTCCCTTTCCCAGACAGAAACCGGTGGTCTCTCTGGGTTGGGGATATTTTTTTTCATCCTGAAATGGCGCAGGGCTGAGACTACCCGAGCGCTGAAATCGAATTCTCGAATCAGTTTTTCATCACAAGCTTTTTGCTTCGGCATTTCGGTAATGATCAGGGCTTCTCCCTCGTTTCGTTTGGCAAACCGGTGCCATATCTCTTCGGTTAGGAAAGGCATGAAGGGATGGAGCATTTTCAGTATGCTTTCGAATAGCCGTCGGGTTTGGGTTGCGGTTTTTGCGTCTATTTTTTCTCCGTAGGGCGGTTTTACAATTTCGAGGTACAGGGCGCAGAAATCGTCCCAGATCAGTTTGTAGAGGCCCATGAGTGCAGCTGAAATGCGGTAGGCCTCAAAATCTTTTTCCAGTTGGTGTAGGGCTTGGTTTAAGCGGTTTTCAAACCAGGAAATGCCTAGGGTCGCATAATCGGGTTGCCTTTTTTCTAGAGGCTCCCAGCGCTGGACTAAGCGAAAAGCATTCCAGATTTTATTGGCAAAGTTTCGGCCTTGTAAGCAGAGCGATTCGTCAAAAGGCAAGTCGTTACCCGCTGGGGTCGTCAGCAACATGCCCACGCGCACGGCGTCGGCGCCGTATCGCTCGATCAATTCGATGGGATCTGGACTGTTGCCCAGGGACTTGCTCATCTTTCGGCCTTGTTTGTCGCGCACGATTCCCGTGAGGTATACATGGGAAAAAGGGGGGCGCCCCCTAAACGCATAACCGGCTGTAATCATGCGCGCCACCCAGAAGAAGAGGATTTCCGGAGCGGTAACCAAATCTTGGGTGGGATAATAATAGGTTATCTCTTCATTATCGGGCTTTCGGATGCCATCGAATACGGAAATGGGCCAGAGCCAGGCGGAAAACCAAGTGTCCAACACATCGGGATCTCGCTTTAAATCCCCGGCTTGCAAATCGAGGTTGCCAGATTTTCTTCGGGCCTGTTCTAAGGCTTTTTCCGGTGTTTGGGCTACGACAAAATCAGCTATGCCTTCGCCGTAGTAGTAAGCTGGAATGGGGTGTCCCCACCACAGTTGACGCGATATATTCCAATCGTGTATGCGCGCCATCCAGTGGCGGTAGGTATTTGCGAATTTCTCGGGTACGATTGCAACCGCCCCATTGGAGACGGCTTCCAGGGCGGGCTTGGCCAAGTCTGCCATCTTTACAAACCACTGGATGGAGCGCTTGGGTTCGATTACGGCGCCCGTGCGTTCAGACGTGCCCACTTTGTGGGTGTAGTCCACTTCTTTTACCAAAAACCCTTTTTCCTGGAGCTCTTCCACTATGAGTTGGCGGACTGCAAAGCGATCCATTCCTTCGTAATGGCGCCCATGGGCGTTTAAGGAACCGTCATCCTGGAAGATATCGATGATTTCCAACTGGTGTCGGTCGCCGATTTCTTTGTCGTTCACATCGTGTGCCGGTGTAATTTTTAGACAGCCCGTTCCGAATTCTCGATCCACATATTCGTCTTGAATGATCGGGATTTTACGATTCGCAATGGGTACGATAGCGGTTTTTCCCACTAAGTGGTGGTAGCGCGCATCATCGGGATGTACGCCGATAGCGGTATCGCCCAGCATGGTTTCCGGGCGTGTGGTAGCGATGGTCACAAAGGATTCCGAACCTTTGATCGGGTAGCGCAGGTAGTAGAGTTTGCCTTTTTTTTCAATGTAGTTCACCTCTTCATTGGAAATGGTGGTTTGGGCCTGGGGGTCCCAATTGACCATCCGATGTCCCCGGTAGATCAACCCCCTCTCGTACAAATCCACAAATGCTTTGACAACCGATTCGCAAAGCGATTCGTCTAAGGTAAACCGGGTGCGTGCCCAGTCGCAAGAGGCCCCTAATCTTTTCAGTTGTTCCAGTATGATCCCCCCGTGTTTGTGCGTCCATGCCCAGGCGTGCCTTAAAAATTCGTCTCGGGATAAGTCGCTTTTTTTGATCCCGCTTGCCTGCAAGTGGGCGACTACCCTCGCTTCCGTGGCGATGGAAGCGTGATCGGTGCCCGGTACCCAACAAGCGTTATAGCCCGCCATGCGGGCCCGGCGAATCAGTACATCCTGAAGGGTGTTGTTGAGGATGTGTCCCATATGCAGCACACCGGTTACATTGGGGGGTGGGATGACAATGGTGTAGGGTTTGCGCCCGTCTGGCCTGGAGCGGAAATAGCCGTTTTCCAACCAGTATTTGTACCACTTGTATTCGGTGGCTTTGGGGTCGTATCGTGAAGGAATGTTCGGGTTTTTGATAGGCATCTCGGTGAGATCGAAACGCAAAGGTACGCGTAAAGGGTTTAAAAATTTCTCTATCTTTGTGGGTGAAATAAAGCGTTGTGAAACGAATTGTCCTTTCAGCCGTGCTGTTGCCCCTATGCGCTTTTGCGATACAGGCGCAAACCCATGGGGCGGTGTTTAGATTCGACACCAAAAAAGTGGATTTTGGAACGATTGTAAAAGGTTCTAAAGGGATTAAAAAGTTGGGGTTTACCAATGTGGGAGATGCGCCGCTCATCATTTCCAATATCCGATCCGCTTGTGGTTGTACGGTGCCTAGCTGGCCAAAGCGACCCATTAAACCCGGTGACAGCGGGTTTATCACAGTGCGGTATGATACCCAGCGGGTCGGGCCTTTTCGCAAGAGCATTTCGGTTTTTTCCAATGCCAAAGAAGGGCGAAAAGTCATTAAAGTGGTCGGCGAGGTGAAGGCTTAAAGCCGGGGTATTGATTTGAATCCTGTCGCTCGGTAATCTTTGCGGTAATATGGCTACAAGGGTGTCTCAGATTCGGAGTAAAGGCTGTACTGCTTTTTAGCAGTCTCCCTACACGATTGCCGATGTGATTGGAATTTTGCAGCTGGAACACAGCACAGGAGTAGAAAAGCCCCCTTTCAGACGTCCCATCGGGACGAAAAATAAAACCCGCTTTTCAAATTTACCCAAAAAGTAAAACCGTCTTTTTCAATCCGATCTTACAGAACAAAAAACAAGCCCTTCTTCGCATCATCGATTGGAAGCGAGCCGTACAAAAAAATAAGGCTGGCGCTTTAAATCACCAAAGAGAAAACAAAATCCTTTTTTTAACCCGCACAAAAGGTCAAAGACAAAAAAATGAGGTCGGATTTTCAAATGTCCTGCACGGGCAAGCACAAAAAAACAATTCCGACCTTTCAAATTGCCCAATCGGGTAATAAAAATCAGCGGTGTTGTCCTGGATCCTTACAATCAGTCCAATGCGCAATACGCCGAGGGTTTTGCCTAAAAGACCGCTGTATTGTACTTATATTTACGACTTGAAAAATTGTTGCGCCTCAACTTTTAAACGCATGCCGTACATTTCTGAAAGGGGCCGAAGGATGCCCGCCTCACCGATACGAAAGTTGGTGCCTTGTGCTGAGACAGCTAAAAGGCGTGGTATAGAAGTCATTCACCTAAATATCGGTCAACCCGATATGCACACACCCAAGCCGGCTTTGACAGCGGTGCAACAGGCTCGTATTGAAGTGTTGGCTTACAGCCAATCGGAAGGCCCACTGCGTTTTCGGGAAAAGTGGGCTGCCTATTACCAAAAGATCGGTTGTGACATTCACGCCGATCAAATCATTGCGACCACAGGCGGATCGGAAGCCTTGTGCTTTGCTTTTGGCGCCATCATGGATGCGGGGGATGAAGTCATTGTACCGGAACCGCTTTACGCCAATTACAACGGTTTTGCCACCTCGTCCAACGTGCGGATAGTACCTGTGGTCTCCTCCCTCGAATCGGGTTTTGCACTTCCCGATATCTCGGATTTTGAAAGGCTCATCTCAGCTCGGACCCGGGCGGTTTTAATTTGCAATCCGTCGAATCCCACCGGTTATCTATACACCCGAGGGGAGCTTGAAAAATTGGCGGATTTGGCACTGAAGCACGGTTTATTTTTGATTGCTGACGAAGTGTATCGCGAGTTTGTCTACGATGGCCGAGCGCCGCATTCCCTCCTTTCCTTTGCGGGCTTGGACGACTGCGCGATTGTCGTCGATTCCCTATCCAAGCGTTACAGTATGTGCGGTGCACGGGTGGGTTGTGTCGTTTCCCGAAATGCGGTGTTCCGGGATGCGATAACGCGTTTTGCACAGGCGCGACTGAGCCCACCCACCCTGGGGTTGCTGGTCGGTGAAGCTGCGTTGGACACCCCGCAGTCTTATTTCGATGAAGTAGTCGCTGCGTACGAGCACCGGAGAAATGTGTTGGTCGAGTCGCTCAATGCGATGGAAGGGGTATACACGCCCAAGCCTTCTGGCGCTTTTTATTGCGTAGCCCAGCTGCCGGTAGACGATGCGGATCGATTCGCTCAATGGCTGCTCGAAGACTTTTCGCTGGACGGCAAGACGGTTATGTTGGCGCCAGCCTCTGGCTTTTACACCGAGCCTGAATGCGGCAAAGACCAGGTGCGCATCGCGTACGTGCGCAAAGCGGAAATCCTTTGCGAAGCGGTTCGCATTTTGGGCGCCGCTTTGAAAGCGTATAATTCTTGACAAGTGTTTACACGAAACCAATCGCTCAGAGATTACCATACCTTTGGACTGGCAGCCGAGGCAGAGTATTTCGTTTCAGTTCGCTCCACAGCTGGATTGAAAGCTGTTTTGAAATCTGCTGTCGCGCGGGAAAATCCCCTTCTCTTTCTCGGTGGGGGTAGTAACATTCTATTCACTCGGGATTTCGACGGTTTGGTCGTTCATTTGAGTGCAAAGGGCAAAAGGGTGTTGCGGGCGAAAGGGGATTCGGTTTTTGTACAGGCGCAAGCGGGTGAGGATTGGCACGAGTTCGTGTGTTGGACCTTACAGCAGGGTTTTGGTGGACTGGAGAACCTCTCGCTCATTCCGGGTCGTGTGGGTGCGGCACCCATACAAAACATCGGAGCCTATGGTGCGGCATTCGAAGATGTTTTCTACGAACTGTCCGCCTTGGAGATCGCTACGAACGAAATGAAAACCTTTACCCGCTCCGATTGCCAGTTTGGCTATCGAGACTCTGTTTTCAAAGGGGAGTTGAAGGGGCGATATGTGGTCTTGTCCGTCATTTTTCAGCTCACGCGGGCCAACCACCGTATCCGTGTCTCCTACGGTGCTATCAGGGATGAATTGCAGCGGCAGGGTATTGTCGATCCCAGCATACAGGAGCTGAGCCGTGCGGTGGTCGCCATCCGTCAGCGCCAGTTGCCCAACCCAAAAGAGCTGGGAAACAGCGGTAGCTTTTTTAAAAATCCGGTGGTCTCTACACAGCGGTTTGAAACGCTCAAAGCGCGGTATCCCGATATTCCCGCCTATCGGCTAAGTCTCCAAAAGTGCAAGTTGTCAGCGGCTTGGCTAATCGAACGAGCGGGCTGGAAGGGCTACCGCAAAGGCGATGTGGGCGTATACGAGAAGCAAGCGCTGGTACTGGTAAATCACGGCGAGGCCACTGGAGCCGAGGTCTTACAACTCGCCCGTGCCATTCAAGCCGATGTGCGTCAAAAATACGGCATAGAATTGGATGTAGAAGTAAACCTGCATTAATCGTATGTTCGGTTTAAATCGTCGGATTGCCTTTCCTTATTTGATTCAGGTCTCTTTAAAGAGGGGACTTTTTTTGTTTGTGCACAATGATTTAAAAGGTTGCCTTTTTGGGTCTTAATCTTTTACAAAGGTTTGAAAATTCGGTTTTTATCTTTTTGATTTTTCTCACAACGGGTTGGTTTGAAAGACTGTATTTACTTTCTCGGTCGGCAGTTTGAAAGCTGATTTTTATTTTTCATCCCTGTGCGTCAATTTGAAAAGCGGGATTTTTTGTTCCGGCATGACAGCTTGAAAAGGGGCTTTTGTCTTGTTCTCGTGTTTGTATTTCAGTTGTCAAATTCCAACCCCAAGGCTTTTGTGGAGCGGTTTGGAAAGGGGATATTTTTTATTCCCGGTCGCCGACTTAAAGACTCGGTCTTTTTTTGCTTTAGCACAGCGCTGTGACAGATTTGTACTACATTTATTTCGAGCATTCCGCTGGGCAGGCTGGTTTGTGGCATCCAATCAATGGATCACGCCGCTACCGATGAGTTCTTCCCCGATGTACCAAGCGCAGAACTGCCCTTCGGCGATGGCGGATTGCGGTTGGTCAAACTTCACGTAGATCCCTTCTTCTCGACACAGCAATTCAGCCTCCTGCAGGCTCTGGCGGTAACGTATGCGCGCACAAACGCGCAAGGTTTCGTCTCGTTTGAGCTGTAAATCCCCGCGTATCCAATGGACATCGTCACTTTGAACGAATAAGGCACGGCGGTACAGCCCAGGGTGGTTTTTACCGCAACCCACATAGACGACATTTTGCATCACGTCGGTATCGATTACGAATAAGGGCTCCGGTTTGCCCCCCACACCCAATCCCTTGCGCTGTCCCTTGGTAAAGAAATGCGCCCCCGGATGGGTGCCGATCACCGAGCCGGAATCCACTGTATAATGGTATTTTGAAGCCAAGTCCACGGCGTTCTCCGATACCCGATCCTGGCGATAGGCGTGGAAATCAAGCGGTATTTCCACGATCTTGCCCGCCTTGGGTTGAAGTTGTCGTTGTAAAAATTCGGGTAAACGGATTTGGCCGACAAAACACAAGCCTTGTGAGTCCTTTTTATCTGCTGTCACCAATCCCAACTCTTTGGCCAGGGTGCGAACCTGGGATTTTTGCAGTTCACCGATGGGAAAGAGCGCCTGGCACAATTGGTGCTGATCGAGTTGGCACAAGAAGTAGGATTGATCTTTGGCGCTGTCCTTGCCGGTTAGCAAGCGATAAACGGTCTGTCCCGCCCGCTCAAAGCGATCTTTTCGACAGTGGTGGCCGGTCGCTACATAATGGGCGCCGAGACTGAGCGCGGCTTTTAGAAAAGTATCGAATTTTATCTCGCGGTTGCACAGTACATCTGGATTTGGCGTTTTGCCTTTCTCGTATTCGGAAAACATATAGTCTACGACGCGTCGCTTATAGACCGCACTCAAATCCAAAACCTGAAAGGGGATTCCCAGCTTCTCGGCGACCAGCATGGCATCTTTGCCATCTTCAATCCAGGGGCAATCCGATTCCAGCGTTGCATCCGAATCGTGCCAGTTTCGCATAAACAAACCCATGACGCGAAACCCCTGCCTTTGCAAAAGGTATGCAGCTACACTGCTGTCCACACCACCGGAGAGTCCCAC
>JBAJNK010000047.1:0-11602 GCA_036881805.1 Flavobacteriales bacterium
CGCATAGTCGGTCTAATTCCCGAGCCTTATTTTTTGCTTTTGTCTGTATATAGGTGTGGTAGTCCTATTGCGGTATCAATCGACATGGGTGGGTTTGAAAAGATGGTCTATTTTTCGTGCTCACCTCTGTGAGGTGAGCCTAAAAAGTGGCGTTTTTTTGTTCCTTTTGTATCGGCTTACAAAGCGGGTTTTATTTTTTGTCCTGATAGCCAGCCCTGCTGATGTGCATTTTAGATGGTTGGGCCTGAAGCGGGGAAGACTTGCTTTTTCCCGTGCGTTGTTCTAACTGCAAAATCCCAATCCCGGCATAAGTCATATGGGGACAGTTTAAAAAAGGCGTCTATTTTTTTGTTTTTGTCATATAGGTCGGTTTGAACAGGGGCTTGGCTTTTGGTCTTGTCCCTATTTAACGCCTGCAAAACCTCAATGCGATCTCGTTGTTATTTGTGTGTGCTCGTTTAAAAGGGCTGATCTCTTTTGTCTCCCTTGGGGTGATTTAAAAAAGGGTTTTTTTGGTTTTGTGCCTGAGGGAATCGGCTTGAAAAGTGGGCACTGTCTTTTTGTATTCGTCGGTGAATTTACCGCAGGTCACAGCTGCCTTTTAAGAAATTCTCGTACTATCCTATTGTTTTTTAGATAGATATAAAATTCTTTGCTTTATACCGATAAATTATTAGCCATTTGCTTGTTTTTAAATAATACATTGTTTAGCTTTGTCTGGGTTTAACTAAAGCACAGCGTACAAGCCAGGATTCAAGCACGCAAAAATCACTCGCTGGATGCGGGATTGATGGAAATGGTTCCCAAGCCGGCTCTATAGCGAGCGGGATAACCCTAAAATATATGCATTATGTTGGTATGGATAAAGAAACGAACGCCAAAAAAATTTATCTTAATCGGTCTATTTGTCTTAGGCACTATTCTAATGGATGTCTATTTGCCGGCAGTGGATGCTACCGAGGTGCGGGAGAGTAGATTTCTGGGTATCGGGTTTAAAACGGAAAGAACCCCTTGTCTAATGGGTGTTAGATATGTACATAGGGAATTTACCGTATTTTGGATAGTAGTAAGATTGGGGCAGGATGATTATGGCTGGCATCCTGAGCCTTGTGAGTAATTGTTAATCGTTTAGATCAGCTCCAAATACCACAGATAGCCGTTTGGCACCAAGTATAAGTGAGATTGTGAAGGTAGTCAGCAGTGTGTTGTTGCTGGGGTGGGTATCGGTCGGCTTTTCTCAGCCTTATCGAGGGTGTTTGATCGATTCCGCTACGAGAGACCCCATACCCTATGCCCGCATTTTAAATAGCGGAGAGAATACGTATACCTTTTCCGATAAGCGGGGTGGGTTTAGCATGCCCGCCCATATCGGTGATACACTGGTCGTCCGCCACATCGGTTACGTAAAAAAGGCGTATTGCATTTCAGCCCTCGATGGCAATTGCATCGCATTGCAGCCCAAAACACAGGTGTTGCGTGAGGTTGTCGTTGCGCCATCCAAGCGCAAAAAATTAAAGCGAATCGGCTATAAAAGGGAGTGGTCGCCAATCGCTCCTTTTCTTAGGGCGAGTTTGGCGCTAAGTACAGCCTATGCCCTGCGCATAAAAAATAAGACGAAATACAGGCTCTTGAAAATTGAAGTGCCCATTCGCTTTGAACAGCGGGATGACGTATGGGTAAGAACAAAATATGACTGTAAGGGGCTTATAACCCTACAAATATGCCGGTCTGCAAAAGGGGAGCACTTGGAATTGGTTCCCATTAGCGAGCTGTACCCCATCGAGATCAGTGCGCTAAGCGGTGGTGAAAAAAAACTAGTCTTTGAGATGGACGAGCCCGTCATACTCCCCGATAAAGATATATTTTTGGTATTTCGCAGAATTCTTCCCGGTCAATCGTTTGGCAAGAATACCTATTATCACATAGGCCCCTCGTTGTTTTTTACAACCAAATCACTGTTTTTTGGAAACAACGCATTGAGGGAGTATCTGTATGTTCGACGATATGGTCTAACAGATGGGTGGGTGGATTGTCAAGATGACCCACTCCCAAAACTCAGTAAAGAGTTGTTTGAAAAGTATTACAAACCGACAAAAAAGAGTAGAAGAATTTTTGACGATAAATACCTTACGCCTTTATTTTGCTTTCGACTGACGGTTCAGGAGATCGATGGGTGATCGGAGCTGGCGATCGCGCGGGGGTAGGCGTGATTCTGGATCGATTCCCTATGGGGCTTGGGTTGCGCTTTTATCAATTGCCGAGCGGTGTGTTGTACGCATTCACTCACTTTCGGGTTGGATGCTAAGGCTGTCATTTTCATATCTTTTATCGTGCGCATCAAAATAATAAAGGCAGCGCTAAAAGCCCGCTGAATCCCCTTACCCTGTGCGCGACCTTTCATTTATTTGGCAGCGTTTTGCCTGCTTCTTTGGATTGAAAAGCCCTGACTCTAGCAGGTGGATCGTGCTTTTGTGGTACGCTCAAGGCGGATTTGGAAAATCCAGACCGATTGTCGAGCCGAGATTTCTTCCCCTGGGGACTTTTACCCCTTCTGTCGAAATGAAAGAAATAGGCGTTTTGTACACATGAAAAAATATACTTAATTTTGCCGGGTGTGTAAGGGATACCCATTGGCTTTTCTGGTACTTGTCTTATCGCTTTCCGCCTGTGCATCGGATTTCGATAAAGCCATGAATAGCACGGACAAAGCGCTGCGTTACCAGGCGGGTACTGCATATTATCAAAAGGGCAAATACGATAAGGCGGCCGAGCTGCTGGAGTCCATCCAAAAGTCTTATGTCAACAGCCCGCAGTTGGAACGCATCGATTACTTTCTGGCAGATTCTTATTTTCAGAATCGTCATTACGTGTCGGCAGCCTATTATTTCGAGCGCTTTTACAAAGCCTTTCCCAGGAGTGCAAAGGCAGAAAAGGCGGCTTATCTCGCTGCCGTGTGCCAAGATGCGCAATCGCCTTACTTCGAGCTAGACCAAACACCTACGAGAAAAGCGATTGATGCTTATCAGTACTTTATCGATACCTATCCGAATAGCGATTCGGTCGCAGTAGCCGGTCGGCGGATTGATGCACTGACAGACAAGTTGGAGCGCAAACGGTTTGCCATTGGGAAGTTGTATTTTAAAATGATGGATTATCGGGCGGCTGAGGTCTCCATTGAAAATTTTTTAGATGATTATCCAGATACCGCCCTTAGGCGAGCGGCGATGGAGACCCTTTTCAAAACTTCATACGAATTGGCCATGAATAGTATTTCCAGCCTCAAAGAAGAACGCCTGGTCGAATCGCAAACCGCTTACCGCCGTTTGGTCGAGATTTTTCCCCAAACGCCAATGAGAGAAGAAGCGGATAAAAAAAAATCGCAGATCGATGCGGAGCTGATCCGCGTTCGAAAGCAGCAAGCCGAATTGCGAGAGTCAAAAGAAGCCGATTTACATAGAGATAAGGGATAGACCAAAGGTTTTTGCGATATGGATTTCAAGAATGTAAAAGCACCCGAAACGACGATAACCATCGACCGACAGGAACTCATAGCCAAAGTTGGGAGTATATACGGTGCGATTGATATTTTGGGGAAACGGGCTGATCAAATCAATGCGGAACTCAAAGCGGAGCTGACGCAAAAGCTGGAAGAGTTTGCTACCGGCAATGAGAGTTTGGAAGAGGTTTTTGAAAATCGAGAACAGATCGAAGTTTCCAAATATTATGAAAGATTGCCTAAGCCCACAGCCATCGCTACACAACAGCTATTGGATGATGAGATTTACTTTCTTGTCCCCGATGAAAAAGGCTGATTCGTGCTTCGCGCTAGAAATGTCTTGCTCGCTGTCACCGGAAGTATTGCGGCGTATAAAGCAGCGGAATTAATACGCTTATTCATCAAGGCGGGCGCGCAGGTAAAGGTTTGCATGACGCCCGAGGCGATGGAATTCATCACGCCGCTCACCCTGGCCACATTGTCCAAAAATCCGGTTTATACCGCTTTTACCGAGGGAGAGAAACCCAATCGGGTTTGGAACAACCATATCGATTTGGGCTTGTGGGCTGACTACATGGTTTTTGCCCCCCTCACGGCCAATACTCTGGCAAAAATGGCTCAAGGGCAAAGCGATAATTTCTTGATAGCCACCTATCTATCTGCTCGTTGTCCTGTTTTTGTCGCACCTGCGATGGACTTGGATATGTATGCGCACCCGACTACCCAATCCAACTTAGAGACATTGACTCGCAACGGCGATCGGGTGATCCCATCGACCTGGGGGGAGTTGGCCAGTGGTTTGGTCGGTGCGGGAAGAATGGCGGCACCCCAGCAAATCATCGATTGCATTCAATCGGCTATGCGCGAGCGGCAACCCCTTTGCGGTAAAAGCGTCTTGCTCACCGCAGGACCTACCTATGAGCCCATCGATCCGGTGCGCTTTATCGGAAACCGCTCTTCGGGAAAGATGGGTTTTGCCTTGGCGCAAAGCGCTTTGGCGCTCGGTGCGGCGGTCACTATGGTGCTGGGGCCTATAGCACCTCAATTTACAGAAAAAGACTTGACGCTGCTGCCTGTTCGAACCGCTGCAGAAATGCTCGAGGCTGTGCAAGCGCACTTTGCTGAATCCGATATTTTCATCGCAGCTGCAGCGGTTTCGGATTATCGCCCCAGGGTGGTATCACCACAGAAAATGAAAAAGCAGCAGGTCCTTTTGCTGGAGTTGGTCAAAAATCCGGATATACTCAAAGCGATGGGCGCGCAGAAAAAATCGCAAATCACAGTGGGTTTTGCCTTAGAGACAGCAGATGAGGAGGAAAATGCGGTGAAAAAACTGATCGAGAAGAAAGCCGATTGCATGGTGATCAATTCTTTGCGCGATCCAGGGGCTGGCTTTTCACATGACACCAACAAAATTAAAATCGTAACCCAGGACGGGGAGAAAGTCGAGTTTGATTTAAAGCCCAAACTTGCGGTTGCAGCGGATATTTTTAAATTTATCATTCAAAAATACTATGCTCCTCGTGAAGACTTGGCTTAGTATACGCGTGCTATATGGGTGGACGGGCATTCTCAAGGTCCCAAATTATCAATCCCGATGTATGACTTATTCGCGTCAACGCGATTATCGCTTAATGAAAACCCAATGCTGCAACGACTCTGCATAAAAAACTACGCGCGTATCGATTCGCTCTCCCTGGATTTAAAAGCGGGAATGACGGCTATAACCGGCGAGACCGGTGGGGGAAAATCCATTTTGTTGGGTGCGCTCAACCTCTTGCTCGGCGGGCGTGCCGATCGCAAATACTCAGCAGACCGAGAGAGAAAATCGGTTATCGAAGGGGTGTTTGCCACGGGTGATCGCGGCTTGCAACCGCTCTTTGAATCCCTCGACCTGGATTGGGATGCCCACGCGGTTATCCGCAGGGAAATACTGCCTTCCGGCCGCAGTCGCGCCTTTGTCAACGATACGCCCACCACATTGGAATCCCTTTGTCGATTGGGTGATCGTCTGGTAACCATCCACGCACAAGGCGAAACGCAAAGGTTGGACGAAAGTGCTTTTCAAATGGAGCTGCTCGACAATCTCGCTGAGAATCCACGAGTTCGGTTGCAGTATGAAAAGACCTATCAGGCCTATCAGGCGCTCAAAAAGCGTTTGGCACAAAAGGAAGCACAACAGGCGCAGCGGGTGAAGGCGAGCGATTTCAATCGATTTCTCCTCGCTGAATTGGCGGGTGCTGATTTGCGGGTGGGCGAAGAGTTGGAGTGGGAGTCGGAGCAGCGGAAGCTCGCTAATGTGGCGCAGATAAAAACGGCTTTGGAAGCGGTGCGGATTCATTTGGATGCGGAAGACTACGGCGTGTTGCCACAGCTTCAACAGGCGAAAAACGCGCTTTCGCAACTGACCGATTTGGGGGATTCCTTTGCTGAAATGGCCGGGCGGGTGGACTCCGTTCTTATCGAATTGCAGGATTTGTGCAACGAGGTGGAAAATCTACAAGCGGGAACCGACCACGATCCCCAGCGCTTGCTTTGGATTGAAAACCGCTTGCAGCGCCTCTTTGATTTGAAGAAAAAACACCAGGTGAATTCAGTGGCTGAATTGTGTGAAGTGCAGCGGAAAATCACCTTGGAATTGCGTGAACTCGACGCGTCTCATCAAGCGCTCGAAGGGTTAAAATCGGAGACTCAGCATTTGGAAATTTCGTTGAACCAAATTTCACAAGAACTCCATATGGAGCGGGTTAAGGCATCGAAATTAATTGAAAAATCACTGTGTGACACCCTGTCGCTTCTCGCCATGCCCGATGCGAGGTTGTCGATTGCGGTCGAGCCGACAGGCGTTTGTAGTGCCCGTGGAAGCGACTCGGTCGCCTTTTATTTTTCGGCTGATAAAGGCAGCGCTTTGCAGCCCCTGCAAAGCGTCGCTTCCGGTGGGGAGAAATCTCGTTTCATGTTGGCGGTTAAACGCCTATTGGCGAATAAACAGCAAATGCCTACCCTGATTTTCGATGAGATTGACAGTGGGGTTTCCGGTAAGGTGGCTGACCAGATGGGTCGGATTATGAAGGAGATGAGCCGGGGGAATCAGCTCATCACCATTACCCATTTGCCCCAGGTGGCCGCTCAGGGGGACTGGCAGCTAAGGGTTTCTAAAGAGATGAAAAACGGCAAACCCCTTTCACGGGTAAAGGATTTGTCCGACTCGGAAAGGGTTGCAGAATTGGCCGCCATGCTCAGTGGACGCTCCGTATCCCAAGCGGCGTTGCACCAAGCCAAAGAATTGTTGCAATTGGATTAGTTATATTTGCTTTAAAGATATAAGACATGTCGTTGTTAGCGGGAAAAAGCGGAATTGTATTCGGCGCCTTGGATGCGGACTCCATCGCGTGGCAAGTAGCGGAAGCCGCCCATGCCGAAGGCGCTCGATTCGTGCTGACCAATGCCCCTGTGGCTATCCGTATGGGGGCTATTCAGGCGCTTGCAAAGGAAACGGGTAGCCTGGTCGTGCCTGCTGATGCGACCGATAAGGCGGACCTGGAAAACCTGCTCGATAAATCCTGTGAACACTTGGGGGGCAAGCTGGATTTTATCTTGCATTCCGTCGGCATGTCGGTAAACGTTCGCAAGGGAAAACACTACACCGAATTGAATTACGATTGGCTGAAAAAGGGGTGGGATATATCGGCCGTTTCCTTCCACAAGCTCATGCGCGTAGCCTGGGATAAGAACGCTGTGAATGATTGGGGTTCTATCGTGGCCTTGACCTATATGGCCGCACAGCGAACATTTCCCGATTATAATGATATGGCCGATAACAAGGCATACTTGGAATCCATTGCCCGCAGTTTTGGATACCACTGGGGCCTGCGCAACAAGGTGCGCGTCAATACCGTTTCCCAATCGCCAACCCCGACGACTGCGGGCAAGGGGGTAAAGGGATTCGAGGGGTTTATCGATTTCGCTGAAGCCATGTCTCCGCTGGGCAATGCCAGTGCCCGGGACTGCGCCCATTACGTGCTGACACTCTTTTCCGATTGGACCCGAAAAGTGACCATGCAAAACCTCTTTCACGATGGCGGATTCTCCAGTACAGGGGTGAGCGAAGCCGTGATGCAGCGGTTTATGCGGGGTGGCGCGGCGCACTAAAACCCGATTGCTGTCTCGGTGGATTTTCCATTCTTTTCCATAAGTTTGCAAAGTTTTTTTAGCGGGAGTCCATGGCGCAAGCGACCAAATACATCTTTGTTACCGGTGGGGTTACTTCATCTCTGGGCAAGGGCATTGTCGCTTCATCGCTGGGTGCCTTGCTACAAGCCCGGGGTTTTTCCGTTGCGATCCAAAAGCTAGATCCCTATCTAAATGTAGACCCCGGTACCTTGAATCCATACGAACACGGTGAGTGCTTTGTCACGGAGGATGGCGCCGAAACCGACCTGGATTTGGGACATTACGAGCGTTTCCTCGACCGGCCTACTTCACGAGCCAACAATGTGACCAGCGGCAGCATTTACCAAACCGTCATCGAGAAAGAGCGCCGCGGCGATTATTTGGGTAAGACCGTCCAAGTGATTCCACAGGTTACCGATGAGATTAAACGCCGCATTAAAATACTGGCAACCCGCTGTGACTACGACGTGATAATCACGGAGATTGGCGGTACGGTAGGCGATATTGAATCCCTGCCTTACATCGAGACCGTACGCCAGATGATTTGGGAGCTGGGAAAGGAGAATGCTGTGGTCATTCACCTCACCTTGATCCCCTATTTAACCGCTTCCGGCGAGTTGAAAACCAAACCCACACAGCACTCCGTGCGCATGTTGATGGAGAGCGGGATTCAAGCCGATTTGTTGGTCTGTCGCTCAGCTTACCACATTTCCCACGAAGTGCGCGACAAATTGGCGCTGTTTTGTAACGTGAGGCCGGATGAGGTCATCGAATCGGTGGATGCGGATACGATTTACGACGTGCCCTTGTTGCTTCACGAACAGGGTATGGATCAGGTGGTTTTACGGCATTTGAGCCTGCCTGACAGCTGCAAACCCGATTTGAGTCATTGGGACGACTTTTTAAATCGGTTGAAAAACCCGAAGGGCAAAATTTCAGTGGCCATAGTGGGCAAGTACGTGGAATTACAGGATTCCTATAAATCCATTTCAGAGGCCTTGACCCATGGTGCGGCAGCTAACTGGGTCGAATTGCACATTCGGTGGGTCCACGCTGCGGATCTGCTCGAAGAAGACGCAGTGCAGTTGCTCGACGGCATCGGTGGCATATTGGTCGCGCCCGGCTTTGGTGCGCGCGGCTTGGAAGGCAAGATCCGGGCTATCAGCTATGCGCGTGAGAACGGCATTCCCTTCTTGGGTATTTGTTTGGGCCTGCAGATGGCAGTTGTGGAATACGCCAGAAATGTCTTGCAGCTCGCCGACGCCAACTCCGCCGAGATGGAATCCAAGTCGGAACACCGGGTAATCAGCCTGATGGAAGAACAGAAAAGTCGCACCCATTTGGGCGGTACGATGCGCCTGGGCGCTTGGAAATGCCGGATCACCGCTGCCGACTCCATCGCTGGAAAAGCATATAAGACGGCTTTGATCTCCGAGCGACATCGACATCGGTATGAATTTAACGATGCGTACCGCAGCCGATTTGAATCCGCTGGGATGCGCGCCACCGGCGTAAATCCGGAAACGGGTTTGGTTGAAATCATCGAGATCAGCGGACATCCCTGGTTTGTGGGGGTACAATTTCACCCCGAATACAAGAGCACGGTGTGCAACCCGCATCCGCTGTTTGTAAACTTTATCGGGGCCGTGAAAGCCTGTGGCCGATAAATGGGGATGGGCGCCTACATCGTTTTAGACTGCGGGAATTTTCTTTGAGTTGGACACTTGGCGTATCGGGAATTTATCGCTTTACATTTTGAATGGGCTAAGAGAAAAAATGGTGGTAAAACGGGTTGCGATAGAAAAGCTTGAAACAGGACTTGAGCGATCCCACATCGATAAAAGGATTTAAGGTATACTACCCAGTTTTTACAGGATTAAAGAAGACGAGATGGATAACAAGCCAAACTATCGTTCTCTCATAGGTATTGTGCTGATGCTGGTATTGTGCTACCTCTGGCAAAATCAAATCAAAAGAGAAAGGGGGAGCGGCCCTACTCGAGTGCAGACTGAAAAACGCAATGTGGCTGCCCAAAGCCAAATGGCGGACCACCTGGCAAGGGATACGGTTAAGCACATCGGTCATGCGGACGAGGTGGCTGGCGGCGGAACGGCCGGTACCACCGTGCTGGAAAACGACTCCTTAAAGCTGGTGATAGACAACAAAGGGGGGTGGTTCAAACAGGTGATCATCAAGGGGTACCGCCCTTATGCTGCATACGAGGCAGGACGGGATGCGCCGCTCTACATGGTGAACGATGGCAACGCCTCCTTTGGGCTTACTTTCGTCGATAAATCGGGCAGGTCGGTCAGCACTGAAAACCGCTTTTTTATCCCCATTTTGCAGGAGAGAGATGGCAATCAGGTACTTCGAATGCGCTTGCAACTAACAGGGGGTGAGCATTTGGACTACATTTATACCTTGAAGGATGACTATATGATGGATTTTTCCATCCAGTCGGAAGGCATGCGAGATGCGTGGCAGGAGACGACACCCATCCGATTGGATTGGCGTACCCAATCGTTTAGTCGGGAGAAGAGCCCCGGTATGGAAGCGATGGGAAATGAGTTTTATTACACCTATGAAAACGGCAGAACCGACTATATGCGGAGCGATGAATCAAAGGGCAAAACGGAGCGAGAAGTCGGGTGGATCGCCAGTCATCAAGGCTTTTTTACCGCTATTTTGCTGCCGGGTAAAAACTTTAAAACGGCTACTTTTTTCCTACA
The DNA here is from genome assembly GCA_036881805.1 of Flavobacteriales bacterium. Classification (GTDB taxonomy): domain Bacteria; phylum Bacteroidota; class Bacteroidia; order Flavobacteriales; family JANQLC01; genus JANQLC01. Next base: position 10,399 of record JBAJNK010000047.1, read on the forward strand.
ATCCGAAAGTGGGGACTCTACTTTTGTGAAGCGCTATCGAGCTGTGGCACCCTTACCGCTCACCGATGGGGAGTTGAGTTGTCAAATGAATTGGTACTACGGCCCGGTTAAGTATGAGATATTGCAACAATACAATCGCAAACTCGAGGCTCAAGTGCAGTTTGGCTGGGGTATTTTCCGATATGTAAACATATATTTCATCAATCCGGTATTTCAATTTTTCCACAACTGCGGCCTGGGCTTTGGCTTGATTATCTTTTTGATGACGATGGTGATGAAAATCGTCCTCTCGCCCGTTACCTACAGGCAGTATTTGCAAAGCGCCAAGATGCGCATTATCCGGCCTGAGATTCAAGCGATCAACGAGAAGCACAAAGATAGTCCGCATAAGAGGCAGATGGAAACCATGCGGGTACAGAACGAGGCCGGTGCGGGTATGCTGAGCGGCTGCTTGCCAGCGCTCTTTCAAATGCCGATTCTCTATGCGATGTTTCGCTTCTATCCGGCCTTGATCGATTTGCGCCAGCAGCAGTTCTTATGGGCAGACGATTTAACGGCTTATGATTCGGTTCTAAAATTGCCCTTTCAAATTCCGATCTATGGCGACCACATCAGTCTATTTACCATTTTAATGGCGATTTCCTTGCTCTTTTATACGCGCGTAAACGGTATGGGCGCTATGCAGCAGCCGGCGCAGAAGGGCATGCCCAACATGAAGTTTATGATATACCTCATGCCGGTTTTCATGTTGTTATTTTTTAACAATTACGCTTCGGGCTTGACTTATTACTACTTTGTAGCCAACCTGACCACTGTCATTTTAATCTGGGTGATCAAGCGTTTTATTTTGGATGACGAGCGGATTCACGCCAAGATTCAAGCGAGCAAAGCCAAGCCGAAAAAGAAAGGTACATTTTCCAAGAAGATGGAAGAGATGATGCGCCAGGCACAGGAGCAGCAAGCGCGCAACAGACAACGGAAGATGAGATAGCGCCGATAAATAACACATTTGGGCAGACAATTTTTTTAATTCATCAATGCTGCAGTTTGGGTCGGTTGTTTCGCCTTCTCCCTGAGCGCTTTTACCCTAGGGATTGTATGCCGTATTGCGCCGGGTTTCATTCAGCGGAGAGAGAGGGATTCGAACCCCCGGAGGTTGCCCTCAACGGTTTTCAAGACCGCCGCATTCGACCGCTCTGCCATC
>JBAJNK010000048.1:0-12882 GCA_036881805.1 Flavobacteriales bacterium
AGGGATACCCGAATCGCCGGTACAACCTTTTTTTTCGCTCCGCCTTCCGCTATTTCAATGCTTTCTTGAGTGGGCGTGTACATCGCTTCGCCGATTGGGTGTTGGTAGTCTAGATCATATCGATGATTGGAGCAGGTTACCTCGGCTACGGTTTTCATCGCACCGGTAATCTCATACGCCTTAATGGTGAAGGGCTTAAAGCCACCATCGGGCTGCGGGATTATGTTAAAGTCATTCCGATAGGGATTTTTTTCATCCGCTTGGGTACCCCCGGCTATGAGTGGCGCGTTAAAGACGACAGAGTCTAAAACCGGATTTTTACCAAAGTCCAAGTCCGGTTTTGGAAGGGTTAGCTGTGCCGCAAAGGAAGCCTTTACCTTTCCAAAGATCGGATCCGAGATAACGCCTAGGACCTTTGAAAAAATCGGATTACTGCTCTTAATCGAGTCTGTCTCCGCACTGTATGCGATCGGCTTATACTTACGAACCCCTTGTTTCGGCTTATTCAGAACAGAGAGGTCGGCCCCATCTAAGGTATCGCGCTGCTCACAAGAAACGGCCAATACACCCCAAAGAGACCATGCGAAAAGACCGATGCACCCCATGGCTGCAGTTTTATTCATTCCCATATTTTACCTTCATTTAAAAACTGCTTCCTGACAGAACTTGTGGTATACCGCACTAAATTCCCCTGGATTCAGATAGCCCAAAACGGGCTTATCGGTATCGTTCAAAAGCGCATTTACGGGATCGGGCAAGCTTTCTGTACCTTTAATCACACCGTCGGAATAGTCGATCATCAAGCGGGTTAGGTTCAAAAAGCTAGGCGTTTGGATATAATCAAAGTTTGTGGTATCTATGCCATCCATAGCTATTTTCCGAATCATGCTGGGATTCAAATCGCCTTCGCAACCCACATCGTATAGGGAAGAAACTATTTTGGTATCGGCAAATATAGGCTCGTCTTTATAGTAGGTACGCACATATAGGGGTAGCAACGCGCTCAGCCAGCCGTGTATGTGTATGATGTCGGGAGACCAGTTTAATTTCTTGACAGCCTCCAACACCCCGCGGATAAAGAACAACATCCGCTCGTCGTTATCCGGATAAAAATTTCCGTCTTTATCCCCATACACCCCTTTTCGTTTAAAATACTCCTCGTTATAAATAAAATAAGCCTGAAGGCGCATCTTGGGGATGGATGCTACCTTAATGATCAAGGGTTGATCCACATCGTTAATGATCAAATTCATACCGGACAACCGAATCACCTCGTGCAGCTGATGGCGGCGCTCATTGATGTTACCAAAGCCCGGTATAAAGATGCGCACATCTTTACCCAAGCTGTTCAGCTCCTTGGGCGCCTCCAACGATATACGGGAGATGGGGGATTCCGGAAAGTAGGGCGTTAACTCAGCGGATACATACAGAATCCTATTCGCTTTCATAACTATGTATCAGAAATTTACCTCAGTGCGGGCACAAAGGTACGAAAAAACGCAGTGGTCTGTATGAGTAGGTCGCACGCTGGGGTTTCACAGCTGTTTTTTTGGCTACTTTTGTCTCTCGTTTATGAAAACCGCCAAACGCCTCTTAACGCTTTTCCTGTCGCTCGGCGTGGGCATTTTGCTCATCTGGCTCGTCGTTAGAGGTTGCACCCCCAAAGATATGGCAGATATGAAGCGCGCCTTAACCCGAGCCAATCTTTGGTGGCTGTTGGTCTCAGCGCTCTTGGGCATGGTAAGTCACATAAGCCGTGCGATACGCTGGAACTATACCCTGAGCGCCATCTGTATCCAAACCGGTTTTTGGAATCGGCTATGCGCAGTTGTGATCAACTATTTGGTCAATCTCGCCATACCGAGGATGGGAGAGGTATCCCGGTGCGCCGTCCTGTCTCGCTACGAAAATACCCCTTTTGATAAAACCTTTGGCACCTTAATCACCGAACGCGTCATCGACTTGCTCGTGCTCGTCTTACTAGCTGCCAGCTTTGTCGCTTGGCAACACCATGCGGTTCTCTCTTACTTACACGTCCTTTCTCAGGGCAAAATACCGAATCGTAAAATGCTACTCGTGCTTTCGATAAGCACACTGGTGGCGCTAGCTATAGGCTTATTCTGCTTAAAAAAATCCAACCATCCCCTAGCCCAAAAAATCAAAACGCCAATTCGAGGCCTAGTGGAAGGCATGCGCGCCATCGACAAAGTGAAGCAGAAATGGGCCTTTATCGGTCATACGATTCTAATATGGTCGCTTTACATGCTGATGACTGGCGTCTGTTACTTCGCCTTACCCGAAACGACATCCGTTCCTTTTTCAGGTGTACTGGGTGCCTTTGTATTGGGGGGCATCAGCATAATCATCACACCGGGCGGTCTCGGCGCTTATCCCATCGCCATACAGCAAATCCTGTTGCGCTACGGTGTAACAGCCGCTACGGGTTACGCATTCGGCTGGCTGGTTTGGCTGGCACAAACCCTCATGGTACTAACCCTTGGCTTGGCATCGACTATCGCCTTACCTTTGATAAACAAAGGCCACATATGGCGAAGGTAAAAATCGGTTACTTCTGTCAAAATTGCGGTGCCCAACACAGCCAATGGATGGGGCAGTGTACCAGCTGCGGTGAATGGAATACCCTAGCTGAAGAGCGGGTTGAAAAGGGAGAAAAGCCAGCGCTTTGGGGTGCGGCGCCCGATCGCAAGCCGCGCAACGCGTTACAATTGGATGCAATCAATCCCGAGGCGCAGCCGCGGCTGCGCACGCCGGACGGAGAATTCAACCGGGTACTGGGGGGCGGCATCACAGCTGGCTCGGTCAATCTGTTGGGTGGCGAACCCGGGATAGGAAAGTCCACCCTACTGCTACAGCTCGCCTTGCAACTCGTCCCCCACAAAATTTTGTACGTTTCCGGTGAAGAGAGCCCGCTGCAAATCAAGCGCCGATCGGCGCGTTTGCCCTTTGAAAACCCAAATGTATTCCTCTTAAACGAAACCCAAACCCAGGGTGTTTTCCGACAGCTCACTCGGGTACGACCCGACTTGTTGATCATCGACTCCATTCAAACCTTACAGACCGATCGTGTAGCGGCTTCGCCCGGCACGGTCTCACAAATCCGGGCGAGCACGGCCGAACTCGTCGAATTTTCCAAAGAATCGAATACGCCGGTTGTGTTGATTGGACACATCACCAAATCGGGGCAATTGGCCGGTCCCAAAGTGCTGGAACACCTGGTCGATACCGTATTGCAGTTCGAGGGGGACCCAAACCACACACACCGCATTTTGCGGGTTTTGAAGAACCGGTTTGGTTCTACGGCAGCCTTGGGCATTTACGAAATGTGCGAAAATGGTTTGCGCGAAGTGGCCAATCCTTCGGAAATCCTAATCACCAAAAGAGAAGCACGCCTAAGTGGAAACAGCATAGCCGGAACCCTAGCGGGCATGCGCCCGCTCTTAGTCGAAATCCAAGCCCTGGTGAGCAGCGCGGTTTACGGCACCCCACAGCGTTCGACTACCGGCTACGACACCAAGCGTTTACATATGCTCTTAGCCGTATTGGAGAAACGCGCAGGATTCGAATTGTCGACAAAAGACGTGTTTCTAAATGTGACCGGGGGCATTCGCTTGGCCGACCCGGCTTTGGACCTAGCGGTGATTTCAGCCATCTTGTCGAGCGATGCGGACATCCCCATAGCGGAAAATTACTGCTTTGCGGGTGAAGTGGGACTCAGCGGCGAAATTCGGGCTGTAAGGCGTGTGGAGCCGCGTATCTCAGAAGCTGAAAAACTGGGTTTTGAAAAGGTGTTCCTATCCCAATACAACCGCTTAACCCAGCAGCCAAAAGGGATTGAACTCGTCCGGGTCTCAACAGTAGCAGATCTCTGCAAAGCCCTATTCCAATTCTAACGAGATGGGGCAATGGTCGGAATGCCGCACCTCGGACAACAGGGCTGCACCTTTCATACGGTCCTGTAAGCCTGGACTCACCAAGTGGTAATCGATCCGCCAGCCTTTATTCCTCGCTCTGGCATGGGCGCGATAAGTCCACCAACTGTACTGGCCGGACGCCCGATTAAAGCAGCGAAACGAGTCGACAAAATCCCCCACTGCTAGAAACCGCGACAACCACTGGCGCTCTTCGGGCAAAAACCCCGATACATTGGCATTTCGAATCGGGTCGTGAATGTCGATGGCCTGGTGGCAGATGTTGTAATCACCACTCACAATTAAATGGGGAATCTCTCTTTTAAGGGCTTGGATATAGGACAAAAAGGCGCTACAAAAATTCATTTTTACATCCAGTCGGGCCGCCCGATTCGTGCCGGAAGGCACATATACGCTCATCACGGAATACGATTTGAAATCCAAGCGCAGCACGCGCCCTTCCGCATCTGAGATGCCACAGCCGTACACCACATGTTCAGGCGCCCGTTTGGTCAAGATGGCCACACCGCTGTAACCCTTCTTTTCGGCTGGAAACCAATACGACCGGTAACCCATCGCTGCAAAAACCGCCGGGTCGACTTGCCCCTGGGCCGCCTTGATCTCCTGCAGACAAACTATATCTGGATCGCAAGACCGTAGCCATTGGAGAAATCCCTTTCGCATAGCCGCGCGAATGCCATTTACATTGTAAGAGATCAACTTCATAAAACCCGATTGACAGCCAAAGATAAGCCCTTCGGTTTAAACCCTTACAAAAGACCCAAATCAATGGAAATGCGTCCCGCTTTTCAGGCCGTTAATCGGGAACAAAAAATAAGCCCGCTGCGTCGGCTATCTCACACAGGTGAAAAACAAAAAAGCAAGGCTTTACCGCCGCATTACAAAAGAAAAAAGCGAAAAAATAAAGCCCCTGTACAAACCCTAAGCAGGGACAAGCACAAAAAACAAGCCCTTCCTTCAGACCATCGATTAGAGACAAAAGAGTGCCCCCTTTTAGATATCCCACAGGACAAATACAAAAAGATAAACCCATCTTTTCAAATTTTCAAAAGGGAATAAAAAGTAAACCCTTTCTCAGATGCCCCACAGGGCAGAAAAATAAAACCCATATTTCAAAAAATGCCCGCCTTTCAGATCCAAAACACGGTCACTTCTCAAACCAACACACAGCAGACAAAAGCAAAAAAGCCCCTTTTTCAAGCCGACCCATTATGACAAAATCAAAAAGATAAAACCCTATTTTCAGATCACCCCTACGGAGACAAAAAAACATCTTAGTTTTTCAAGTCATCACGCACAGAGAAGTACAGAAAACGCACGCTTTTTAAACCGACACAAAAGGAGAAAAGCAAAGAAATAGCTCCCTTTTCAGACGTCCCACAGATATGAAGGATAATGCCCGCCTTAGCGCTGAACCCCACAGGACAAAAGCGAAAAAAACAAACCCCGCTTTTCAAATTAACGCACAGGGATGAATAGATAACAAGAGTCGGCTGTGCTGACCACAGTAGGACAAAAACCGAGAAAACAAAGGTCGGGATAGCCCTATTCCAATACAGAGATAAGCCGTTTTCCTTATAAAAATGTCTATATTTGCGATATGGAAGCGCTTTGCGCAAGCAAATGCAAAAACCACCTAAAAACCCTATGACAATGCGTAAAATCACAGTGCTATGTGCAGCCTTTGCGCTGGCCACACAAGCCCAGGCGCAGCTCTGGAGCCACAAGACCATCCGGGGCAACCACCGAGAGAAAACGGAAACTCGAATCGTCTCAGACTATGAGGGGATCAGCGTCGCCGGCGGTTTTGAAGTGCATTTGTTCTCCGGTAAGGAAGGAACGCTAACGGTAAAAGCCGATGAAAACGTATTGCCCTACATCGTTACAAAAATCAAAAATAAGATTTTATACCTCGGGCTTAAGCGGGGTTATAACTTTAGAAATATCAAATACCTGAGCGCCAACGTACCGGTAGAACAGATCGAGTCTTTACGCTTAACCGGTTCGAGTGATATCGATTCGGATTTCACCTTGAAAAGCCCCCGCATGGAGATTGTCTTATCCGGCAGCGGCGATATGAATCTCGCGCTGAACAGCGATACGACAAAAGCCAGAATAACGGGAAGTGGTGATATGGATATCGCGCTGAATAGCGATGTGACAGAAGCCAAAATAACGGGAAGTGGTGAATTGAAATTAAGCGGTCAGACCCGGAATGTGAACTACACTTTGACCGGCTCGGGCGATATCAGCGCTTTGGAATTCAAGGCGATAACTGTCCGTGCTGAGATAACCGGTTCAGGAGATATCTACCTGTATTGCAGGGAAAAGCTAGAGGCCCGGATAGCGGGATCGGGAGACATTAGTTACAAGGGAGATCCCAAAATAAGGGTAAAAATAAGTGGGTCTGGCTCCATTTCTAATTATTGAAGCTATGCCGCGAGCGCAGAGCCGGCTTTTCATCGGGCTACTATAGCCATGCGTAGGTAAAAGCACTCGCCCACCGATCGGAAGCAAAAAAACACCCCTTTTCAGCCCCCTATGCAGATACAAAAATCCCCTTATAGAGACGAACCACATCGTCAAAACAAAGGAGATAGACTCCCTTTCCAAACCGCCACACAGGGGTAAACACATAAAACCCTGCTCTTTAGACGCACCCGATTCGATTGGAACACAGTCCAGAAACAAAAGAATAGGGCCCACTTTTCGAGCTCTTACAAAAGAACAAAAGCAAAAAATTTCCCCTTTTAGACTGACCTCACAGGAACGAGCACAAAAAAATAAGACCGATTGCTCAAACCAACTCTCCGAGAGATAAGCGCAAAAAGACAAGTCCCCCTTTTTAAAACGCCACACGCGGAGAGATACAAAAGAGAGACCATTTCTCTTTAAGGCCCTATACGGATTACAAAGCCGAGGGATACCGGTTCGTCTCTATAAGGGGATTTTACAAAGCCATACAACACAGGCGACGAGAGATAAAAACCCGACTTTTCAAACCCTCAGCTGTGAGATAAACAACCCAAAACAAATGGAGAAACGCGACAAAAACAGATTTTCAAGCCGCCGTGCGGCTTCCTTTAGGCTTCACAGATGTTCCACGTGGAACTATCGGCCCAAATAGACCAGCAAAATCGAAATATCCGACGGAGATACCCCACTGATTCGAGACGCTTGTGCGATGGTGGCCGGTTGGAATCGCTTTAATTTTTCTCGAGCCTCGCAGGAGAGGGCAGTCGGTTTGGCGTAATCGAAATCCGCCGGTATGCGCAGCCCTTCCAATCGGTTGAGCTTGGCGGCGTTCTCCTTTTCCCGAGCGATATAACCGTCGTATTTCAGGTGGATTTCCGCCTGTTCAATCACGGCTATCGGATAGGCTTTAGACCGCATATACGCATTGATATTTGGAATTTTACACAGCTCGGCAAGCCGGATTTGGGGTCGTTTGACCAGGGTGTCCGCCTTGACCGATTGACTGATCAGCGGGGTGTGATTGGCTTGTAAAAGTGAATTGGCTTCGGCCGGACCGATCGATTCCCGCTGCATAAAATCGATGAGTTCTCGGGTTTGCAAGCGCTTCTTTTCTACCGCCTGCAAGCGGTCTTCACCGACTAACCCCAATGCAAAGGCCTTGGCCGTAAGGCGCAGATCCGCATTATCCTGACGCAATAGGAGGCGGTATTCCGCTCGGGAGCTAAACATGCGATAGGGCTCCTCGGTTCCCTTTGTGATCAAATCATCGATCAACACACCGATATAGGCTTCATCTCTGCGCAATACAAAAGGCGGTTGACCGCTGATTTTGAGCTGTGCATTAATGCCGGCCACCAAGCCCTGACAAGCGGCTTCTTCATAACCGGTCGTACCGTTGATCTGACCGGCAAAATAAAGGTTTTGTATCCGCTTGGTCTCCAAGGTGTGGGTGAGTTGGATCGGTAAAAAATAATCGTATTCTATCGCGTATCCGGGTCTGAAAATCTTTGCTTTTTCAAAGCCGGGGACCTTTCGCAAGGCTTTCGCTTGTACATCGTAAGGCAGTGAAGTGGAAAAGCCGTTTACGTAAACCTCGACGGTGTGCCAGCCTTCGGGTTCGACAAAAATCGGATGGCGATCCCGATCGGCAAAGCGGTTGATCTTGTCTTCGATGGAGGGGCAATACCGCGGGCCTGCGCTCTGAATAGCTCCGTTAAACATGGGCGAACGGTCAAATCCGGCACGGAGCGTATCGTGCACCTCGGGTGTGGTATAGGTGATATGGCAGTCGCGTTGCACCTTGAGCGGGGGCGTATTGGAAAAGCTAAAGCACCCGGGCTTTCGATCGCCCGGGTCTGGGGTCATTTTGGAGTAGTCCAGCGAACGGCCGTCCACACGGGGCGGGGTGCCGGTTTTCATCCGTCCCGACTGAAACCCAAGCGAGACCAGCTGCTCGGTCAAGCCAGTAGCCGGCTGTTCGGCAGAACGCCCACCGCCAAATCGCTTCTCGCCTATGTGGATCAACCCGTTTAAAAAGGTGCCGTTTGTCAGCACGACGGCTCGGGATTTAATCTCAATCCCCAATGCGGTTTTCACCCCCACCACCGAGCCTCTTTCCACGAGCAGGTCGGTGACCATCTCCTGGTACAAATCGATATGGGGCATGCGCTCCAATACCGAGCGCCACTTTTCAGCAAAGCGCATGCGATCGCTCTGTGCGCGCGGACTCCACATGGCCGGCCCCTTGGAGCGGTTGAGCATTTTAAACTGGATCATCGTATGGTCGGTCACGACGGCCGAATAGCCGCCCAAAGCATCGATTTCGCGCACGATTTGTCCCTTTGCAATGCCGCCCATGGCGGGATTGCAAGACATCTGGCCGAGGGTTTGCAAATTCATGGTAACCAATAGCACCGAAGCACCCAAATGGGCCGCGGCCGCCGCGGCTTCGCACCCCGCATGCCCGCCCCCTACGACGATGACATCGTACTCGTCTACAAACACCCTTTGGATTTCACGTGGAACATTTCAATAAATCGATATAAAATTCCTCCTTCGCGCGCATGGCTTGCCGATCCCGACGATTCTTATCGCCATAACCCATCACATGTAACAAACCGTGAATCAGAACGCGGTGCAATTCTTCTGAAAATGCCACCTTATACTTTTCGGCGTTTTCGCAAACGCGCTCCGTACTGACAAAAATATCGGCGTGCAAGCGCTTTCCACCGCTGTAGTCAAAGCTGATCACATCGGTATAAAAGTCGTGATTCAAATATCTCTTATTCAGATCGAGCAAGTAGGCGTCATCGCAAAAGATATAGGATATATGCGCGGGTTCACAGCCTTCCATTTGAATGGATCGGATCAGCCACGCCCGTACAACCGGCACATCCGTCAGAGCAAAACCCGACTCTGAAAAAAACTCGATCACCCCAAATCAAATAAAGCCGCCACATCCGTCAGAGCAAAACCCGACTCTGAAAAAAACTCGATTGCCTCAAATCAAATAAAGCCGCCACACCCATTGCATCAAAATCCGATTTCGATGACAATTCTCCTTCCTTTCAGACTACTGCCCCATATAAAAACGAATGCAAAATTATTGAAAATAAGGAAACCGAAAGCCCAACAATCGCTTACATAACACCTGCTTTTACCAAACGGCTGGCATACCGTTGCCCAATATTTTGTGATTTGGCTAATGATCGGGTGTAAAAGATTTATTCCAGCGTCACCCGTTACACATTTGTTATCTGCCACTTTGCGACCTTTCATCGATCGACACCCCAACTCCCGTCTCGTGATTTTTTCAAATGCGCGTCTATTCTATCGCGAATCATCTCAATTTTTGACCGTCTTGGCCTTTGTGTTATGATACAAATATGTTTAAAAATAAACGCTTTTGGCATATGCTAAAAATGATGAACTAAAATCAGTGATAAAAACGCTTTTGTTCCAAAAAGGGAAAGACCTGACAGGGCAATAGGGGTTTTGCGTTTTTTCCCGCTCGGATCATCTCGCGGATTTGGGTGGCGGAAATCTGTATGATGGGCGTCTCCATCAGTCTTACATTGGGGTGAGTGGCCCAATTCCCGCCACGGCTACCGAGCCGCGGGCAGGCATAGACCACATGATTTTTGAGGATTGTCTCGTAGTCCTTCCACTTGTGAATGGCTTGGAGGTTATCCGTGCCCATAATCAGCGCAAATCGATGCTGGGGAAACGCATCCACGAGATAGGCCAAAGTAGTGGCTGTGTAGGAGGGCTTGGGGAGGTTGAATTCGATGTCGCAGGCGCGCAGCTCGGAGTAGCCGTCTAGGGCGAGCCGCAACATCTCGAGTCGATGGCAATAGTCCAAAAGGATGCCCTTCGGCTTAAAGGGACTTTGCGGTGACAGCACAAACCAGAGTTCATCCAAATCGGAATACGCCAATAGGTGGTTGGCGGTGATCAAGTGTCCCAGGTGAACGGGGTTAAAGGAGCCGAAATACAAGCCGATTTTCAAAACCTCACCTCTCTGTTAAAAAATCCAAGACCCAAGTCTTTGCCCTTTGTTTGGCACGGGCCAAATCATCGTTGATCAAAATGCGATCGAAATCGGTTTGGTACGCCATCTCCTGAGTGGCTTTGGCCATGCGAACGCCTATTTTTTCCTCGGATTCGGTATTTCTAGCGCGCAGTCGCATCTGTAATGCGGATAGGGAAGGGGGTTTTACAAAAACGGCGAGCGCCGCATCGGAAAATTGCCTTTTCAAGTTGCGCCCGCCGACCACATCGATATCGAAAATCGGGGTTTTACCCTGGTCCCAAATGCGTTCCAGTTCGCTTGTAAGCGTGCCGTAGTACTGAGCGGGATAGACCTGTTCCCATTCCAAAAAAGCGTTTTCCCGAATTTTTTTGCGAAATGCCTCCAGCGAAACGAAGTAGTAGTTTTTACCGTCCACTTCGTGGGTGCGTTTGGCGCGCGTCGCACAAGAAACCGAAAATGCCAGCTCGGGTATTTCTCGCAACAAGTGGTACACGATCGTCGTCTTGCCACTGCCAGAGGGCGCGGAGAAAATGATGATTTTTCCTTTTTTCTGCGCACTTCTCAAAGCACGTTTGGGATTTGTTCTCTCGCTTTTTCGAGCGCCGCTTTCATCTGTACGACTATCTTTTGCAATTCCGCATGGTTTGCCTTGGCGCCCAGGGTATTGATTTCCCTGCCGATCTCCTGGCTGATAAAGCCCAACGTCTTCCCATTGCTCTCGGGGGTTTGGAGCTGTTTTAAAAAATGATCCAAATGCGTTTGGAGCCGCGTCTGCTCCTCGGAAATATCCAATCTTTCCATATGGTAAATCAATTCTTGTTCAAAGCGGTTTTCATCTGCCTTTTCTGCGAGCCGTGCAAGTGATTCGCGTAGGCGCTTCCCAATGCGAGCCATGCGATCGGTTTCATGGATTTCTACCTGCTTTAAGCGCGCTTGTATCGAAGAGATGCTACCCTGTAAATCTCGTGCTAAGCGCGCACCCTCTTCCCGTCGAAAATCGATTACTCGCGCTGTAGCCATACGGATGGCTTGCATGACCTGCCGCCACGGCACCTCGTCTGCCGATCCCGCCACAACGCTGAGCGTATCGGGAAGCCTCATGGCGATGGCCAAAGCCTCGGCTGGGTCTAATACCGGAACCAATGCCTGCAGTTCATCCATATAGGCTTGTACATTTGCCGTGTTGATCGGTTGCGGTTTTTTCGCATCGACTCGCGCTACAACGAGTGAAAACGCTATTTTACCCCTTCGCAGGGATTGAGACAAAAAGTTTCGAACAGCTGGCTCCCTTTTCCTATAACAGGTGGGCATGCGAACCTGAATATCCGCGTACCGGCTGTTTAGCGTTTTGATTTCAACGGTAAAGACTTGTGCATCGGTCTCGAGCTGGGATTCCCCAAAACCGGTCATGGATTGAATCATCGCAAAAATTTCCGATCAAAATTAGACATTCCTGGCTTTTTGATTTTGAAAGCTGACGAGATAGACCCCGAAAAAGATCAATGCCATCGATATTATTTTTACCGCATTCAAAGAATCCGCACCCAAGAGAAAGGCGAAAATACTGCTAAAACCCGGTTGGAGGTACACATATACACCCACCGTAGAGGCACGTGCTTTCTTCATGGCGATCAGGATGAGCCAACAAGCGAGACACGACAGCATCACAACCACGTACAGCACGCTAAATATCGCCTCCTCGGGCAATGCCGCCCAGGAGATGGAAGCCACCTCCCGGTAACCAAAGGGGAACACCATGATCAAACCAAACAGGAACATATATTTGGCCACTGTAACGGCCGAGTAGCGGGCCATTAAAGGCTTCACCATAGTTAGATATACCGCATAGCTGATCGCATTGATGAGAATCATAAAATTGCCGAGTTGTGGGTCTGTCGCTATGACCGGATCTCTTTCAGCATTGAGAATCAATACCAGGGCCCCTGCCAAAGCACTGATTATGCCCAGGGTCTTTAAAGGGGTAATCCGCTCCTTTAAGAATACGACCGAAAGCGCCAATGTCACAATGGGTGTGGCACTCATCAGTATGCTGGCGCTAATGGGGGCGGTTAGACTGAGCCCGTAAAAAAAAGAGAGCTGATTGACAACCGCTCCAAATACGGCGCATAAAAAAAACCGGGCAAAGGCTTTGGGCCTGACTCGCTCGCGCTTGAGGAAGAGGCCCGCACACCAAAAAAACAAGACCGCACCGCAAGCCCTGAGCAGTATAAAGCCAAAAGGACCGATGTAGGCCGGCATAGCCAAACGGGCGATGGAGTAATTGGCCGCATAAATCAAATTAGCCGCCAAGAGAAATAGATGGGATCGCCAGATTTTTATCACCGTTTCTTTATCCGCTGCAAAGGTACGTGTATCTCCCGCCCAAATACAATTTCCCCTATTCGCTCTCCGATGGTTTTCACT
>JBAJNK010000049.1:0-29106 GCA_036881805.1 Flavobacteriales bacterium
GAGTTCAGACGTGTGCTCTTCCGATCTTGTTGTCGCGCTTTTTGCTGGGGGTGGGTTGGGTTGTTTTCTCGGTGGTGCACAAAAGGAGCGGGTTTAATCCGTTGGACACCGTGGTTTGACCTATCGCTTTTGGAACCTGTAAAGAGCTGTGGATTACTGGCTTGGAAGTCCAGAATTCGGTAAACCAAATCTTGCTTTTTCAATTGGCTGACTTTGGTTATACTCAATTCCTTAGCCAAGTCGCGTAGTTCGAGTAGTTTTTTCGTCTTTAGTTCACTGATATCGTACATGCGCATGGGTATGCAATTGGGTTCTTTAGAAAGGGGTTATAAGCGTTATCCCGCTGGGTTTTTGAATGGACGCGCGGGGGAGAGCCTTACCGGTTCCCGGTAGTCCACTGTGTTGCAAGTATAAAAGTTGGAATTGTAAAAATACGTTTATTTTTGGGTTCAAATTTATAAAAAAAATTATGATTCAACGCGTACAGTCTGTATATTTATCGATAGCTGCTTTACTAAACTGTATTTGTGTCTCGTATTTGAGTTTGTGGCAGCGAGATGGCGTATGGATTCGGGTTGCGGATTCCATCGTGTTTTTATCCTTATTTATACTGAGTGCTGTATTGGCATGGGTTGCGATCTTTTTGTTTCAACGCAGAAAATTACAGCTCGTATTGAATCGCATCAATTTGCTCTTGAATTTGGTTTTGCTCGGATTGCTGATCGATGATTTGATGCACTTGCCCGGCGGGCTTGCAGACTCGCACAAGGGCGTTGGGTTGTTAATCCCTTTGTGTACGATGGGGGTTTTGGTAATGGCAAACCAGTGCATCAAGCGCGATGAGGCGCTCGTAAAATCGGTAGACCGAATCCGGTGATCAAAACCCAAGCACAATGCGTATGGCTTTTGAAAGCCCTGATTTTCAATGGTTTTTTATCTCTGTAACTCGATGACGTGCATATTTTTTGCCGTACCGCGTTCAATTTCGAATTTCAGCATCGTTCGCACCTGGTGAAACCCCTGTTTGCCGATAGCACCTGGATTTAAGTGAAGCAGGCTTAGTCTTTTGTCAAACTGAACTTTTAAAATATGGCTGTGTCCGGTGACAAATATGTCGGGTGGGTTTGCCGATAACGCATCTCTGATTTTGGCAGGGTAGTGCCCGGGATAGCCCCCGATATGGGTGATCCAAATATCTGCGCCTTCCAAAACAAAACGGTTGTGAAGCGGAAGGGCCGTGCGTATATCTCGATCGTCTATGTTGCCGTATACGGCGCGTAAGGGTTTGGTCGCTTCCAGCGACTGGACGACAGCCCAGCTGCCGATATCGCCAGCGTGCCATATCTCATCGACATCTGCTGCATGCCGCACCATTTCAGGGCCGAAATAATCATGTGTATCGGATAGCAGTAAAATCCTTTTCATAGAAGGCTTCGGTTTGGCTATTTTTGCACCTACAAAGAAAGGATTTTTGAGGTATTTTTTGCAATGTGCTTACAACGGAACCCCTTATCACGGCTGGCAGGTTCAGCCGGGCGTACCCACTGTACAGCAGGTTTTAAACGAAAGCCTATCCAAGCTGCTACGCCAGCCGATTGCGGTGATCGGAGCGGGGCGAACCGATACTGGCGTACACGCACGTCAAATGGTGGCTCATTTCGATGGAGAATCGATCGGTGATAGGCGGGATTTTCTGTATCGGGTGAATGCGCTTTTGCCCCCTAGTATTGCCGTCCGATCTATTTGTGAAGTGAGCGGTAAAGCCCACGCGCGTTTTAGTGCACTTAGCCGTACGTATCGGTATTATATCACTCGGGAAAAAGATCCGTTTCAAACTGAAACCGCTTATCAGTTGCAATCTATGCGCTTGGATGTAAAAAGGATGAACCGAGCAGCTGACTTATTGTTACGATGTGGTGACTTTAGCAGTTTTTCCCGCTCGGGCAGCGATACGGCACAGCATATATGTGCGCTTACCCAGGCTTTTTGGTTCGAAATGGGTGAGCGATTGATCTTTGAAGTGAC
Source organism: Flavobacteriales bacterium (assembly GCA_036881805.1). GTDB lineage: Bacteria > Bacteroidota > Bacteroidia > Flavobacteriales > JANQLC01 > JANQLC01. The sequence continues at coordinate 2,026 of JBAJNK010000049.1, forward strand.
AGCCAACCGCTTTCTCAGAAATATGGTGCGCGCCTTGGTCGGTACCTTGTTGGATGTGGGCATGGGCAAGCGCTCCGTTGCGGAATTTGAGGAAGTGATAGCCCAAAAAGACCGCGGACAAGCAGGCGTTTCAGCCCCAGCACGTGGGCTTTTTTTAGAACGGATTCGCTATCCTGAGGAAATATGCCCAAATCTAATAAAAAAGGGCTAAGCCTGTCCGGCCCCCTACGACACAGCCTGTATTTGCCGAGAGAATGGTGGTGATTCTGTGCGGAATCAGATGGACAATGGGCGCGATAAATACAATCTTCGCAAAAAGATGCGCTGCCCAAGAGATGTGTTTCACAAAAGAGATGGATGCCGGCAGGGATATCACCCGTTTCTCAGGGTTCATGAATTTGATAAAATAAATGGCTGCCCCCTGTTAGACAAGGGTCTTTTTATCTCTGTATACCTATTTTTGCAGTAATGTCCTTTCAAATATGGGGGGGTACTTGATTTTTTATTACTTTTGTATCACGTTAAGAGAGATGAACTGTGGCTCGTATTCGATTTGAGGCTTTGGGAGAAGTGAGCGAGCGCCGTCCGTTGGAGGTGCATTTGCCCAAGTGCAAGTTATCTGAAATTTTTGGTGAAAATGTGTTTAATTCAGCGCCCATGCGGCAGTTTTTAACTGAAAGTGCCCTTCGCAGTGTGTGGGATGCGGTTGTGCACAACAAAAAAATCAGTCGCCATGTAGCTGACTCAATCGCTGCGGGGATGAAGGATTGGGCTGTCTCTAAAGGGGTGACCCATTATACGCATTGGTTTCAGCCGCTTACCGGGGCATCGGCGGAGAAACACGATGCCTTTTTTGAGCTGGTAGGCGGTAAGCCGATTGAACGGTTTTCCGGTGCCATGCTGGTGCAGCAAGAGCCCGATGCGTCTAGCTTTCCTTCGGGGGGCATCCGAAATACTTTTGAGGCTAGGGGTTACACCGCTTGGGATCCGACTTCGCCGGCATTTATTATGGGGGCTACGCTTTGCATCCCGACTGTATTCATCTCTTACACCGGGGAAGCGCTGGATAACAAAACGCCCTTATTACGCGCCTTGCAAGCGGTTGACGAGTCGGCCACATCGGTGGCGTGCTATTTCGATCGAAATGTAAAAAGGGTAAATATGAACTTGGGCTGGGAACAAGAGTACTTCCTGATCGACAAAGCGCTCTTTGATTCCCGACCGGACTTAATTTTAACTGGTCGCACGTTGATCGGTCATGCCCCGGCAAAGGGCCAGCAGCTGGACGACCATTACTTCGGTTCCATTCCCTCGCGTGCCATGAGCTTTATGAATGAGCTGGAATTCGAGTGTATGCGTTTGGGCATTCCGGTAAAGACCCGCCACAATGAAGTCGCGCCCAACCAGTTTGAATTGGCACCCATCTTTGAAGAGGCCAATTTGGCGGTGGATCACAATACGCTGATCATGGACTTGATGGACAAGCTCTCGCGCAAGCACCACTTTCGCGTACTCTTTCACGAAAAACCCTTCGCCGGTGTCAATGGTTCGGGTAAGCACAACAATTGGTCACTAACCACAGATACAGGTGTAAACTTATTGTCTCCGGGTGCCAACCCCAAAAAAAATTTACAATTCCTCACTTTTTTTATCAACTCGATAAAAGCGGTTTGCGACTACGCTGATCTGATACGTGCCAGTGTCGCTTCGGCGGGCAATGACCATCGTTTGGGGGCCAATGAGGCTCCGCCTGCTATCATTTCCGTCTATATCGGCTCGCATTTGTCTGCGGTTTTGCGGGAGTTGGAAAACCTGCCCGCTGGCAAGTTGAATCCAGCGCTGAAAACGCGGTTAAAACTCGAAGTAGTCGGTAAGATTCCCGAGGTTTTACTCGATAATACGGATCGGAATCGGACTTCGCCATTCGCGTTTACCGGAAGTAAATTTGAAATACGCGCTGTGGGTGCTACGGCAAACTGCGCGGAGCTCACCACCGTTTTGGGCGCGATTCTAGCCGACCGATTGACTGCATTCAAAGGGGAAGTAGACACCTTGGTCGCAGGGGGGAAACTCAAAAAAGATGAAGCTATTTTTAATGTACTTCGCAACTATATAGTCGCCTCCAAAAACATTCTCTTTGAAGGTGACGGCTACAGTGCTGATTGGAAAAAACTAGCCAAAAAGCGAAAATTGAATAATTTTAAGTCTACCCCAGCGGCGCTGAAAGCTGAACTCAGCCCAAGGGCTATTGAACTGTTTAAAAGAAATGCGGTGTTGTCTGAGATAGAGTTGCGCGCACGCAATGAGATCCGGTTGCGCAAGTATAGCATGACGCTGCAAATCGAGGCGCAGACTTTGGCCGATATGGCGCGCAATCACATTATCCCGACGGCGATTACCTATCAAAATCGCTTGATCGAAAATGTGCGCGCACTCGACGATATGTACGGCGATGCTTCAAAGGATAGGACGGGTGCACAGCTCTTGTTGATCGAAAAGATTTCGAACGCTATTGCAGTGGTCAGTCAAAAGACGGATGAACTCGTCCAGGCCTATACCCGAGCACAAGGCATAGCGAATTCTCAAAAGCAGGCAGAGGCGTATAGCGACCAGGTCAAACCCATTTTTGACGAAATCCGCAAGCAAATCGACAGCTTGGAGGTGAATGTGGATGATGAATTGTGGCCGATCACCAAGTACCGGGAGCTGCTCTTTACCAAATAGATCGATGGGGCGGCAATATTCGTAATGAACAAGATCAAAAAAACAGTTCCCGCTTTTCAAACCATCACACAGGGACGAAACTACTCGCCCCTTTTTTAAACTACTACCAGCAAACAAACACCAAAAAATACGCCTTTTTAAATCGCCAAAGGAAAAAAAAGCCCTTTTTCTGCCAAACAGGGACAAGACCCCTAAAATAACCCGCTTTTTCAAACTGCTATGCAAAAACAAAAAAATATCCCCCTTTTTCAGACGTCCCACAGGGACGAAGGCCCCGCCTATCAAACCACCACGCACGGGGAAACAGCCCCGCTTTCAGCAGTACCACGGAGACGAAAAATAAAACCCGCCTTTTAAAAGGATGTGGACAAAAAAATAAAACCGTTCTGCCAAAAGGAAAAAAAAGCCCTTTTCAAACTGCTACAAAAGGGGGAAAATAAGGGTGGCGGATTAGACCCGACTGTGTGGAGCTGACTACGGGAAAAAACAGTTCCCACTTTTCAAATCACCACACAAGGGCAAAAGCAAAAGATAAGGCTGGGGTTTCAGATTGCCAAGCGGAAACAAAAAAACAAGCCCACAGAATAAAACCAAAAAACACCCGCGTTTCAAACTGAATCGCAGAAAAAAGTAAGACCGACTTTTGACCACAGGGACAAACACCAACACCTTTTTAAATCGCCATGCACATAAAAATACCGAAAAAAGCCCAACCTTTTAAACCGAGGCAAAAGGAGAAAAACAAAAAAGACTGGGATTTCAGGGCGGGTTTACCCACCGCTAGTGCTTTTGAATTCTATCCACCTGCTCGAAGTGGAGTCGGCTTTGGTTTTTGGAATGGCTGTGTGCGGTTTTATCCTTTTTCCAAAAATTTTCTCTTTCAGATCTTTAAATGTATGGAAATCTCGTGTGTATTGAATCCCCAACCCTTGTTTATAACCGCTGATTCGGGTTGAAAGGCCTTCCATCTCGTCTCGCTGATTAAAAGCTTTGAATTGTAGGGTTTTTTTTGGGTTTAAATCATAGAGTACTTCTACCTCACCGCTAAAACGCGAAATTTTTCGCTGTCCAATGGGTATGCCCAAATTGCTCACTACTGTAATTCGATCGTTGAGCTGAGCGGTTAAGTCCACATTAAATTCATCGGCGATACTGGAAATGCGATCGCCTTGCGCGTATTTCAGGTCGAAGTGTACCTTATCGCTGATGGTTGAAAAAATATGTCCCAGCTGATTGAATAATGCCTCTATAGCACTTCCTGACAGCTCAATACCTGGGTTAAAAAGCGATGTGGAGAATCTCTGCGTGGCCAAAATGGATCCAAATTGCTTGATTTTTTCACCTTTGGACTGCATGCGATCTCGCAATGCGGTTTGAATCGCTTGTCCAGCTGATGTAGTTTGAATGCCTCGTCCGGCTCGCGGGGTGGTCACCCCAAAGTCGAAATGGGGATTTGATAAATGGCCCGATAGGTGAGCTAGCAATGCGACATCGATATTTCCGCTGGACTTTGTGTCTTTCAAATATGCGCCCAAGTACTCCCCTAAGTTTGAGACCTTTGTATCGTATCGGGTATTTAGGTTTAAAATGGCTTCATACGGATTTCCGTTCCAGCTTATCGTGCCGCCTTTTTCTACGGTAAACCGCTTGGATATGATGTCGTTAAAGTTAAAAATATAGTTTCCTTCGTTTACCCGGTAAGTACCGTAGAGGTTGAAGTCTCCATATGAGTTGGTCTTCATTTCCAAGTCACCGTTTCCCCGGCCTATTAAATAATTGGCATTTTCACCACCAAAAGTAATCTGCACTTTGACATCTTCTGTGGCTTTTAGGTTTACGTGAAAGTTAACGTTGCCCGGCTTCTCGTGTTTCTCTTTTTTTTGTAGCCTTTCTTCAAAAAAGACGGATGCTTTGCGCACTTTTTTAGGCGGTAGAAAAGTGATAAAATTTGCCTTGTCAACCATGCGGAATCCGCCTAGCGGAATATTGAGGGTACTGTTTTTATCGGTGGTTGCACTCGCCTCGATATTCAGGTTGTGAGTCGGGCCGTTCACATCGACACTTCCCGTGGCGAAAACGGTTCCAAAATAATCTGGATTCTGTGTTTCATCGGTATGTAGTACCAGTAGTCCATCGGTTTGAATGCGGACTTTTATATCCCATTTTGAAAATTGCCTGTGGTGCAATTCACCCTGTATCGTCCCGTTTTGCTCAAATTTTACATCGTAAAATCGCGTGGGTGGGATGATTAGTTTCCCGTGTGACAGTGCGATTGAAATCTGAGGTGGAAATTTATATTTTACGTTGGTGTAGGGTACGTATGCCTCTAAGTCTCTTGCGTAAGCGGCCCCTTCAGTGATGGGATCTTCGAGTAGACCTGACAGGGCTATATCGCCGTTTACCTCGCCTTTGAGTTCGAGTACATTCGTCAAAAATCCGTTTAGAAACCGGATATCGAAGTCATTTAGCCTTAGGTGTCCGCTCACTTCAAATCGGTTATCGCTGTTTTGGAAGACCCGAGTTTTCAGATTGAGCCTTTGGCTTCTTGGATCTCTTATCACCATACTCACCTCGTAGTCTGGGGTTGTGCCAGCGCGCCTAACCGCAGCCCTTACATTTCCGTAGCTGATACCGTTACAGGTAAAGTCGGCGATATGTAAATCGAATCGGGGGTCTGGCCTGCCGCTTACATTCTGTATTGTGAGCGTACCTGAGGCGATTCCTGCTAATCGGATGTGTCTCCATTCAGGTGTGATCTCGGAGAGTTTAACCTTATCGACACGTATCTTGATATTCTGAATGTGTTTCCCCTGTATACGTGCCGAACCCGTTAGTTTGGAACCCCCTGACTGTATGACGAAATGGGGGATATGAATCCAGTCTGCTCGGGCGTCGATGACTAATTTTACATCATCCGCTTTTTGGGGATTGAGAATCCAGTCTTTGTTTCTGTAGTTGAGGTTTGAGGGTAAGAATCCAATGATGAATTGGTTATCGGCATTGATGGTTTGATACCAGTCGATGTGAAATGCATTCTTTTCCGCTTCTAAGAGGTTCAGTTTGGATTGTAAAAATAGGGTGTCGGTTTCAAAATGAACCTGGGTGACAAAGCGGTATATTTTAATCCCTTGAATGCGGGCTTTGCTAAACTTTATTTCATTATTTTTATCGGATTGTGTATCTATGTGAATGTGTAAGTCGAGGGCTACCGCGTCTTTATATTGAATGCCAGGGCTGTTGAAATTGAGTTTAAAGCGGTTTTTTTCCGCATTGACAATACCGCTGAGTTGTGTATTAGCCTGGAGTTTTACTCGGGGCGCAAAGGCGTTGATAGCCGAGTTGTGTACGTTGAAATGATACGAAAAGTATTGCCCTTTATCCAGCTTTATCGGCCGATAGTTGGCAAATAATCTGCCCAAAGCATTTTTGGTAAGGGGTAAGAGTTGGGTTAATTTGAACTTCCCTTTTATCTCTCCGCTTAGGATATCGGGTGAATCGACTTGCATGCGGCGCAGACCGTTTGAATCTATTTTTGAAGAGATGTCAAAGTCTTTGAAGTAATAGTAATCGTGGGAGTTCACATAGCGCATATTGGAAAACCGGATGATTCCCACAGCATTGTCTATGGATGTACCTTCCACGTCCACACTGATTTTACCGCTACAGGAAGCCAGGCTATCGGTTTTGTACCACTTCAGCTTTCCCATATTGATTTTCTCGACGATGGCATCTAAGCTAAACCGACGGTTTTCGGTGGCCATGTCCATTTTTCCTTTTATGATGAGTTTTGCATTGGGGTCGTCCACATGGATTTTACCATTAAAGGCTTTATCTTTAATCCAGCCCTTTGCTGTAATGTTTTGATAGCGGTAGTTTCCGGCCTCCAAGTAATTTATTTTTCCCTTTATCTCGCCTTTGAAGTAAGCTGGATCCAGCCCAGTTCCATTCAGTGTGGCATCGATGGCCACATCGCCGAAATAAGAGTTACCGATCAGCCTTCCAATGTTGAATCGCTCGCTTTGGAAAAGGCCTGTGTATTGCGCTTTTGACGCAGTGCTGTAGTGGGTAAACGCCCCTTGGATGGAGAGGGTTCCGATATCGGTGTGCAAGGTACCATTCAGAGCGCGGTAGTCGGATGCTATTTCGGCAGTGCCCACGTAATTGAGCAGTCCGGAATGCGCAACCGCCAGAGGGATATGGCGACCCTTGGATCGGGGTAGCATTTTTACCAGGTCCTGATAGTCGGTTTGCAATTGTTTAAAATGCCCGCGGATCATATAATCTTTGCGATTTAGCCGCAAGGTCAGGTCAGCTGAAACCGCTGTTTGTCGGGCCGCGTCGACCCGCAAGTTTTTTATTTTTAAGTTGGAGAGACTGCCTTCCAACTGCGCGCTGATCCGCAGGCTATCCCCTCGATCCCAATCCGGTATAAAAGTACTCAGATCTCGCAAGCTGAGGGTGGTCTCTGCAATGCGCGCTTTCCAGAAAACGCTTTGATATAGTGATTCAAAGTCTGTCCAGTCTTTATTTTTAGAGGAGAAGCGCAGCGATGGGATATGGATTGCGGAGTGATTTGTCGCGAGCTCAAAATGGTTCACCACACCTGATTTTCTTCCAAGTCGGCCTTGTAGGGATAGTTTTTTTACCGCAAAACCCGACAGGGTTTCGCGCAGCGAAGCCGAATCGATGGTTACCCCGATGCCATCGCCACGGTATGCTACCTTAGATGCCTTGAGGCTAATGTTTTTGAAATCGTATTGCAACGGTTCTTTTTCATGGTAGTCCAGTTGTTGAAACCGACCGCTTTGAATGGATAGATTTCCAGATATGCTTATGGGAAGCTGAGGTTTCCCGCCCTTTTTCGTCATCCATTTTTCGAGAAACGAATGCAGGGTACTCGACGAGTCGCCTGGGTATAGGCGATTGATTACGATGGGATTGTCGATCTGTATATCTCTGAAACGATACCTGCCCAGGGCGAGGTTGAGCTGGCTCAACGTCGTCTTTAATTCCCCGATATATAATAAGGTATCTCTTTTTTGATCTAGCGCTTTCACGCCTTTTAAGTCGATCTCCAACCAGGGGGAAACGTATATTTCCGCAAAGGAGATGTCGGTATCAAAGGCTTTATTTATATCGGAAATAACCTTGTTTAAAATGAGTTTTTGTACTGGAGCCGTGTTTATTGAGATAATTGCAAGAACCGAGAGGCCCAGCAAGGTCAAAAAGGTGTAGCGCACTATTTGGGTCATTCGCTTGCGCATCTGTTATTTCATACTTTTGCGTCGTGAAAGGTGATCCAATCGTATTGGGCATTGAATCTTCCTGTGACGATACAGCTGCTGCAATTGTAAGCGGAAGCCATGTGCTCGCCAATGTAGTTGCTTCACAAGCTGTGCACAAAGCCTATGGCGGGGTGGTTCCGGAATTGGCTTCGCGTGCGCATCAACAAAATATCATACCTGTCGTCCATCGGGCACTTTGCCGAGCAAAAGTATCAAAAAAAGATATAGATGCCGTTGCTTTTACCCAAGGGCCTGGGTTAATCGGTGCCCTTTTGGTGGGCACATCCTTCGCAAAATCGATGTCTATGGCGCTCGATATTCCCTTAATAGCGGTGAATCACGTGAAAGCGCATATTTTGGCACACTTTATCGCAGATGCGAGTGCGGTGGCGCCCACCTTCCCATTTTTGGCACTTACGGTGAGCGGTGGACATACGCAAATCGTTTTGGTGCGGGGTTATTTCGATATGGAAGTCCTGGGCAAAACCTTGGATGATGCTGCTGGGGAGGCGTTTGATAAGATCGCCAAAATCCTAGGCCTTCCCTATCCCGGTGGCCCTTACATCGATTCCCGGGCGGAAAGCGGTAACCCAAAGGCTTTTGTTTTTAGCAAACCCAAGGTGGAAGGGCTCAACTTTAGTTTTAGTGGGTTGAAGACCGGCATTTTATATTTCTTGCAGCAAGCGGTGAAAAGCGATCCCAACTTTATCGAACAGCGGATAGATGATCTGGCAGCCAGTGCGCAGCAAGCGATAATTGAAATCTTGATCGAAAAGATCGGACTGGCTGTCGATCGATTGGGTATTAAGCGAATTGCGCTTGCTGGTGGGGTATCGGCCAATCGCGGTTTGCGCAGTGCATTGCGCGAACGCGCCGAGCAAAGCGCTTGGCGGGTTTACATTCCCAAGCTGGAGTACACCACCGACAACGCTGCCATGATCGCTAGAGTAGGGGTGTTGAAGCTGCAAAACCGATTGGTCAGTACTTTGTATACAAGTGCGGCTGCCCGATTTGAGATATAGATCGCGCGCAGCAGTGCGTTTATTTTGGGCTCGCTGTTTTTTTGCTTTTATTCCCGCGTAGCGGTTTAAAATGAGGAGTGTTTTTTTGTATCTGTCTGTGCGTAGCGGTTTGAAAGGTTGGACTTACTTTTTTGTATTCGCGCTCTTTTAGCAGTTTGAGAAGCGCGGTTTGTTTTTTGCCCCCTATGGTCGCCCCACTGACTTTTATCCAGGCATTTTTCCATAAATGGGTCAATTAAAGAAGGGGATTATTTTCTGATGTTTGCCCCTGTAGATCTCGGTTTAAAAAGGGGGTATTTTTTCCTTGTGATGCGTGGGGGGGTGAAAAGCGGAAATTGTTTTTTAATGCTCGTCCTGTGTGGCTGCCGCAAAAGCCCTATCAGCGCATAAGTTCTACGGGGAAATAGCCTAAGCCAGTCTTTATCTTTTTGCTTTTATGGTGTTTGAAAAGGGGGTATTTCTAGGGTCTTATTTTTTTAGCATTTGCCCTGTGTGTGGCAATTAAAAAGCAGTCTTATGTAAAGAACAATTTTAAATTCACTTGTATGAATTTAATTATTTGCAAAGAAAATTGAATAAGAGGCGTTTTTGCACCTGCATCAGCAGGGGTATATTTATCAATGGGGTAAGATGTGCCTTTCCTGATGAGAATCCGGTCAAATCTCATTGAAATACAAGCTGCGAATCATGCCGTCGGCTAAGCCTACTTTGGGGACGTAAATGTGTTTGGCGCCCAGCCAGCGCATCGCATTGCAGTAGATTCTAAGGGCCGGCACGATGACGTCGGCTCGGTCTAGATTCAACCCCAAATCCGCAACGCGCTGCTCATAAGTCATGTTTTTGAGCTTTTTATATTGCTCACATACATAGTGATAGTTGAGTGGCTGCCCGATTTTTCTGCCCGACATCTTAAATATCTCGTTGATATTTCCACCCGAACCAACCGCTGTGATGTCTTTACAGCCTCCAGTCCATTCCCGTACCCAAAGGCGCATTTCACGCCACATTTCTCCAGTTACCTGCCCATTTAAAAAGCGAACCGTACCGATGTTAAAAGAACGGGATGCAACAGCCCGATTTTTAGATAAAAGCGTGAGCTCTGTACTACCGCCACCCACATCGATAAAGAGGTAAGCTGCACTGGGATGAATATATTCTGCTAGGCCGGTTTTAAACAGGATGGCCGCTTCCTTTTTTCCATCGATGATTTTAATATCCACGCCGGTTTGGCGTCGCAGCCGTTTTGCAACGGATTCACCATTAGCCGCTGTGCGCATGGCCGAAGTAGCAAAAGCGCGGTAGTCCGCTACGCCGTGTAGTTCCATGACGAGTTGGAAGGCTTGCATCGCTTTGACCATGCGGCGCACATCAGGGGGAGAAATGCGCTGTGCACCAAAGACACCCGTACCCAAACGAATCGGTAAACGCAATAGCAAGACCTTATTGAATTTCGGGTTTCCGGCCTGGGTTATGGCATTGTCGATCAACAACCGAATGGCATTTGAGCCGATATCGATGGCTGCTAAGGTTTTTACCGCGATCATTTCATTGCGGATTTCAATCGTTCGGTTTTATCCCGGTAATATGCATAACCGTCGAACTGTGCACGGTGGTGATTCCCCCTCAAACGCCTGTACCGGTTGGCTTGATCACTGTCTAAGATTCGCGCTTTGCTGTGATCGTTCCAATAGATTTCAAATATGTCGGTGATTTCTCGTCTCAAGTTCGGGTCTGCAATTGGACATCCGACCTCTACCCTAAAATCCATGCATCGATTCATCCAGTCTGCCGAAGAGATGTAAACCTGGTCCACACCCCCATTGGCAAACCAATACACCCTGACGTGTTCCAACCATTTATCCACGACACTGATCACTTCTATGCTGTCGCTCAATCCCGATATACCCGGCCTGATCGCGCAAATCCCGCGTATGATAAAGCGCATGGGGACGCCTGCCCGACTGGCCTGGTAGAGTTTATCGATCAGTTTTCTGTCCACCAGGTTGTTCATCCGCAAATTGATAAACGCAGGCAGGCCGCGCTTGTGGTTTTCAATTTCCCCTTCGATTAAACGGTAAATCGCATGACGCGCATGCAGTGGGGAAACGATGAGCTTTTCGTACTGAAAGGGTTTGTAATTGAGATCGAAAAACTCAAATACTTGTCGCAGCTCTCGGGTAAGGGTTTTATCGGCGGTAAAGAGAAAGTAATCCGTATACATTTTGGCCGTCGATTCACTAAAATTGCCCGTACCGATTAAAGCAAAACGCCTGGGTGTGCCCTCGCGTTCCATATAGCAGAGTTTGGCGTGCACTTTAAGGCCGGGTACGCCAAAGACCAAACGGATGCCGGCTTTGCGCAAATCTTCAGCCCAGCGCACATTGGCGGCTTCATCAAACCGGGCGCGCAGCTCTACTACGACAGAAACCGCTTTTCCGTTTCGAGCGGCATTCATCAGCGCAGCCAATACACGGGAATTATCGGCGACGCGGTAAACGGTCAATTGAATTTTTTTGACCCGTGGGTCGATGGCCGCCTCGCGCAACCAACGGATAAAATTGTTAAAATCCTGGTAAGGGGTCTGTATGAGATAGTCTTTTTTGGCGATGGCTTCAAACATGCTCTCCGCATCTGAAAACCCGGGCGTGCTGAGCGGTTTGACCTCGGGATATACATGGGATTTTCGCCCCAGGTTTGGAAACAGCCTGAAGTCGCGCTTATTTTGGTAACGCCCACTCGGTATAATGCTGTCTACATCTTCCGCTATGCGCATTTGCTTGCAGAAAAACCGCAGGGTGTTCCTGGGCATTTTCGAGTCGTACACCATGCGCACGGGTTCGGCTTTCCGCTGTCTTTCCAAACTGCGGGCTATTTTATCTACAAAGCTCCGGTGTAAATCATTGTCGATGGAGAGTTCGGCATCACGCGAAATTTTAAAGGCATGTGCCTCGATCTCAGCGTGGGGAAACATGAAGAATACCGACTCCAAATGAAGGCGGATGATGTCTTCCAGCATTACGATGTATTTCTCCTTGCCCGATTTGGGCAACACGACGAAACGGGGCAAGCGATCGGTAGGTACCTCGACCAGGGCATACCTCGTCTGTTTGTTTTTCGGGTATATCGTAATGGCGAGATACAAAAAGCGGTCCCGCAATTCGGGAAAGGGCAGATGCTTGTCAAAGGTGATGATGTTGAGTATCGGTATAATTTTATCGTTAAAAAAATGCTTTAGAAAGGATTGCTGTTCGGGTCTAACGCTTTTCTCGTCGGCGATAAAGATGTTTTTTTCTGCCAGTTTTTCAATCAACGCATCGTAAATTACCGTATAGCGGGTCTGCAAACACTTCACGGTTTCATTGATCTCTTTTAATAGCTCGTCGGGCGGTACACCGTCAAATGAGGTATATTTTTGGGCGTTGCTCAGTTGGACCAAACGGCGTACCGAGGCGTAGCGCACCTTAAAGAACTCGTCCAGATTATTTGAAAAGATACCCAAAAACCGCAAGCGCTCCACCAGTGGAACGGTCGCATCCCCCGCCTCTTGCAAAACCCGCGCGTTAAATCGCAACCAGCTGATCTCGCGATTTATATACCTGTCTGCATTTTTCATCTGTGCCGCAGTTGTTTTGGAAATAAATGGTAAACGGTTTTTCCGCTATCGGGAATAGCACGCCAATTTTCGGCACCGATTTCTATCACCGCTACACCGCTGGTGGGAAAATGATCGAAGTGTACATTGCCGAGCCTGCTAGCTGTAACAGCAATAGCCGGATTGTGCCCAAAGGCGATCGACGAGTCTACATTGGGATCTATCCGCCCCAGTAGGTCTATTAATCCGCTCGGCTCAAAAGTGTAGAGCGCGTCATTTATGACCACTTCTGAAAAGTCCTTCTGAAAGTTTTGTGCAAAGATTAAGGCGGTGTGATGCGCTCGATTGGCACAGCTGCTCACCCAGTATGCTGGACTTGTAAAACCTTGAGCTAGGCTTTTAGAAACGCGATGCGCATCGGCAATCCCACTGCTCTTCAGCGGCCTGTCACAATCTGGTATCCCTTCGAGATTCTGGACAGATTTGGCGTGCCGGACTAAAAACAAGGTTTTCAAGATACTGCGATTTTGGGATTACCGCGCGCTATCTCTAACACTTCACCCGCTCTGGTTAGTCGTACAGGCTTAAACTGGGTTTCCGCTTCTCTTTGAAAGGCATCCCATTCCTTATACCGGGCTGAAAAGTGCCCCAACAATAGCAATCCTGCATGGGAGGCCAGCGCCAATTGAGCGGCCTCTATAGCAGTTGAATGCTTGGTTTGTCTCGCCAGATGCGTGTCGTCTGCTAAGAATGTGGCTTCGTGGTACAATGCGCTCACATTTTTCAACAAACCAGCCAATTCGGGCTTATAAGCCGTGTCGGAACAGAAGGCATAAGAAAGGGGATTCGGCGGATCCTGGGTCACCCATTCATTTTTAATGCGCGTGCCGTCTTTTCGGATGAAATCGCATCCGTTTTTCAAATTTGAGTGGTCTCGTATTTGAATTTCAGGGTATTTTTCTACGGCAGCCCGATCCAATTTTCTAAGCTCGGGCTTTTCCTTAAAGAGATAACCGTTGGTATAGATTCGGTGGTCCAATGGCAGGTTTCTCACCTCAATTTTATCGTCCGCATAGATGACTTCTGAGTTGTTGGTGCTCAATTCTACGATTTGCAACGGGTAACTCAGTCGCATACCGGTCTCTTTAAAAATCGTTGCCACGATCGATTCTGTCCCTTTTGGTGCAAAGACCTGCAAGGGTCTTTTTCGCTGCAGCAGCTGAAGAGAGGCGAGCAGGCCCGGCAAGCCGAAAAAGTGGTCGCCGTGCAAATGCGAGATGTATATCTGATCAATCCTGGAAAATGCAACACCTGCCTTCCGCAATTGCAGCTGTGTGCCTTCGCCGCAATCGATTAAGATATACCGCTCGCATATTTGCAACAATTGAGCTGTGGGAAAGTTTTGAGGGGTAGGGGTTGCCGAGGCTGAACCCAAAATGGTTAGACTGATACCCATCTAATCGATTACCAACCTTATAAATATGTTTAGAAAATATGTCATAGGCCTAACTCGCGTTGTATTTCTTCCATTTCGATATACTGCTCAGCCTCATCTAAGGTCGGTGCGATCACCCCGCCTTCCCACCATATGCTGCATGGTTTTTGGGCTATTTTACTCAGCCGGGCTACATGCGACGATTCGGATTGTACGTCATTGAGTTAAACCGCTTAGTTTACCGCAGGGTCGCCTGAAACAACCCGACTCAAACGACTGAGCAGCGCATTGAATTTTTTACGTGATTCGACTTTCATCTCGTGTCAAACCGAAGGGTTTTTATCGGTCCCTTTCATTTTTTGCTTCAGAGCAGCTAGGGTGTCCAAGTCGCCCAAGCGCGACTTTTCAACACCACCTTCTCGATTTGCAAGCGTTTTATTATCGGCTTCTCGTTTGCGTGAAACAGCCGTATGCGAGAGTACAATTCTTTTAAATTCCTTGTTGAATTCGATGACGACAAAGGCTGCGCGCTCACCTTTACGCAGTTTACCACCATCTTGCTTTTCCAAGTACCGACCGGGTACAAAGGCTTCGATTTTTTCGCCCCCTTCCTCAAAAATTACGATGGCTCCCTTGTCAAACGCGTCTTTGATGGTCGCCTCGTGCTGGGTGCCCACCGCGTACTTCTCCGCTATTTTGTCCCATGGGTTCTCGGTCAATTGCTTGTAGCCCAAACTCAACTTACGCCCTTTTACGTCTAATTCCAATACCAAGACATCTACTTCTTGGCCAGCTTGTAGAAATTCGCTCGGATGTTTGACCTTTTTACCCCAGGAAATATCGGTGATGTGAATCAACCCGTCTATACCTTCTTCCAGCTCTACAAAGGCACCAAAGTGGGTAAAATTGCGGACGATGCCTTTGTGCCGGGTACCCACGGCGTATTTATCGGTGATATCCGTCCAGGGGTCTGGTGTCAACTGCTTAAAACCCAGAGACATTTTATGCGCTTCTCTATCCAAGTTGAGCACCACAGCGTCTACTTCGTCGCCTACTTCCACAAAATCTTGTGCCGAGCGCAGGTGGGTACTCCACGACATTTCAGAGACGTGTACCAATCCTTCTACCCCGGGGGCCACCTCCACAAATGCACCGTAATCGGCGATTACCAATACTTTTCCACTTACTTTATCGCCTGCTTTAATATCGGGGTCAAAGCTGTCCCAGGGATGGCTTTCCAGCTGTTTGACACCCAATTGGATTTTGGTTTTACCTTCATCAAAATCTAGGATGACCACCTTCAGTTTTTGGTCTAATTCGGCTATTTCAGACGGGTGATTGACATGACGCCAAGACAAATCGGTAATGTGTACCAACCCGTCCACACCCCCTAAGTCCACGAACACGCCATAGGAAGTTATATTTTTAACGCTACCTTCCAGTACCTGACCTTTTTCGAGTTTGGCGATGATCTCTTTTTTCTGTTCTTGGAGGTCGGCTTCGATCAAAGCCTTATGTGAAACGACGACATTTTTGAATTCGCGATTGATCTTCACCACTTTGAATTCCATGGTTTTTCCAATGTATGAATCGTAGTCGCGGATGGGTTTGACGTCGATTTGAGAGCCGGGCAGGAAGGCTTCAATGCCGATGATATCGACGATCATGCCGCCCTTGGTTCTGGATTTGATGCAGCCGTTCATGATTTCACCATCGGCATAAGCGCGATTTATCTTTTTCCAAGCCTTGATAGATCGAGCCTTGCGGTGTGAGAGCAGCAGCTGACCGGCTTTGTCCTCCAATTTGTCGACCAATACGTCGACTCGGTCACCGACTTTTAAGTCGGGATTGTAGCGAAACTCGTTTAAAGAGATAACGCCTTCTGACTTTGAGTGGATGTCTACAATCACTTCACGCTCGGTCAGTTTGATCACTTGTCCTTCGACCAGCTGCAAGGCGGTCAGCGTCTTTAGATTTTCTTCGTACAGCGATTCCAGGTCCTTGCGATCGGCTTCATCGGGGTTTTCCAACTGCTTTTCAAAAGATTCCCAATCGAATTCTTCAGTTGCTACACCAGCCTGAACGGGTTCTTTGGCTACCGAAGTAGTGGGTTCCTCCTTAGATTCATCGGCCATAATTAAAAGGTTTGCGTCCCGCTGTGGGAGCGATTTGACTTCATTTGCAAATTTACGATTTGTTTTTCGATTTACCCCTTTGATACCGCATTTTGTACACGGCCAGTCGCATCGCCTTTTGCAGTTGCGCCGCTTGACTCAAGTGGGAATTATCGATTTCGATGGCATCTGCAGCTTTTACCAGGGGCCCGTGCACCCGAGTGGTATCCATTTCATCCCGTTTTTTTAGATCTCCCAAAACCTGGGCCAAAGTCACTTGCTGTCCTTTGGCCACCAACTCATCACGCCGCCGGCGGGCGCGAATTTCAGGTGAGGCGGTCACAAATAATTTGAGCTCTGCATCGGGAAAGACGACGGTCCCGATATCTCTCCCATCCATGACCACCGCTTTGGCCTGACCCATGGCTTGCTGCACCGCTATCAAATGCGAACGGACTTCCGGTATTTTGGCTACTTCGCTCACATGGGTAGAGACTTTCACACCGCGAATTTCAGCTGTTACATCTTTGCCGTTGAGAAAAATCGCCTCCCGACCGGAAGCGGTCTTTTTGCATTTCAAATCGATCTGTCCCAGCGAAGCGACTAAACCCGCTTCATCCAATCGCTTGCCGAACAGCCCGTGCCTCAATGCAAAGAGTGTCACCGCGCGATACATGGCGCCGGAGTCCACATAGGTGTAGTTTAGTCTTTGGGCCAATTGTCTCGCTAAGGTGCTCTTTCCAGCGGCAGAAAACCCGTCGATGGCGATCGTTATCCGTTTCACCAGCGTTTTCTATCCTGTCTCAACCGCTGCTTTAAAAGTGCTATATCCAAGGCCTGTTGCATCTCATCCACATAGTGAAAGCGCAGGCCTTTGACGTAACTCGGCTTGATCTCTGCTACGTCTTTTCGATTTTCAGCAGAGAGTATGATATCTCTGATGTCCGCGCGTTTGGCAGCCAATATTTTTTCCTTGATACCCCCGACGGGCAGCACTCTCCCGCGCAGGGTAATCTCACCGGTCATGGCGAGATGGGATTTGACCCTTCGCCGTGTAAAGGAAGAAGTCATCGAAGTCAGCATCGCAATACCGGCTGAAGGGCCGTCCTTAGGGGTAGCGCCTTCCGGCACATGGATGTGAATATTGCACTTCTCCAGCGAATCTCGATCTATTCCCAAGTCCGCTGCGTGGGCTTTGATGTATTCCAAAGCGATGGTCGCGGATTCTTTCATCACCTTACCGAGGTTACCCGTCAAGCTCAGCTTTCCCGATCCCTTGCTCAAAATGGATTCGATAAACAAGATATCACCCCCGACCGAAGTCCAAGCCAAGCCCGTCACCACACCTGGGGTTCGGTTGTGTTCGTATTTGGGCGTGTACTCGGGTGTACCCAACACCCCCTCGATATCTCTATCCATCATTTTCACGGTGTACGCCTGTGACTTGGCGATGGACTTGGCCGCATGGCGCAGCAGTTTTGAAATGCGTTTCTCCAGCGTTCGCACGCCGGACTCTCGGGTGTATCCTTCGATGATTTTTTCGATTTGGCATTTACCCAATTTTAAATCTTTGGATGTTAAGCCGTGTGCTTTTAATTGCTTGGGTAGCAAATGTCTTTTGGCGATTTCCACTTTTTCCGCCAGGGTGTAACCGCTCACTTCGATGATTTCCATACGGTCGCGCAAGGCAGGCTGAATGCCTGCTACATTGTTGGCCGTAGCGACGAAGAGAATGCGAGATAGGTCGTAGGGCTCTTCCAAAAAATTGTCGTAGAATTCCGTATTTTGTTCCGGGTCCAATACTTCGAGCATAGCCGATGAGGGGTCACCGTGACCGCGCTGTCCCATTTTATCGATCTCATCCAATACGAAAACGGGGTTGGATGTGCCGGCTTTCCTTATGGACTGTAACAGACGTCCCGACATCGCGCCGATATAGGTCTTCCGGTGCCCGCGAATCTCCGATTCATCGTGCAGGCCGCCGAGAGACATGCGCACGTATTTCCGACCCAAGGCTTCGGCAATAGACTTCCCCAAGGAGGTTTTGCCCACTCCGGGTGGGCCGTACAAGCACAGAATCGGCGATTTCAAATCGTCCTTAATCTTCAAAACCGCCAAGTATTCCAAAATGCGTTCTTTCACATCTTCCAATCCGTAGTGGTCGCGGTCTAAGATGCTTTCGGCACGCGCCAAGCAGATTTTATCCTCGGTGCATTTTCCCCAGGGTAAATCGAGCATAAATTCCAGGTAATTGCGCTGAACACCGTGTTCGGGTACTTGGGGGTTTATCCGCTGTAGTTTGACGAGTTCCTTTTCAAAACGCGCAGCGATCGATTCGGGCCAATCTTTCTTTTGAGCCAGCTCGCGCATATCTTGCAACTCTTGTTCGTAAGACACCGTACCGAGCTCCTGCTGGATGGTCTTCAGCTGTTGGTGCAAAAAGTATTCGCGCTGCTGCTTGTCCAAATCGCTCTGTACTTTAGAGCGAATGTCGTTTTTGAGTTCCAGTTTTTGCAACTCGATGGTCAAATGCTTTAAGGTGTGGTTGGCTTTTTGTGTAAAGTCGTTCTCCTCTAACAACTTTTGTTTTTCTACGACGGGCAGGTCCATGCTAGAGCCTACAAAATTCAATAAAAAGGTGGGACTTTCGATATTTTTTATTGCAAAACCAGAGTCTGACGGAATATTGGGATTGACTTTTATAATCTGTAAAGCCATATCTTTAATGGAATCGACCAAGGCCGTAAATTCGACGCTTTCTTTGGACTGGTTTTCTACAACGGGCGTTACCCTAGCCGTAAAGTACGGGTTTTCACGTACGAACGCCACCACTTTACACTTCTTAATACCCTGTAGGATAACCGTGGTATTGCCGTCGGGCATCTTTAAAAGCTTCACCAAGCGAGCCATCGTGCCGATCTGAAACAAGTCAGCCGACCTGGGGTTTTCAATGGCGATATCCCTTTGGGAGAACACACCGAGCAAGCGCTTACCTTCGTACACCTCTCTGAGCAGCTGAATGGACTTGTCGCGCCCTGCCGTAATCGGGATAACCACGCCAGGGAACAGGACTGTGTTTCGGATGGGTAATACGGGCAGTTCCTCAGGCAGGTGTTGCTTGCCCATCTCCGCCTCGTCTTCCTTGCTCAACAGGGGGATGAACTCCGCATTTTGATCTATGGCATCCCCGAGTGACAAATTGTCAAATACTATATGAAACCCTTCCTTACCCATATTAAAACGCGCCCCTTAGAAAAACATCCGGCAAAACCGACCCCGCTGCGGCTCAGGCAATGCGGGTAACCCGCTCCCCACCCTGGCTTTTGCACGTCTTATTGCAGATGGACTCATCATAGAGCAAGAGCTATGCCAATTATTTTATCTCGAGTTGAAAAAGTTTTTCGCCCTCGAGATAACCCGTCAACACATCTTCAGTGTGAAAAAAGCGGGTATATAAGCGATCAGCGCATTGACTTTTCCTGACATTTGGGCAGTGTTTCCGCGTTGCACAGCCTGGCCATTTCGATCTAGGTAAAAATTCAAATCCGCCAAATCATACGCGCAAATCCCTACCATTAAATGCTTTGGTTTTTCCCAAGGCAATCCCTTTGCCTGTAACTCGCCCTACAGATCGCAAGCCGTAAAATCAATGCCCATACCGACCCGGTTGGCTCGCACCCCGACCGTTGAAAAATCAGGGATAAAAATGGCCGTTTCTCACGAATAAAAGCCGAGTCGGGATTCATAGTAGCTTCTGCCGACACAAATGATCTTTATAACCTATCGATTGTGTTTTTTCAACCTGATGGCGGTGAGCACCTTTTTGGTATAGCGTGGAAATTCGGCGTTTTGCAGCCAGCTGAAGTATCCCCGATCCTTTTCCAATATTTCCGCTACGCTTTTTCCTTTGTATTTACCGAACAAAAAAATCGCTACACCCGATTCATCCAAGCCGATAAAACCCGCCAAATCCGCTGTTTTTCGCTCAGCGGTGTATGCGCTTAAAAAATCGATGCCGTTTTCCAGGTCATCGTAGTGCGCGACTTGCGCATCGAGAATTTCAAAGGTAGCCTTCGCATCGACTTCAGCCGAATGGGCACCGCTCAGTTCTTTATCGCAGTAAAACGCATAGGCTGCCGAAAGGTTTCGGGGCTCCTTTTTAAAGAAGATCACTTGCGCGTCGACCAACTTGTGTCGGTCTAAGTTGAAATCCTTTCCCACCCGCAAAAATTCTTCTGCCAGGAGCGGCACATCAAAGCGATTGGAGTTGTATCCACCCAAATCCGAGCCTTCTAACAATGACGCAATCTCAGGCGCCAATTCCTTAAAAGTCGGCTTATCCGCTACATCTTCATCGGTTATCCCATGTACTTGGGCGGCTTGTTGTGGGATCGGCATTTCCGGATTGACGAGCCAGGTATGGCTTTCTTCATTCCCATTTGGATACACCTTCAAAATCGATATTTCTACGATTCGATCTTTGGCGAGCTGGGTTCCTGTGGTTTCCAAATCGAATATGCACAGGGGTCGTGTCAGTTTGAGGTTCACTTTGCGTCGGGTTGGCTGTGCAAGTTAGGGGTTTTACCCCAGGTGAAAAAGCGTCTCGAGCCCCCTCGGTCAAACGATGCACACCCCCTGGCGCTAGGCCGCATCACCCATTATTATTACTTCTGCCGGGCTTTTTGATAAGCGATATAAGTCTAGTGCCTGTTTTCTCCCTTTCCCCGCATTTTCTGGATCGGCGATAAAGTCACTGATGAAATTACTCATGCGCGTAGCGGGAATTTGTGGCAATCGGCCTTTTCGACAGCGGCACTGACATCAAAATGACCTGCATGATCTGATTCATAACCGGAATACACGCCATAAACGGTCTCTCCATTGAGCACCGTCTGGTAAATCTCTTCGTAGAAGGTCTTCCATAGACCCGGAATCTGGGCCGTCTCCCGGGATTTTTCATTTTCATTCCGGGTTCTGATCGCAATACCAAGCAGATGTTTATGCTCACAATCAGTCAAATTCATGGTGTTCTCCTTAAATTGATTTGTTTATTTCCATGCCATACGGCAGTCACACGGCGAATTATCAGGCAGTTTCATTACGAAAGCTTTTATATTCCTGATAATTTTTCTGGACAGGCATTTTTTTCAGTCTTTCCCATTCGTCCATCGCCTCCTGACGAGTCGCCCCTTCATTTTCGGGATCTGCCAGGAAGTCGGTGATGAAATTATTGAATCGGGTTGACGGGATTCTCGGCAGCCTTCCCTTGGTGGTCATCAGCTCATAAAGTCGGTCTATCAATTCCCGATAGGTAATTTTCCGGTTATTTCTGATCTGTTCCTTACGCCAATCGTTCAGCCAGTACCATTGACCGGATTTGTACGGCAGAGGCCCGTGTTTGCGTTCGAGTTGCGCCAAGAGAAAATCCTTTGTCGTCCTATCGTCGACATAATTGACCACCCGGCTGTCGAGCCGGAGTAGATCCCGACTCGTGTCATCCCTTCTATTGGGAACCGCAACCGGCAGCTCACCCGCATAGCCAAATAAACGGGCTTTGATGTGCAATTCGATCTCGTCTTTTTTCAGGTTGCTGACGGCAATGCCCAAAGACTTGGCAAATCGGCGGAGTTCAGCGGTGTAAAAATATCCATTTTCAAATGCTTCCCGGCTCATGTTCTCATGTAACTTACGCATACTCGTACGGGGTTCGCACAGTTTATTTGCCCGGTGTCAGGAAGCTCAGCAGTGCCAGCTCGTAAGAGAGCAAGCCAAAGCCGGAAATGGTTCCGCGACAAGCCGCTGCCATATAAGACCGACGTCGAAAGAATTCACGCGCACCGACATTTGAGATGTGTACCTCGATCACCGGCGTATCTACGGCTTTTATCGCGTCTGCCAGGGCGATGGAAGTATGGGTATACGCGCCCGCATTGAGTAGGATACCATCGCAATCCAAAGCTTTTTCGTGCAGCTGATCGATCAGATCACCCTCTGCGTTGCTCTGAAAATAAGCGATCTCGTGCTGGCTGTAAAAGCGCCTAAGCGACTCCAAATAGACCAAAAAGTCCGTCACGCCGTACAGCTCGGGTTCGCGCTTACCGATTAGATTTAAATTGGGTCCATTGAGGATCAAAAATTTCATCCGCCTACTATTATGCAATTGCTGAGCCGCAAGTTTACAAAAATCCCAAGGCTCATAAAAGCGCGCAAAGTATTCGATTGGTCACCGGCTGTCCACATCGATGGGGTTCATCTATTTCGAGCAGTCGGCCTGCCAGTTTGAAGTCATGGCATTTAGCAAGGCTTTGGCTGAAGTGTCATCATCGGCATGGATCGCCTGCACCCAATTGCCGTACATCGCATTGGGCAAGACGATAAAGCGCTTGCCGAATTCACTGCGGTGGGCTTCCATCAATCGCCTGCGACCAGCCGGCGTTTGCGCGTCTTCGTAAAAATCGCCCAGGTTGTCTCCGAGTAGCAATGCGATTTCATAACCGCTTTTTTCTATGTACGCCCGGCGGCTTTCCTTGCTACTCGGATTTGGGTTGGCTGGAGATTGCGCTGTTCTCAGCAAAACATGGGCGGTGTCGGCATTGGGAAAGCCTCGCCGTTTCAGGTTTTCAACCGTTTGATTCAGGTATTTATCCCTTCGGTTTGAAACGTAAAAAATCTCAAAACCATTTGATTTGACATAATGTAAGAAGGAAACCGCGCCGGGTATGGCTTTTGCAGTTGCCGCATTCATCCAGCTGTCCCAACAGGCTGGATAAGCCTTGTCGCACAAGATGGATTGCGCCTCATAGGGTGCGTTATCGAGAAGCGTCTCATCGATATCCACTACGACCGCCCTGTGCTTTTTATGTGGAAATTGCACCTTCAGCTGATCGATGCGCAGCTTGGCCAGGTTATACGCTTGGTAAGCGATCGCCCTGTACTCCGCTGCACAGTGGTTGTAAAGCGTTGCCATCAAGCGCTTTTGCTCGGTAAAGTGCAGGTCTCTCACCTTTGCATCCGGTGTTTTTGAATGGCCCTTTGCGGCTACGCCCACGGCTATGCAGCTCGACACTGCGTGTGCAAAGAGGAATAGAGCGGATAAGCGCGCTGCGTTTTTCAGCATGACAAATCATATTTGGATTCAATTTTGAAAGGTAGTTATTTTGGGCTTATTATCCGATAAAAGTTTACTTTTAAGAAAAATTTGTGCTTTGTCCACTCCGCCCGTCATATGGGATTACCTCAATTATATCAAGCTCGAACAGGGCTTAGCTGAAAACACGGTAAAGGCTTATCACGCCGATTTGAATAAGCTCCTCGAGCACTTTAACGGCGCGATCGATTTTAAAGCGATAGATGGTGAAGACTTACAGGATTTTATATACCAGATGGTCAAAAAGGGCATGAAAGCCCGTAGCCAAGCTCGGCTCATCAGCACGCTAAGGGGGTTTTTTCTATTTTTAAAGTTGGAACGCTATCGGAGCGATTATCCCGCCGAGTTGCTCTGCACGCCGCAGCTTCAAAAAGAGTTGCCCGACACCCTCTCCCTGGATGAAATCGATGCACTCATCGGAGCAGTCGACCTGAGCAAGCCCACCGGCGCGCGAAACCGCAGCATGTTAGAGCTGCTGTATGGATGTGGCCTTCGCGCCTCAGAGCTCGTGAACTTAACGCTATCCGACCTCTTTTTAAAAGAGGGTTTTATCCGTGTTTTGGGAAAGGGAAATAAGCAGCGTTTGGTACCCATCGGTGCTTACACCAAAGGGATACTGAGCGCGTATATCGACCGAATTCGCGTGCACGAGACCCCTGAGAAGGGGGCGGAAGACATCGTTTTCCGCAACCGCCGCGGCAAGCGTCTAACACGAGAAATGCTATTTATCATCACCCGAGACCTGGCAAAAAAACTGGGTTGGAAAAAGACGGTTAGTCCCCATGCCTTACGGCATTCGTTTGCCTCACACCTGTTGAGAAACGGAGCCAACCTAAAGGCCATTCAACAAATGCTCGGACATGAGAGCATCACGACCACCGAAATTTACCTGCATACGGATGAACGACAGCTGCGCGAAACGCTCATCCGGTTTCACCCTAGGGGTCGATAGTGATCAAAACAAAAGAGCCAAACCGGCAGCGATACGCCTCTTTTCAAATCGCTACGCCCGGACGAGTATAAAAAAGCGGTAAGAATCGTAAATTTGTCGTTTCAATCCTTGAAAAGGAACAGCCACAATGACCGAAAGACGCACCCTATTGCTGATTTTAGACGGCTGGGGCATTACCGACAACCCGCGGGTTTCCGCACCGGCACAGGCACATACTCCGTTCATAGACAGCTGCTTTCGCAAATATCCCAATTCAAAATTGAAAGCGAGCGGCCTGGCGGTAGGACTGCCTGAAGGGCAGATGGGCAATTCAGAGGTGGGACATATCAACTTGGGTGCTGGACGCGTGGTCTACCAAAGCCTAACCCGCATCGACAAGGCAATTGAGAATGCGGCACTTTCAGACAATCCCATTCTCAAACAAATTTTAGAAACGGCGAAGAAAGGGGATAAAAGCGTACATTTCATCGGCTTGCTATCGGATGGTGGCGTGCATTCGCATATCGACCACTTAAAAGCGCTGTTACGCGTAGCAGCGGATTACGGCCTGCAAAACGTCTTTGTGCACGCTTTTACCGACGGGCGCGATACCGACCCCAAAAGTGGGCTTTCCTTTGTGAAAGAGATTCAAAGCTATATGGCGCAGCACATCGGTACACTGGCCTCCGTAATCGGTCGCTATTATGCCATGGATCGCGATCACCGCTGGGCGCGCATCAAACTCGCCTACGACTTGCTGACCCGAGGCGAAGGGAAGCGGTATACCGATGCCCAGGCTGCTGTGCGAGCGTCATATGATGAAGGCATTACGGATGAATTCATCAAACCTGTCGTCATAACCGATGAATCCGGTAGGCCCAAAGCCGTTGTCGAAACAGGGGATGTAGTGATCTGCTACAATTTTCGGACCGATCGCGCCCGACAGATTACCGAGGCCCTCACCCAGCGCGACTTTCCCGAATACGATATGTGTAAATTGAATCTGGATTACAACACCCTGACTCATTATGAAGATACTTTTGTGGGGATTAAAGTCTTGTTTGAAGATGAACATATCAGCCATACCCTGGGTGAAGTGCTCGAAGCGCAAAACAAAACCCAGCTTCGCCTGGCTGAGACCGAAAAATACCCGCATGTCACCTTCTTTTTTAACGGTGGTCGTGAGGAAGTATTCCGAGGCGAACGGCGAATTTTGGTGCCTTCACCCCAAGTGGCAACCTATGATTTGCAACCCGAAATGAGCGCTTATGCGGTGCGGGACAAGGCCATCGAAGAAATGGACAAGCGGCCGGTTGATTTCATCTGTTTAAATTTTGCCAATCCCGATATGGTTGGGCACACCGGTGTCTTTTCAGCTGCTGTAAAAGCCTGTGAGACCGTCGATCAATGCGCTGGCGCAGTAGTGGAAGCCGCTATGAGAAACCGATATGCCACAATCATGCTAGCCGATCACGGAAATGCGGAGTTTATGATCAATGCCGATGGCACACCCAATACGGCGCATACCAGTGCTTGGGTGCCTTGCTTTCTCATTACAGCTGACAAAGGCCTGGGGATTACGGATGGCCGCCTAAGCGATGTTGCACCCAGCCTACTACACTTGATGCGCATACCCATACCGCGAGAGATAACGGGTGACAACCTCATAACCCATGGATGAAATAATGGCAATCGATTGGGATGGAACCGCTGTAGGAGCGGCATATCCGCAGTGGTAAGGGCGAAGTGGTAAGCGACGTGGAAGAGAACCGAAAAAATTGATGCAGGTGTCTTTATCGATGGTAGCAATTCGAGTGGTTTCCCAGCGGAGACAGAAGAGAAAAAGTGTCTAAGTGGTTTATGCTAAGCGATATATATGATCCATTATAAGACGGCAGCAGAGATCGAATGCATTCGGGAGAGCGCCCTTATCGTCTCCAAAACCCTGGGGATGCTGGCTTCGGAGATCAAGCCCGGGGTGACCACGCACCACCTCGACAAACTCGCTGAGACCTTTATCCGAGATCATGGCGCCGAACCGGGTTTTTTAGGTTTATACGGCTTTCCCAATACCCTTTGCACCTCGACCAATGAACGGGTGGTACATGGCATTCCCAATGCTGAGCCGCTGGCTGAAGGCGATATCCTGTCGGTGGATTGCGGGGTGCGCAAAGGCGGCTTTTACGGTGACCACGCCTATACCTTTGAGGTGGGCGAAGTAGCCCCGGCACTAAAGCGCTTGTTACAGGTGACCCGAGCATGTCTCTACAAAGGCATTGCGGCCTTTAAAGCGGGCAACCGCATAGGAGATGTCGGTCATGCCATCCAAAAGCATGCGGAAGACCACGGCTATGGTGTGGTACGTGAATTGGTGGGGCACGGAATCGGTAGAAAAATGCACGAAGACCCGCAAATCCCCAACTACGGCAAATGCGGCCGCGGAAAAAAACTCCGGGAAGGCTTAGTGGCCGCCATAGAGCCCATGATCAATTTGGGAACAGAAAAAGTAGCGCAGTCCGGCGATGGTTGGACCATCAAAACCGCAGATGGAAAAGCGTCGGCCCACTTTGAACACAATGTGGCCATCGCAAATGGGAAACCCCAAATTTTGTCTAGCTTTCGATATATCCGCGATGCGTGCGGTTTAAAGGATACGACTTACCCGACCGATGCCAAATCCAGAAGCAGATAAAAATGGTACGGGTAACCCGTTATTTCTCATCGCGTTTGTGCAAGGTGTTTCAAAGTGGATGAAATGACACGGATAGAACGCCTTACAGAAAAGCTGTCGTATAGTATGAAGACAAAGTAATCGGGAGCATCATATCAAA
>JBAJNK010000050.1:0-8320 GCA_036881805.1 Flavobacteriales bacterium
CCCGCTTTCCAGGCGAGTAAAAAAACCAGTTCTCAGTCCCAAGCCGCTATGCCTCCTTTCAGATTGTAGAGCTTCTCAAACCCCATATCGGCCATTAGACAGCAGGTGCTGGCACTGCGCTGTCCGGAATGACAATAGACCAAATACGCCTTGGCCTTATCCAGGTTGCCAAGCGTTTGCAGCAGTTCATCCCGGTTGAAAAAGTCGACCTGTACATCGTAATCCAGGGCGAATTCGTCCACTTCACCCGGCGTTCGCACATCCAAGACCACGGCATTTTCTTCCTGGCTCATGCGCTTAAAGGTTTCAACGCTAATTTCCTGGTACATGTGAATTATCTCTTATAGACTTTCTGCGTTTTAACTCCGACTGAATCAAGCTGACCTCGCGACTGGCTTGCCCTTTTACCGAAGTGTTTTCTCGAGCACGGCGAATCAGATAAGGCATGACATCGCGCAAGGGCCCATATGGCAAATACTTGGCTACATTGTATCCCGCATGAGCCAACTCAAAACTGATGTGGTCTCCCATGCCGTATAATTGTCCAAACCATATTTTCTGGTGATCTTTTGCTATGCCCCTTGCTTTCATATTTTGTTTTAAAAGGTAGCAGCTCTTCTCGTTGTGCGTGCCGGCAAAAAGAGAAATCCGATCCAGGTGATCCAGTATAAAATCAACTGCTGCATCGTAGTCCCGGTCGGTCGCTCCCTTGCTCAGGTGAATGGGATTTTCATAGCCTAAGGCCGCAGCACGTGCTGTTTCCTTTTCCATATAGGCGCCACGCACCACCTTGTACCCGATAAAAAAATCCGCTTTTTCGGCTATTTCACAACGGGCTTTCAGGTATGCCAGGCGATCCTTGCGATACATTTGCAGGGTATTGCATACGGCACAATAGTGTCGGTTATACTTTTTCATCATCTCGAAAACCAGGTCATCCACTGCTTTTTGCACCCAGCTCTCCTCTGCATCGACCATTGCGGTCAAATCGTTTTCTCTGGCTTTCCGGCAAACTCGATCGAAGCGAGCGACCACCCGTTTCCACTCCTCACTTTCCGCAGTTGACATTATCCCGCCCGCCGACATTTTTTGATATAGCGCCAAACGGCCAAATCCGCTGGGCTTGAAGACCACGAATGGAATTTCGCGGTGTGTCGAAGCAAAATCAATCACTGATAAAGTCGCTTGAAACGTACGTTCAAAATCCGATTCATCTGACTTGCCTTCCACAGCATAATCCATGATGCTCCTGATATTATATCGCGCCAGTTTGCGGACCACATGCAGCGCATCTGCCAAATCCCCACCGGCCACAAAATGCTTAAAAGCGGTCTTCTCAATGACTCTCGCTACGGGCAGGTGCAATCTTAACGCCCCGTTTAGCAAAGCCGTCCCAACCTTGGTGAGAATCGGATCCCCAATCCATCTGAACAAGAGACGAGCGCTTCTGAGCGATTGGTCCGATTGCGCAGCAAAAGCGATCTCCGTATTGTTAAAATACCGCATGCAGCAACCTTTTGCAGCGCAAATATAAGTTTTTATCCCAATTGAAATGCGTTATTTTGTAATGAGAATCGGGTGCAGTCAACCCAGCACAAAAAAGTGATGAAAGAAATTGAAGTCGGTTCTTACGCGATTTTTTTTGGCGATTCCGCCTATCAAAAACTCAGGTATCGCCTGCATACCTCTGGGTATTCCAAGGTATTTATCGCAGTGGATGAAAATACCCAATCCCTTTGTTTACCTTATTTTCTAGATCGCACCGACTTATCGGGTTGTGAAATCATCCCGACTCAAAGTGGGGAAGAGAACAAGACCTTAGGAGCCTGCATACAAGTCTGGCAAATGCTTACCCGAATGGCAGCCGATCGCAAGAGCTTGCTGCTAAATTTAGGCGGGGGCGTGCTCACCGATATAGGTGGCTTTGCCGCTACAGCATTTAAGCGCGGCATAGATTTCATACACATTCCCACCACCTTACTCAACATGGTGGATGCCAGCATTGGGGGAAAAACGGGTGTTAATTTGGGCGTTTTAAAAAACCAGATCGGCGTATTTTCCAACCCGAAAATGGTGCTCATCGATAGCCGCTACTTGCAGACCTTGCCCGACCGCGAGTACCGCAGCGGCCTGGCCGAGATGATCAAATACGGACTGAGCCTGGATGGAGCGTTGTACTGCGAATTGCAAGCCCATCAGCAGTTTACAGCTGAAAGGCGAGACAGCCTTATCCGGCGTTGTGCACAATTGAAGACAAGTGTAGTGCGTAAAGACTTTCGGGAAAGGGGATTGCGCAAAGTGCTCAACGTGGGACACAGCATCGGACATGCGGTCGAAGCCCGCTTCTTAGAGCGCAAAGAAAAACTGCTGCACGGCGAAGCCATAGCTGTAGGACTGATCGCCGAAGCGTACCTGTCCTACAAATTAAACTACTTGGAAGAAAGAGAGTTGGTGCAAGTAAGCGGTTTTATTCGCAGCATCTACCCCAAGGTGCAGTTTGAGAAAAAAGATTTTCAATCGATAAAAAGCCAGCTGAAGCACGATAAAAAAAGCCTAAGGGGGGCACTCAATTTTAGCCTGATTCGGGGTATTGGAGGCTACGCGCTCGATGTCCACGTACCGGAGAGCCTCATAGGGGAATCACTGGACTATTATCAGAGTCTCTGACATCGGAGTGATTCATACCGCCAGCCATTATTTTCTCGTTTTGTTCCTGCGGCTCAGTCTAAAGGGGGTATTTTTTGGTTTTGCCCGTGCATGATATTTTGAAGAGAGGCGCTTTTATTTTTGTCCCTTTATAGCGGTTAAAAAGTTGGGACTCGTTTTTTCTCCTCCCTGCAGATCGGTTTGAGAAGGGGGCTTTTTTTGTCTTTCTCCTGTGTGGAGCAGCTTTTCAAGCTGCCCTTATCGCTGTTGGCTTTATCCGCGCATGACGGTTTAAAAAGCGGGCTTATCTTCTATTTCTACACTGCGCTCCGGTTGCAAAAGTCCAATCTCAGCATCAACTCATGTAGCCGGTGATCAAAAGCATTTTTTATACGCTAAAACCACGAGAAAAGAGATATTTTGTAGCTTTGTCTCCATCTTGTAAGCCCAGCCGCTAAAACAGTACACGCCGAGATTCCCAACCTGGCTAAGGACGATGCGAGAAATCAATGGAAAAGAGTTATCTTTAGGGGGTTAAAGCCATGCGCGATAAGCTGAGCCAAACCGAAGCCGAGTGGAAAAGACAACTCGCCCCTGAGGCGTACCGCGTAATGCGTCAAAAAGGGACAGAGCCACCCTTTAGCGGGAAGTACAATACTTTCTTTAAAGACGGCGTTTACCGGTGTAAGGGCTGCGGACAGCCGTTGTTCGACTCCAAGCGTAAGTTCGATGCCCATTGCGGATGGCCTGCCTTTGACCGGGCTATCGCAGCGGGAAGAATTGTGGAAAAGCCGGATACTTCACACGGTATGGTACGCACGGAGATAATCTGCGTCCGTTGCGGCGCACACCTGGGACATGTGTTTGGCGATGGGCCTACCCAAACGGGTTTGCGGTATTGCGTCAATTCCGTTTCATTGCAATTCGATGCGCAAAAAAATTCGCATCGCTAAGCACCTGAGCTATAGAAACCCCGCAATCCAGGGTTTTTCAAATTACTCGTAGTCTTTCCAATGCACAATCCAGGCTGAGCGCGCCCACAGTAAAAGAGCCGGATTAGCCAGCGCGCCCTTAGATTCTTGCGACAACTCGAATGAATACTTTGGACAGGAAAATAAAATCCTATAGAAAAACCTGAATTGTACAGGTGGAATGATCGGGGCAAATCAACCCGCTTTAAACCGTAGAGAAGTTGCGAATAACGACAAGCGGGCTTAAACCCGCGGTAGGAATACCTCGGCCATCATGCAGCGCACACCGCCACCGCCGTTTTGCTCAATGATCGATATATCGGTATGCCGTATGGGGTTGAAGCGGGCTATATTTTTAATTTGCACCGGCTTAAGGCTTTGGTAGGCTTGCGTACTCATCAGCAAAAATGGATGACCCGCCGAATTCTTGAGCTGTAAAGCGTTTCCGGCAAAGGCCGCAACTTGACCAGAGGTAATGGCGATGATCTCTTTGCCACTGTACTGTAGCGCCTGAGTCACCTCTTGCCGTTCACCTTTGTCTACCACTGCGTCCAAAGCGACAATCGCATAGGAGTCGGCCACGGTCATCATCACGTTGGTATGGTAAATTTCTTTGGGTTTACCGTTAAACCGATGCACAGCGTGAAAAGCGATGGGCCGGTAGTTAAAATCTGCACAGAAGGCCTCAAACAAGTTTTTATCCGTACGCGCAGAGCACAATCCATAAGCGATCCGGTTGCTGCGATCCAAAACCATGCTGCCCGTGCCTTCTAAAAAGCAGCCCATTTCTTCACGCTCGGAATAATCGATCAGCTCAGTGATTTCAAAGCCGTCTGCTTCCAAGAGGCCTAGTATATCTCGGCGGCGCTCCAAGCGTCGGTTGGGCGCAAACATCGGATAGAACACCACACGACCGTCCTCGTGGAAGGAAACCCAGTTGTTTGGAAAAATAGAATCCGGCGTTTCGGGAAATTTGGTGTCCCTCACCACAAAGGGGCGTACTCCGGTGCGTTGCAAAAGCTCGACCAAGTCCTGAAATGCTGCGAGCGCCTGAATCTGCTGATCTTCAGGATCAAGCCCTCGAGACTCCTTTTGGTAAAAATTGTTTGCGGCGGTCTGGGCGTTGTAATGAAAATGAACCGGCTCAATCATTAAAACCGTATCGGTGACCTGACTCATAATAGCTGAAGTAGATTTTATTTTTGCGTCGTTGCTTTCTTTCGCTTCAAAGGTAAGGTGGTACACCGGAGCAAACCACCAATCTTGGCTACTTCACCGTATGGAACCGCCTCTACCTGCAGATTCCATCGGGTTTCCATATGTCTTTTTAGCCGCTTACAATTTTGCTCGACTACGACTAGTTCCGGAGTGATCGAAAAAACATTCGTCGCCAAGTGATATGCTTCCACAGCTGTCACTTCAAAAATATTTTCCGCACCGAAGTAATCCACGAGGTAAAAATAATCTCTCTCGTTCAAAAACCCATCTCTATAGAGAATCGCTTTGTCCTTACCCACCGGCTGAAAGGCGCAATCCAAATGCAACACATTTTTTCGAGGGTCTATATTGCTCTTGACCAACTCAAAGGGTTTGACCGTCTTGTGTGGAAAGGTTTCCCGTAAGAAATGGGGGGCTGCTGCGTTGGTTCGAGCCGTGCTGAGCCCAGCGTAATCCGGCCCGGTGTAAACGCCGACAAAAAGGTGGTCATGCCAAACGATCACATCGCCTCCCTCAATGTGAACCGCCACCGGTGGTACGATGTAGTCATGCGGCTCGATTTGCGGAATCAATCCCTGTAGGGCATCCAACTCTCGCTGTCTATCGGGAATGATATTGGATCGCACGAATTTATCTTCGATCACAAAGGCAGCATCACGGACAAATACCTGATTGGTATTCGGTAAAACCGGCGGTTGTAAGACCGTGACCCCATATTTTTCAAAGAGATTTTTAAGCTGCGCGAGCTCGCGAGCCAAGTCATCTCGACTGGGATAGATGCCCTTTTGCAGGCTTTCTCTCGACCTCGGGTCATAGGTATCCCCCTGAGCAGGAGG
This sequence comes from Flavobacteriales bacterium, assembly GCA_036881805.1. Lineage (GTDB taxonomy): Bacteria > Bacteroidota > Bacteroidia > Flavobacteriales > JANQLC01 > JANQLC01. The sequence continues at coordinate 5,672 of JBAJNK010000050.1, forward strand.
CCGGCCAAAGCCGGCTGCCGTTCCCAACAAAACGCACGCCAGAGCTGCTGTTTCATCCCCGACCCAGATTTCTCTATAATTTTTCCCCATTTTCACCAGAGTCGAGCCCCAAAGGGCCAGTGCGATCAAATACTACGCTGTTATGAGGCTTTAACTAACGCTTGTCCAAAGGGACGAAATCCCTTTGCGTATGACCGATATAGACTTGGCGGGGCCGGCTGATCGGCTGTTCGTCTTTGCGCATCTCAAGCCATTGTGCAATCCAACCCGGCAAACGGCCCAAGGCAAACATAACCGTAAACATTTCAACGGGGATGCCCAGGGCGCGGTATGTGATTCCGGAATAGAAATCCACATTGGGGAACAATTTTCGCGAGGCGAAATAATCATCGGCCAAAGCAGCGGCTTCCAGTTTTTTAGCGATACCCAAAATGGGGTCGTCCACACCCAATTTTTCCAATACACCATCCGCATAACGCTTAATAACCTTCGCCCTGGGGTCGAAGTTTTTATAAACCCGATGCCCAAATCCCATCAAGCGGAAGGGATCGGTCTTATCTTTTGCCTTATCGATGTATTTTTCAATATCGCCACCATCGGCTTTTATGGCTTGCAGCATTTCGATAACAGCTTGGTTGGCGCCCCCGTGCAAGGGACCTGAAAGGGCGGAAACACCCGCTGAAATGGAAGCGAGCAGGCTCGCGTGTGCAGAGCCGACGATGCGCACCGCAGCGGTGGAACAGTTTTGTTCGTGATCAGCGTGTAAAATCAACAGTTTATCCAGGGCAGCTGTCACTATGGGGTTGCTTTCATAGTGCGCGGTCGGCATGCGAAACATCAGCTGCATGACATTAGCCGCATAGTCCAGCCCGCCATTCGCATAATTGAACGGAAGGCCATATTTCTTGCGGTATATCCAAGAGACCAAAACCGGAAACCCAGCGAGAATTTTGGCTGCCGAGCGGTACAGCTGTTCGCCATCTGTCATGTCCAATGGTTGTGGATCAAATGCAACCCAGGCAGCGGTTAGCGCGGATAGCATATCCATGGGGTGTGCCGTATTGGGAAAACCATCCAATATCTTTTTAAACGCCTCATCTACCGAGGCGTATCGGCTGTACACCTGCTCAAATTTCAACAGCTGATCCGCAGTGGGCAATTCACCAAAAATCAACAGGTAAGCCACCTCCAAAAAGCGGGCTTTCTCAGCCAGGGTTTCGATGCGGTAGCCTCGGTAACGCAAAATCCCTTTATCTCCATCGATAAAGGTAATCGCACTCGTCGTCGAAGCGGTGTTCTTATAACCGACATCCAACGCAACTAAGCCGGTTGCATTTCGCAATGTGCCAATTTCAATCGCCGTTTCATTTTCTGTCCCAGTCGCCAACGGAAGCGCAATATCCTTGCCGCCGTATGCAAACGCTATGTGATCTCGCGTATTACCCATTTCAGTCCAAGTGGTTTACTCCCCGCGAATATACTTAAAAAAGCGACAGACTCGCACCCGGAAAAATAAGGATTTCTAATCGCACAAGTATCTTATAAGGCTTTAAATCGGGAACACGGATTTTTATCCCATTTGCTTAAATGCGGCTAAGCCCGGATACTTAGCCACACCTGAGAGCTGTTCTTGAATCCGCAGCAATTGGTTGTATTTGGCCATTCGGTCTGAGCGCGAAGCGGAACCGGTCTTGATTTGTCCGGTCTGTAGCGCCACGGCCAAATCGGCAATGGTGCTGTCCGCTGTCTCTCCGGATCGATGTGAGACAACCGCTGTGTACCCAGCGCGCGCAGCCGTTTCTACGGCTTCCAGGGTTTCGGTCAGGGTACCGACTTGATTTACCTTGACCAAAATAGAATTGGCCACACCTCGGTCGATTCCTTTTTGCAAACGCCCGGTATGGGTGACAAACAGGTCATCTCCGACCAATTGAACCTTCTTTCCAATCTCGTCAGTCAAGGTTTTCCAGCCTGCCCAATCGTTTTCATCCATACCGTCCTCGATGGATAAAATCGGATAATCCGCGGCCAACTGAGCCAGGTATGCCACCTGCTCCTGGCTGTTGCGCACAGCTGCGCCTGTACCTTCAAAGCGGGTGTAATCGTATTGGCCGTCTTTATAAAATTCAGAAGCAGCGACATCGAGGGCTAAAAAAACCGCTTCACCCGGTTGGTATCCCGCCTTTTCAATGGCTTCTAAGATGGTTTCCAAAGTGTCTTCAGTGCTTTTGAACGCGGGCGCAAAGCCACCTTCATCGCCTACGGTTGTGCGCAAGCCGCGGCCTTGCAAAACGGCTTTCAAGTGGTGAAAAACCGCTGTGCCCATCTGCAGGGCATGCGAAAAGGTATCGGCTTTGGCGGGGACGATCATAAATTCTTGAAAGGCTATGGGCGCATCGGCGTGCGAGCCGCCGTTGATGATATTCATCATGGGCACGGGCAAGAGTCGGGCATTTATCCCACCGATGTAGCGAAAAAGCGGCAGGCCTAAGGCGGCAGCTGCCGCCTTGGCAACGGCGAGGGAGACACCGAGAATGGCATTGGCGCCCAACTTTCCCTTGTTTGGGGTACCATCCAAATCGATCATACGCCGATCCACTTCGCATTGTGCCGTCACTGGGCGACCCACCAACTCGGGCGCGATGATCG
>JBAJNK010000051.1:0-10242 GCA_036881805.1 Flavobacteriales bacterium
CCAAAAAAATACCCCGCTTTTCAATCCGATCTACAATCGCAAACGATGGAACAAAAGTCAGTAGAACCAACCACAGGAATAAGGAGAAAAAAATAAGCCCGCTCTTATCTGATTACGATACCCCCGTCATCAAAATTGTCTAGGGTGATGCGATCGCCGTCCTTTATCTTTCCAGCAATCATCGCTTTGGACAACTCGTTTAAAACGTCGTGTTGGATGACCCGCTTGAGGGGACGTGCGCCAAACTGGGGGTTAAATCCTTTCTTCGCGATCCAGTCGACGGCCTCTGGGGTGGCTTCTAGGGTTATGGCTTTTTTGGCTAGGCGTTCGCTCAAGTCTTTCAACTGAATGCCTACAATTTCGTGGATTTCCACTCGGTTCAAGGGTTTGAACATGATGATTTCGTCGATGCGGTTTAAAAATTCGGGGCGAATGGTTTTTTTCAACAAATCGAATACTTGGTTTTGTGTTTTTTCGACGATGCGCCCTTCATTTTGCACATTTATCCCCTCAAAATTCTCCTGGATAATCGGAGAGCCGATATTTGAGGTCATGATGATAAGCGTATTTCTAAAGTTTACGGTTCTGCCCTTGTTATCGGTCAAACGACCGTCATCGAGGACTTGCAACAAGATATTAAACGCGTCGAGATGGGCTTTTTCGATCTCATCCAACAGCACGACGGAATAGGGTCTGTGCCGAACGGCTTCGGTGAGTTGCCCCCCTTCGTCGTAACCGACATAGCCCGGGGGGGCGCCCAGCAAACGGCTTACAGCATGGCGTTCCTGATACTCGCTCATATCGATACGGATCAGGTTGTTGTCATCATCGAATAAGCACTCGGCCAAGGCTTTGGCGAGCTCTGTCTTTCCCACACCGGTAGTGCCCAAAAAGAGGAAGGAGCCCATGGGGCGATTTTGATCGCGCAGGCCGGCTCGTGAGCGCCGGATGGCATCTGAAACGGCTTCGATAGCTTCGTCCTGTCCGACTACGCGTTTGTGCAATTCCGATTCCAGGCCCAAGAGTTTTTCGCGTTCGCCTTGCATCATCTTTGTGACCGGGACGCCAGTCCAGCGGGAGACCACCTCGGCGATGTCCTCACGGGTCACCTCTTCTTTGATCAAGCGCTCACCCCCCCCGTTCTGAATTTCGGCTTCTAAGGCTTTCACCTTTTCCTCCTCTGCTTTGATCTTTCCATAGCGCAATTCGGCCACCTTGCCAAAATCGCCTTGGCGTTCGGCGCGCTCGGCTTCCAGTCTATAGGCTTCGATATGTTTTTTTGCGGTTTGCAAATTGTCGACCACCTCCTTTTCAGCGCGCCACTTGCTGTCGATCTGTATTCTTTCGTCATTTAGGTTGGCGCGTTCTGCTCTTAGGGATTTTAGTTTGGTCTTATCATCTTCGCGTTTAATCGCTTCGATTTCGATGTCGAGCTGCCTGATTTTTCTGTCCAAAACGTCTAAGGCTTCGGGCTTTGAATCGATTTCCATGCGCAACTTGGAACAGGCTTCGTCTACCAAATCGATGGCTTTATCGGGCAGAAAGCGGTCGGTGATATAGCGTTGCGAAAGCACTGCAGCAGCGATGATGGCCGCATCCTTAATCCGCACCTTATGGTGGGTTTCATAACGCTCTTTGATACCCCTTAAGATGGAAATCGCGGATTCGGTATCGGGTTCATCCACCCGTACGCGTTGAAAGCGCCGTTCCAATGCTTTGTCCTTTTCGAAGTACTTCTGGTATTCGTCAAGCGTGGTCGCACCGACGGCGCGCAGCGCCCCACGCGCTAAGGCGGGCTTTAGGATATTTGCCGCATCCATGGCACCTTCGCCCCCACCAGCCCCCACCAAAGTGTGGATCTCGTCGATAAAGAGTACGATGTTGCCATCGGAGCTGGTTACCTCTTTGATCACGGCTTTTAAACGCTCTTCGAACTCGCCTTTGTATTTGGCTCCAGCCACTAGGGCGCCCATGTCTAAGGCGTAAACTCGCTTATCCTTGAGGTTTTCAGGCACATCACCTTTTACAATCCGGTGTGCCAAGCCTTCGGCAATGGCCGTTTTACCGACGCCCGGCTCGCCGATTAAGATGGGGTTGTTTTTGGTGCGCCGCGACAGGATTTGCAGTATGCGGCGAATCTCTTCGTCTCGACCGATTACCGGGTCGAGCTTACCGCTTTGCGCCATTTGGTTGAGGTCGTTGGCGTACTTGGCCAACGCATTGTAGGTTTCTTCTGCGCTTTGCGACTGCACCCTACTGCCTTTTCGCAAGGATTCAACAGCTGTTTTTAAGTCTTTTTCAGTTAGGCCGTTCTCGCGCAAGAGTTGTCCCGATTGGTCATCGCTCTTCGCAATGGCCAATAGCAAATGCTCGATGGAAATGTACTCATCCTTCATCCCCTTGGCCAAATGACCCGCTTCGGAAAGCATCCCCGCTGTTTTTTGCGCCAGGTGCATGCCCCCACCTGCCACTTTGGGAAGTGCATGTAGGATGGCATCCGTTCCTTTGTGAATGCTGTCCAAACGCACACCGAACTTTTTAAACAGGTAGGGGACTACATTTTCATCTACCGCTAAGATTCCTTTGAGGATATGTGCATTCTCAATGGCCTGGTGGCTAAAACCCATTGCGATTTGTTGACCTTGCTGTACCGCCTCTTGGGATTTTATCGTGAAGTTATTCAAGTTCATAGGCATCTTTTTCCCCTTTTGGAAAGGGTAAAACAAATTCGATTCCAGCTCGAAATGCTGCCATTTTGTCTCATCTTCTATTCCGAATCCCATCGGCCAAACCCGCCGTACCCTGTTGGCGCAGTTTTAAGAGCAGGATTCTACCGCTATACAAATACATTTCACCGCCTTGGATGCGAAACCGGTTGACTTTGGCCAATACCTCCAATAGGGCCTGTTCTGAACCCATGTCTGCGCATTTCGTTTGGGTGTGGGACATATAGTGAAAGGATAGGTTTTCCCCTCGAACGGTATAGCTTCCAAATAGGGTATTGCAACCGGCGTAGCCTTGAAATTTATCGCGCATAAAATGAATGTAGATGCGCTTACCATTGGAAATTACGGGTTGACCGCCTTCAATCACCACCCAATCTCGGCCGCTCAAGCCCTGCGGAGCCGAACGCAGAGCTCGTTGCGTTTTGCAGCTCGCTGCGATGAGGGCCAACGAAAATACCCACGGAACATACGTGTTTAAATACTTCATAGCCAGTTTATTAATTGTATCACAAGGATATCGATCGACCGGGTTGCACCATTCAATATGCCGGTACTGATTTTGGATTTACCATACCCTTGTGGCAAACGCTGGCAAAGTTAGCCGGAATTTTTCAATGGGCATGTATTACGATTTCCATCAAATGACGATAAGCGACATCGCATAACCGATACAACAGGCACCGATCACACCGATTAAACCGGGCAGCATAAAGCTGTGGTTAAAGTAATACTTACCGATTTTGGTCGTGCCGGTGACATCGAAGTTGGCCGTGGCGATATCCGTCGGGTAATTGGGTATAAAGAAGTAGGCATAAGTCGCTGGCATCAGCGCGATCAACAAATGGGGAGACAAGCCCATGGTCATTCCCACCGGCAATAGCATTCGAGCAGTGGCCGCCTGGCTATTGATGACCACAGACACGGTAAACAGGGCTAGGGCAAAGGTCCAAGGGTAAGTTTGTATCATAAGGGTGATACCCTGCTTAAACGAAGGCATGGCATATTGGAAATACGTATCACCCATCCAGGCAATGCCAAAAATAGCGATAACCGCCACCATACCGGATTTAAAAACCGCGCCTTGGGGTACTTTTTGAACCTGGGTACGGGTTGCCAGCAAGATCAAGCCACCGGAAGCCAGCATCAGCATTTGAATCACCACCGACATGGGAACAGCGGTTTCTATACCCCCCCTATCGATCGTCCGCATTTCAGGCCATAGGGCAATCAGCACGATGATGGCCAGGGTGATCAGAAAATAGATCACCGCCCGACGGGCAGACGTGGGCAAACGCTCATCCAAAGTCGTGGCTGTCGTATTTCGGATTTTCTCCGACCATACCGGGTCTTTCAGGCGACGTTGGTAGGCCCGATCCACTTCCAGCTCTTTCCCCCGGTGTAGGCTGTAGAGCGACAGCAACAGGGTCCCGCCCAACGTACCGGGAATGGTGACCATCAGAATACGCAACAGGTTGATATGGGGTGAAACCGTGGCCAACTCAGCCAGGTAGTATACTACAGCAGCTGAAATCGGGCTACCGGTAATGGCCAGCTGACAAGCCACCGAAGCAGCTGCCATAGGCCGCTCGGGACGAATGCCCTTTTTTAGCGCGACATCGCCGATAACCGGCATAATGGAATATACCGCATGGCCAGTGCCCAGCAAAACCGTCATGGTGTAGGTGATCAAGGGGGCCAATACCGTCACGCGTTTGGGATGCCGCCGCAAAATCCGCTCAGCGATCTGCAACATGTACTTGAGACCGCCCGCCGCCTCCAAGACCGAAGCACAAGTGACCACCGCTATGATGATCATGATCACGACAATCGGCGGCTCCGCGGGCGGCATGCGCAAGAGGAAGACTTCAACCACCAATCCGATGCCGGATACAACGCCCAACCCAATACCGCCGAAACGGCTGCCCAGGTAAAGCATGAGCAGCAAGAATGCAAATTCAAAATACAGCATGGTGATCGGTTATAGTGTGCATTAAAAATCACATCTGTGAATTGAATACAAAGATAATCGATAGAACCTTTAGTTGGCACACAGCAGCTTCCTATACCCCATTGACTTACAGCAATCTTGCTTAGAGACAACGCATTATGAATACTTTCAAATTACTTATTCGAGGTGGATGCCTCTTTACCTTTGGCTGTGAATCTTTAGATAGAAGATCTGTATCGGTATAAAATCCGTATCTCAATTGTATCTTTGCATTTATTTAATCACTACTGTGTTTTTTTAAATAACACCAGCAATAATAAGCTCGAATTTAAGGCTTCAGTACGCGCTATATAACAGTACCGGAACTTCAAGCTGTACGCCTCTTAGAATAATTTTGCCCGACCTGGGAGATAAACCGCCCAATGCGGCTCCTCCTACTTCTAATATCACCCATATGAAACCGAGCATTTCAAAGATTACCCCCACCGAGAACCCGATGATTATATATTATTTGAAAAGTCCCTTAAGATTGAAAATGGGGCTACAGCAGAAACGGGCTTGTTACCGGGCAACTACGATATTACCCAATGCGTTGCATTTTCTGGAAATAGTCCTATTTTTTTCGCACCCAATAAAGACAATCCCGCATTAAGCCCCTCAGATTTTTGCTCATATTCCCTACAATTTTTTCAAATGCGCTTTCATAGAAATGCGCGCGTCCAAAAAAGCTGCGATCTGAGTCAGTGGCATGCGCGCCTGCTGCATGGTATCCCGATTTCGCAGGGTGGCGGATTGGTCTTGGCGCGTATCGTGGTCTATCGTTATGCAATAGGGCGTACCGGCAGCATCCTGCCTGCGATAGCGACGCCCGATGGCGTCCTTATCATCGAGCCTGACATTAAAATCGTACTTTAAATCGCCAAAGAGCGCCCTGGCTATTTCGGGCAAACCATCCTTCTTCACCAGGGGTAAGATCGCCGCTTGGGTCGGTGCCAAGATAGGGGGCAGTCGCAAAACCGTTCGCATGCTTCCATCGGCCAAGGTTTCTTCTTGCAATGCGATGCTGAAAACGGCGAGAAACAAGCGATCCAGGCCGACAGATGTTTCGACCACATGGGGTAAGTAGTGCGCCTTGCGCAGCGGGTCAAAGAATTGCAGTTTTTTGTTGGCATACTTCTCGTGGTTGCGCAGATCGAAATCAGTTCGGGAATGGATGCCTTCCAACTCCTTAAAGCCAAAGGGAAAGCGAAACTCGATATCCGAAGCGGCGTCGGCGTAATGCGCCAATTTATCGTGATCGCGAAAGCGGTAATTCTCCTGTCCGAGCCCGAGGGATAGGTGCCACCGCATGCGCTTTTCCTTCCACGCCTCATAGTGTTTGAGCCCATCGCCCGGACGGACGAAATACTGCAGCTCCATCTGCTCGAACTCGCGCATGCGAAAGATAAACTGCCGCGCTGTGATTTCATTTCGGAAAGCCTTGCCGACTTGCGCAATGCCAAAGGGCAGCTTTTGCCGTGCGGTTTTTTGTACATTTAGGAAGTTGACAAACACACCTTGTGCGGTTTCGGGTCGCAGGTACAAATCGGCGGACGAATCTGGGGACGCAGCCAATTGGGTGCCAAACATCAGGTTAAACCGGCGTACATCGGTCCAGTTTTTCGAACCCGAAACCGGATCGGCAATGCCCAAATCAGCGATCAATTTTGTAAGCGCTTCTAAGTCGTCTCTCTCGAGGGCATCGACCATTTTACGCCGCGCCTTATCGCGTTGCTCGATGTACTCTTTCACACGGGGATTGGTCCGCTCGTACAATGCCATATCGAAGTCAGAGCCGAAGCGCTTTGCTGCGCGGCTGCATGCCCCCTGAATTTTTCTGTCCAACTCAGCGATATAGTCCTCGATCAAACCGTCAGCGCGGTAGCGCTTTTGGGTATCCCTGTTGTCGATCAGCGGGTCGCTAAACGCATCTACATGTCCAGAGGCCTGCCAAGTGGTGGGATGCATAAATATGGCCGCATCTAACCCTTCTATATTTTCGTTGAGCTGTACCATCGCTTTCCACCAATATCGCTTGATGTTATCCTTGAGTGCAACACCGTTTTGACCGTAATCGTAAACCGCGCTGAGGCCGTCGTAAATTTCACTGGAGGGAAACACATATCCATACTTCTTGGCATGCGATACAATACTTTTGAGGCTAGCTACTCGATTTGCCATGGAGCAAAAATAGGGAATACACCGAGTTTGGAGAACCAACCCCCGCTTTTTGGGCGCAAGCCGATCCAGCGTAAAATATGAAATCTATCCTGAGCTCGCCATTAATCCCATCCAAAAAAATGGCTTCTTCTAACCTTAAAACCAGTGGTCTTTATCCCTTTGTTTTTTATTGCAGCGTCTAACTCATTTGCCTGTATCGCTCATTACCAGCGCTTAACCTGTTTCGTCGGGCCTTTGCAACTCGGGTGATTTTCAACAAAGTAACCATTCGATGACAATTATGTATCAATGGATGAATCACGACAATCCACTTGAAATTGATCTCAAACCTGAAGATAGACGTGTAAGGGTAAAATCGGTAAGCCTCGATAGCGCGTCTTTTGAGTTTCACTATCTACATAGATCAGGAGAATTTCCCGACAAACTATTGCATGCCAACGTACTGCCAAAAAATGCTGACGACCAAACCGCAACCCGGAGTAGCCGCAATACCCATGTAGCCACCATACATAAAATAGATAAAACAAGGGCATTAGTCAAAATTTATGGCGATAAAGGAGAAGCGATCATCGCGGTAAAGACTAGAGGCAGCGGTAAAACGGATAGGCGCAGGGTCCGTGTTATCAAGAATCTTCACCCTAAATAGGCTTCGACTTTTTTGGTGTCATTAGCGCGTATTGAGGGATGGATACGCTTTTGCCATCTCGTCGGGCGCCTTCTTTTAATCAACCGAGTATAAATTGCAATTGGAGCTACAAACTAAGCGTCCCCCAGTTTTTGCTCTACGCCTTTCACCGCCGGTTTGATGTACGATTCATACCAGGTCTCCGCACTTGGAAAGACGTTTGGGATTATGTTTTTAATGGGATAATAGAGCTTGGATCGGGATAAGACAGCTGGCTGGATAAGGGTTATCCGACTGTTTAAAGCATGGAACACAATCAACGACAAACTCAGGATGAGACTCCATTTTAATACGGAAAAACAGCCCCCCAAAATCTTGTCTAAAAACCCGAGCATAAGTGCAGCAGTCAGTTTACCGATCCATTTTCCAAGTATGCGAATGGCGATTAAGGCGATTAGAAAAGTCAGCGCAAAGGCAACCACATTTTTAGCCGGGCCCAAGTCTAATGCCCTGCCGATAACCGCCGCCGCATATTTGGAGAAGCAAACCGCAGCCAACAAGCCGATTATCAGCGCAGCAAAACTGGTCAGCTGGTGGACAAATCCCTTTCTAATGCCGGAAATCAAGCTGATCAAGAGGCAGACCCCCAAAATAAGGTCGATGTAACTCATGTGTTTATCTGAGTTTCAAAGCGGTGCTTTCCACAGTTTGGCACGCCAAAAATGCAGCGGCTTTGCGTCCAAAGCAATTGAAAATCAGCTATCATAACTGAGGTGTTTACCAGTCCATACCCATACAAACCCAGCGGATGCTAAACAACACACCTGCAGACAACCAAACCCTTGCCCGCGACATTTCCCAAACTAAAACACCAGGGGGAAGCCCAACATTCGCCTCGCAAAACAGCCCCTAGTGTTGCCCAACATAAAACCACTTCGCATATCCACATCTTCGACAAGGCCTAACTCAGATTTAAAAAAGTATAGCGGGGGCTCGGCAATCGCACAGTCAATTCGCATTTCTCAAACAGTGGGTTTATTCACCCGCGCACCGGGCAAAAATAGTAAATAACTAACTTTGCGGTTGTGGTGGCAAAAAAGTATCCACGCCTTAAAATGGGAAGCGGTGCAACAAATGACAAAAAAAAGTATCCACGCCTTAAAATGGGAAGCGGTGCAACAAATGATATCCAAAAAATTTGGAACCGAAAGCGACGTGGGCCTAGACGATACCCTCTACCTCATCGGCATTCAGGAATTGCGAAAGACCCGTCAGCGATTCAAAAAAGACGACAAAGTAAACCTGATGCACATCGGGGTCTGTACCTTATTGATTCCCTACGGTTATTATCGGTTTGTTGGAAAAGACCGCGACGGCTGGCCTCATTTCGAGCTTTTGGAGAAATTACCCGAACTCAAAGCCGGCGAACAACAAGTGTTCATCAAAAGGGCGATCATCCAATACTTCGACCAAAATCAAACCCTCAGTCAGGAATTTCGGGAAATTGAAGCGGAGAATACTTAATTTCAAAAAATTTTACCATGCTCGATAGAGTTGCGCGATTGCTGCAAGAGGTAGCCGATTTTCAAAGCGATGACCCAAAGGCCATCGAAAAATTCCGGACTCAAATGCTGGGTAAAAAAGGTGCTGTAAACGAGTTATTTCGCGCTTTTAGAGCCGTACCCGAGGCGCAAAAAAAAACATTCGGACGACAAATCAATGCGCTAAAAGACAAAACACGAGAAAAACTAACGGCATTACAAGCCGCCTTAGAAGCGCATGCAGCCGATTCGCCGGGGATTGACGACCTGACAAAGCCCGGTATTCCCGTCCCGCTGGGCTCACGCCACCCGACCTCTCTGGTTCAAAACCAGATTGTAAACACCTTTTCAAAAATTGGGTTTACCATTGCCCAAGGGCCTGAAATCGAAGATGATAGACACAACTTTACAGCGTTAAACCTACCGGCGCACCACCCCGCCCGCGACATGCAGGATACTTTTTTCTTGGAGAAAGACCCCGACTGGCTGTTGCGCACCCACACTTCATCGGTACAAATTCGCTATATGGAAAAGCACGAGCCGCCCATGCGAATCCTAGCGCCGGGCCGCGTGTATCGCAACGAAGCCATCGCTGCGCGTTCCCATTGCCTATTCCACCAAGTAGATGTTTGGTATGTGGATCGGAATGTATCCTTTGCCGACTTGAAACAAACGCTGCAATTCTTTACCGAAGCGCTGTTCGGGAAGTCAAAAATCCGCTTGCGTCCCTCCTACTTTCCCTTTACCGAACCCAGCGCTGAAGTAGATGTGTATTGGGGGCTCCATTCAGAAGCTGACCACCGAATCACCAAGGGTACGGGTTGGCTGGAAATCATGGGTTGCGGCATGGTAGACCCCAACGTACTGGAAAACACAAATATCGACCCCAAAATATACAGTGGGTTTGCTCTTGGGATAGGGGTCGAACGCATAGCCATGCTGCGCTACCAAATCGACGATATTCGCCTATTCTTTGAAAACGATGTGCGCTTTTTAAGCCAATTTACATCCGAAGCATAAAGCTACTCCCAAAGGGATCGCCGCCTACAAGGAGAAAAGCGAAAAATTAATACCTCGCTTTCAAATCTTCATACAGAACAAAAACAAGTCGCGCTTTTTAAACCCTTACACAAGAAAAAAATCGAGTCCCCCTTTTCAAATCAACGCACAAGACAAGGACAA
>JBAJNK010000052.1:0-11683 GCA_036881805.1 Flavobacteriales bacterium
AAAAAGCCCCGCTTTGCAAACCGCCGTACAGGGCAGAGACAAAAAAACAAAGCCAAACCTTAGGTCGACCCATTATGGACAAACACCAAAAAACGAAATCCCTTTTCAAACCACCACACAGGGACAAAAGGGAAAAAGCCTCCGCTTTCAGGCTCGATTATGCGGTAAGAATCAGCTGGGCTGTCTCGGCTAAACCCGCAACCAGTTTTTGATGATCTGATCTCCTTTGGGGGTCAGAATGGATTCGGGGTGAAATTGTACGCCCCGCACATCGTATTCTCTGTGGCGCAGGGCCATAATTTCGCCTGCTTCGCTTTCCGCTGTGATTTGTAAGGCCTGGGGAAGTCCATCTCTCACTACCACCCAGGAATGATAGCGAGCGGTTTCGATGGTTTCGGGCAGGCCTTGAAACAGGGGTTCTTCCCTGTCGGTGATGCGGGTGGGGGTGGCCAGGCCGTGAAACATGTGCTGCGCGCGCACCAACCGGCCGCCGAATACCGCTGCAATGGCTTGCTGTCCCAAACAGATGCCCAAAATGCTTTTGGAGCCGGCATAAGTCTCGATCAACGGCTTTAAAATGCAAGCCTCATCCGGTATACCGGGTCCAGGAGAGAGCAAGACCTTATCGTATTTTTTAACCCCGGCTAACGAAATTTCGTCGTTGCGATAGACGGCTACCGAGTGAGTCGTTTGCTTTTTGATCGCATGAACCAAATTGTAGGTAAAGGAATCGTAATTGTCTAAGACTAAAATGTCCATGCGTTTTGGGTAGTTCTCCACTGCTATATGGCTTGAATCCGCTGCCTGTTAATCGATTCGAATCGGCTTGGATGGTGGACGGGTTTCACTTCTTTTCTTTTAGTACGAAATTTTGCCCCAAATACACGCGTCTGACTATTTCATCTTCAGCCAATTCTTTCGGCTTGCCGTGCCTGAGTATCTTGCCCTCAAACATCAGATAGGTGTGATCGGTAATGGCCAGGGTTTCCTGTACGTTGTGGTCGGTGATCAGGATGCCGATATTCCGTTTCTTTAACGAGCTCACGATCTTTTGAATGTCCTCTACAGCGATGGGATCGACGCCTGCAAAGGGTTCGTCCAACAGGATAAACTTGGGGTCTACAGCCAGTGCACGAGCGATTTCAGTTCGGCGCCTTTCCCCACCGGAGAGCAAGTCACCCCGGTTTTTTCGCACACGGCCCAGCGAAAACTCTTCGATGAGCGCTTCCATTCTCAGGCGTTGTGCGCTTTTGGACTGCTTGGTAAACTGCAGCACAGTGAGTATGTTGTCCGCTACGCTTAATTTTCGGAATACCGAAGCCTCCTGTGTCAAATAGCCAATGCCTCGCTCAGCTCGCTGGTACATGGGGAGCTTGGTAATGTTTTGATCCGCTAGGAAGACGTCTCCTGAAGCGGGTTTGATCAAGCCTACCACCATATAAAATGTGGTGGTTTTTCCAGCACCATTCGGACCCAAAAGGCCGACTATTTCGCCTTGATTTAAAGTTAAAGAAACATTGTTGACCACTTTTCTGCCACGGTAACTCTTCACTAGATTTTCTGCTCGTAGCCTCATATTTTATCGATTTTGGTTTTCCAGGGTGTTTTTCCAGTTGGATGGGTGTCTGATTCGACCCTGTGTGGGCGCAACGCTTTTTTCTCGGTCGACACAATTCATCTTGGTAGGCCAATCGTTTCATATATTACTCTACCGCTGTTCGGTTTGCATGCGCAGCTGTGGCATTTTTTTGGAAACGATTGCCGATATAAAGATACTCAGCTCATATAAAAGCAAAACGGGCAAGGTTACCAACACCAAGCTGGAAATGTCTGGCGGCGTGATGATGGCAGCGATAATCATGATTACGACGAGGGCATGGCGTCGGTATTTTTTTAAAAAGGCAGGCGTGATAAGTCCTATCTTAGTCAGGATGAGAACGATTGTGGGAAGCTGAAAGACCAGTCCAGAAGCCAAAACAGCGGTCGATACCGTGGAGACGTAGGAGCTCAGGTCGATTTTATTGGTGATTTCACGGCTGACCCGATAATTGGCTAAGAAATTAATGCTCAGGGGTGCGATTAAAAAATAACCGAAGAGCACCCCGCTTAGAAAGAGGAAAGCGCTGGCTCGCATGCCCCATACGCTGTATCGAGTCTCTTTTTGGGTTAAGCCGGGCTTGACAAATCGCCAGAGTTCCCAGACCAGGTATGGGAATCCCACGATAATGCCTGCGATTATCGATGCCCAAATGTGGCTTGAAAACTGCCCGGCCAGCGTCCGGCTTTGAATGCTAAAGGGCAACTGATCGATACAGGTATCCGCCCCCAAACCCAACCACTTGGAAATCTTGCACAGCACGCGGTAGGTGATGAAATCCGGGTGTTTGGGACCGAATAAAAGGGTGTCGAACAACAGGCCTTTCATGAAAAACGCTGCGATAGCAGCTAGGAGGATAAACAGCAGGGAGCGGATGATATGCCACCGCAGTTCTTCCAAATGTCCGAGAAAGGACATTTGTTTTTGCGTTTTCTCCATTACACAATGCCTTCTCTCAGTAAGTCGTGAATGTCTATCACGCCGTAATATTTTGAATCCCGGGTGACGAGCAATTGGCCGATTTCAAATTTTTCCAATAGCGCCATCGCCTGGTAAGCCAAAGCGTCATGTGGGATAACTTTGGGCTGGGTCGTCATGATTTCCCGTGCCCTTAGGGTTTGTAAATCCAAGTCTTTTGAGAGCATCCGGCGCAGATCTCCGTCCGTAATGATACCGGTGATTTCATCTCCTTCTACAACAGCAGTCACGCCAAAACGACTTTTTGAAATGGAAAGAATGACCGCTTTGAGATTGGACTCCATACCCACAGCTGGTTTTTGGCTGGGGTCTACCATATCTGCTGCGCGTAGGTAGAGTCGCTTGCCCAGTGATCCACCCGGGTGGTATCTGGCAAAGTCGCCATCGGTAAATCGGCGTACTTTCATCAGGCATACGGCTAGCGCATCGCCCATTACCAATTGGGCAGTAGTACTGCTGGTGGGCGCCAGGTTGTTTGGACAGGCTTCTCTTTCAACAGTCGTATGTAACACGTAATCGACGTGTTGGGCTAGGTATGAATGGCGGTTACCGGTCAAGGCGACGGTTTTATTTTTCATGTTTTTCACCAATGGCAACAAGGCTTTTAACTCTGTTGTGTTACCGCTTTTGGATAGCATGACGACGGTGTCGCCGGGCTGGATGATACCCAAATCACCGTGGGTGGCTTCTGCGGCATGCATAAAACCCGAAGGCGTCCCAGTCGAGTTTAGCGTAGCCACAATTTTTTGTGCGATGTGTGCGCTCTTTCCAATGCCGCTGATAATGACCCTTCCCCTGGAGTTTGCGATGAGTTGTACCACTTTGGCAAAGTCTTTGCTGAGGTACCTCACTAGTTGTTTAACCGCCTCTGACTCGGAATAGATGACATGTTGGGCGGTTTGAATGATGTCGGCTGGATTCAAATTTTAAAAAAATTACTTTTTTATGCGATTTATGCTTGCAAATTCGTACCTTTCCTATGGGTACAAATGTATTAAAATGCGGATGAATAATGGATGTAGCAAGTGGTGAAATCGATCGTGCATTAAAGCGTTATTTCGGTTTTGACCGGTTTAAAGGGGATCAGAAAAAAATAATTCAATCTCTGTTATCGGGTACGGATACCTTTGTCATCATGCCGACGGGTGGCGGAAAATCGCTCTGTTATCAATTACCTGCAGTGTTGAGTAAGCGCACGGCAATCGTCGTATCGCCCTTAATCGCCTTGATGAAAAATCAGGTCGACGCCATACGGGGGATTTCCGAATCCGACGCGGTCGCACATGTATTGAACTCCTCTTTGAGTCGCGTACAGGTAAAAAAGGTCAAGAGCGATGTGCTAAAAGGCCGGACCAAACTGCTCTACGTCGCACCGGAATCCTTGACCAAAGTGGAGTACACCGATTTTTTACGCAGTGCATCGATCTCTTTTTTCGCCATTGATGAGGCCCACTGCATTTCGGAATGGGGACACGATTTTCGTCCGGATTACCGCAATTTACGCGCTATATTTTTGCGGATCGACAAGCGGCCGATCATCGCATTGACCGCTACGGCAACACCCAAAGTGCAGGAAGACATTCAGAAGAATTTGGGCATGGTCAATGCCGCGGTTTTTAAGGACTCTTTCAACCGACCCAATCTATTTTACGAAGTTCGTCCTAAGGTTAGTGTGGATCAAGCGAAGCGAGAAATAATACGCTTCATCAAAGCGCGTCCGGGAAAGTCGGGGATCGTTTATTGCCTGAGCCGAAAATCGGTAGAACAAGTGGCAGAAAGCCTACAGATAAACGGCATCAAAGCCTTGGCCTATCACGCGGGTATAGCCACCAAGACCCGTGCTGTCATACAAGATGACTTTTTGATGGAATCGGCCGACGTGATCGTGGCGACGATCGCTTTTGGTATGGGAATCGATAAACCCAATGTGCGCTTTGTCATTCATTACAATATGCCCAAGAGTTTGGAGAGTTATTACCAGGAGACCGGTCGAGCCGGGCGTGATGGTGCACAGGGGCATTGTCTGGCCTTTTACGATTACAGAGATATCGAAAAGTTGGAAAAGCTCATGATGAGTAAGCCTGTCGCTGAGCAAGAGATCGGACATTTGCTGCTGCAGGAAGTGGTGGCTTACGCTGAAACGGCTATTTCCCGGCGAAAATTCTTATTGAATTACTTCGGAGAAGATTTCGATGATAAAAACGGACCGGGTGCGCAGCTCGATGACAATGTGCAAAACCCGAAAAAATTATTTGAGGCGAGCGCGGAGATCAGGCAGCTCTTGCAAGCCATTGAAACGACTAGAGCGGTCTATAAAGCCCGTGATTTGGTCAAGGTATTGGTCGGCCGGGAAAACGCGCTTATCAAGTCGCGCAAAACCATAGACACAGCGGTATTTGGCAGTGGAAATGCACGGGGTGAGCGGTTTTGGATGGCGGTGGTGCGCTGTGCTTTGATACAAAAATTGATACAGAAGGAAATTGAAACTTACGGGGTTTTGAAGCTGACCGAATCCGGTAAAGCGTTTATCAAAAAGCCACATGCGGTAAAAATGGCTGAAGACCATGACTACGATAGCCTGACGGAAAAAACGCAACCCTTAGATAGCCAACGAGATGTGGACCTCGTCGTCGATGAGGTGCTGTTGAAAAACCTGAAGACCCTAAGGCGGGAAACAGCGCGAGAACACCAAGTGCCACCTTTCGTCGTCCTTTCGGATGCTTCTTTGGTGGAGATGACCTGGCAATACCCGGTCAATCTGACGGAATTGACTCGCATTGGCGGCATAGGTGAAGGAAAAGCAAAGAAATACGGCCAGCCCTTTGTTTCGTATATCGCGAAATATGTAACCGAAAATGACATTTATCGCTCGCATGATATAGTCGTTAGAAGTGTGGGCGTCAAATCGGCCTTAAAACTCTATGTGATTCGGAGTGTAGATCGAAAATTGCCTTTGGATGACATCGCCAATGCCAAGGGTTTAAGTATGGAGGATTTGGTAACCGAGATGGAAAGCATCGTTCATTCCGGAACCAAATTGGATATCGGCTATCATATAAATGATGTATTAGACCCAGAACAGCAGGCGGAGATCTACGATTATTTCAGGGGAGCTGAAACCGATAAAATCAGCGATGCATACAAGGCCTTTGACGGCGATTACGACGGTGAAGAGCTCCACTTGATGCGCATTAAATTTATGAGTGAGATGGCGAATTGAAATAGGGGTTTACAACATGTACTACGCGTTTTACCGTATTGGTTTTAACTACTGCCCCAGGGTCATAAACACCCTTTTTTGAAAATATGTATCCACTTGCTGGAGAGCATCGATGTTTACCAAACCCCTTAGCTGATCTACCCGCTTTTCAATCTAGGCCGATTGGTCTTTGCTCGTTCAATTTTAATATTTTGTAGGTCTCGTAAATCGCAAATTGAGATTTTTCACGGTCGTTCTACTTTCATTTGCCAGAGAGCAGTTTCACAGCGACCAAAAGCAGGATGCCGCCAAATATTTTTCGCAGTATTTTTGGGTCGGTACCCAAGGCAATTTTAGAGCCCAAGAAACTGCCCACCACAAAAGCGAGGGCTATGACCAGGGCGTAACGCCAGTTGATCTGTCCAGCCTGGTAGTAATTGTAGGCGGCCATGATGCCGATGGGAAGCAATAGGGTTGCAGTACTGGTCCCTTGGGCTTCGTACTGCGAAAAGCCGGCCCAAACGAGCATGGGCACGGTGATTAAACCGCCGCCCAATCCGGTCAAACCGCTCGTAATGCCCGCCGCTATTCCGATGAGAATCAAGTAAAGTGTCATGGGTATCCGTTCTTTAGTCCGCGGCATAAAGCTACGGCAGATTTTTTACAAAACGTACCTTTACAGTTTTGATCGACAGGGGGTGGGCAGGGGATAAAAAACGCCAACGAGGTTTGTGAGACTGATCGATAGGTATATCATCCGGAAGTTTCTAAGCACATTTTTATTTGTGCTCGTGATGCTGTTGCTGATCACGATCGTTATCAACCTGTCTGAAAGGCTGGGTAAATTTTTGGAAAACGATTTGAGTTTTGGACAGATAGCTATTTACTACATGCATTTTTCACTTTTTTATGGGAGTTTATTTATGCCGATGGTACTCTTTATATCCGTGATCTTTTTCACCTCTAAGATGACGGACAACAACGAGGTGATAGCCATATTCTCAGGTGGCATTCGATTTGACCGGTTCCTGCTACCTTATATGATAAGCGCTTCCATCCTAGCCCTTGCAGCACTTTATTTAAACCACTTCGTATTGCCGGTATCCAATAAGTCTCGCAACCGCTTTGAGTATGCCTACCTAAATTCTCAAGGCCTTAAAAATAAGCTGATTGAAACCGATGACATCGCTAGAAAAATCAGTAAAAACGAATACGTTTTTTTTGGAAAATACAACAGCAATCGAAATGTTGGGTATGATTTTATCTATGAGCGATTGGATGGCCATACGCTTGAGGTTAAGATTTCCAGCAGTTCTATCACATATAGAAAAACAGATACGCTCAAACCCTATAGATTGAAAAATTACAGGCTTCGCATCGTGAAGCCCGGCGGCGACCTGCTGCAATCGGGTTTGGTCATGGATACGGCATTCCGTTTTTTACCTTCCGATATATTGGTCAAATCGTATGAAGCCCAAACATTAACCTACCCGAAGCTCAAGCGGTTTATCGCCGATGAACAGGCGCGGGGATCCGATCGCCTTTACATGCACCAACTCGAAATGTATCGCCGAACGGCTATGCCCATGTCTTCCTATATATTGACGCTTATCGCCGTTGCGCTGAGTGCTCGAAAAAGACGAGGGGGTATCGGGATTAACCTAGCCGTGGGCTTGTCTCTCGCCTTTGTATACATTTACCTCATGCAGATTTCAGATGCGTTTGTCGTGGGCGGTATTGTGAGTCCATTTGTGTCTTGCTGGATTCCAAACTTTACTTTTAGCCTCGTTGCGATATATCTGTACTCAAGTGCAAAGCGATGACCTTTCCACCGGTTGACTTTTGCAGGGTGCGGGGTTCTTATATGGGATTTTGTCTCTGCGCGCCTTTACCCCTGGCTGCTTCAAAATGCATACATTTGCAGAAATCTGAGCGCCATGGATTATTTGGATTTCGAGCAGCCCATCCAAGACTTGGAGGAACAATTGGTCAAGTGTAAACACATCGGCAAACAGAGCGATGTAGATGTAAAACATACCTGTACCCAGATCGAAGTCAAGTTGCAAAAGACAAAGGATAAGATATATGGCAACCTGTCTCCTTGGCAGCGCGTACAGTTATCTCGTCACGCTGCGCGTCCCCATACAATGGACTACATTCAAAGCCTGACCGAAGGCCATTTTATCGAACTGCACGGAGATCGGGTCACTGGAGATGACAAGGCGATGGTGGGTGGGATTGGCCGGGTGGGGGAGCAGTCCATTCTGTTTGTCGGGCAGCAAAAGGGGACCAATACGAAAATGCGCCAGTACCGAAATTTTGGGATGTCCAACCCCGAGGGATATCGCAAGGCATTGCGGCTCTTTCGTCTGGCAGAAAAATTTGGTATTCCGATCGCAACGCTGATCGATACGCCGGGTGCCTATCCAGGGCTTGAGGCAGAGGCGCGCGGTCAGGGGGAGGCGATCGCGCGAAATATAATGGAGATGAGCACTTTACGGGTTCCTGTCGTGGCTGTTATAATCGGTGAAGGCGCTTCGGGTGGCGCGTTGGGTATCGGCGTTGCGGACGCGGTGTACATGCTTGAAAACACTTGGTATTCCGTTATTTCGCCTGAGTCTTGTGGCGCTATTTTGTGGCGCAGCTGGGACTTTAAAGAAGCGGCTGCTGATGCCCTTAAGCTCACTGCCGAGGATATGCTGCACAACCACTTGATCGATGGGATTATCCAAGAGCCACAAGGCGGCGCACACCGGGATAAAGAAGCGGCTTTTCGCGCTGTGAAGACCACCCTGTTGCAGGCGGTGGGTGAATTGTTAAAAATGAAGCCCGAGCGGCGAATCGAGCGCAGGCGGGCTAAGTTTTACAAAATGGGCGCATACAGGGAACGCTAGGATACAGGCGAAAAATCCCGGCTTCTCAGGGTATTTTGGCACGGGAAGTCAGCTAACCAAGCCATCCTATTTTACTTGAAATAGCCCGTCTCAATTCTTATATTTGTCGCTATGGAAACGAAGCGCGATGCCTCGGGATTTACCGGAGCTGCGAGTCGGTTAATCGATTTGCACCAAGCCAAGTTACCGCCCCAAGCGGTTGATTTGGAGGCGGTAGTGCTCGGTGCTTTACTGATTGATAAGCGGGGCTTGGACGAGGTTATCGACATCCTTACCCCCGAAGTATTTTACAAGGATTCACACCAGCATATCTTTGCAGCTATCTTGGATTTGTTTCATGCCAATGAACCCGTCGACTTGCTCACGGTAGCTGATGAATTGAAGAAAAAGAGCCTGTTGGACGCCATCGGCGGGTCGTATTACCTCGTACAGCTGACCAATAGCGTTTCTTCTAGTGCGCATATCGAATACCACAGCCGGATTGTCCTTCAAAAATACATCCTTCGCAAGTTGATAGCGGTTTCAGGTGAAATTATAGAAAATGCCTATCGGGACGATACCGATATTTTTCAGCTCTTAGATGAGGCTGAGAACAAGTTGTTTGAAATCACCAATGGAAATCTGAAAAAGTACTTCGAGTCCGCTGATGCACTCGTCTGTAAAGCCATTGAAAAAATTGAAAAGATGGGCAAGCAGGAGGGACTCAGCGGAATTTCCTCAGGCTTTGCTGCCGTGGATCGGATTACCAGTGGCTGGCAGCCTTCTGATCTGGTCATCCTGGCAGCCCGTCCGGGCATGGGTAAAACCGCTTTCATGCTCACCATGGCGAAGAATATCGCCATTCGATACAGCGTTTCCGTTGCCATTTTCTCTCTCGAGATGTCTTCGGTTCAATTGATCATGCGACTGATTTCTAGTGAGACTGGGCTTCCTGCTGAAAAGTTGAGAAGAGGCGATTTAACCGATTCGGAATGGAATCGGTTGCACAGCGAAATCAAGCACCTGCAAAACGCACCCATCTTCATAGATGACACCCCGGCGCTCTCGATTTTTGACTTGCGCGCCAAGTGTCGGCGTTTGGTTTCGCAACAGGGCGTACAGCTGATCGTCATCGATTACCTGCAGTTGATGACTACGGGTACTTCGACCAAATCGGGCAATCGGGAGCAAGAGATCGCCAGCATCTCTCGGAATTTAAAGTCCATTGCCAAAGAGCTGAATGTACCGGTCATGGCCTTGTCGCAGCTCTCGCGTGCGGTGGAGACCCGAGGGGGAACCAAGCGCCCCCAGTTATCCGACTTGCGCGAGTCGGGTGCCATTGAACAGGATGCCGATATCGTGAGTTTTATCTATCGGCCCGAGTACTACAATATTCTGGAATGGGATGACGATGAGAGCTCGCCGGCTCAAAATCAAGCGGAGTTGATCATCGCCAAGCATCGCAACGGTAAAACGGCAAACGTGCGGCTAAAGTTTATTCCTGAAATGGCGCTCTTCGAAGATCTGGAAGCCGATGGGGGAGCGGTTTTGCTCGATTCGAAGCTCAACCAAATGGAGCTACCACCGAATTATGAGACCCCGCCAAGCGGCGATGCGCTTGATGAGGGCCCCTTTGATGAGTAAGGTATGAGCAGCGCTACAAAGGGAAAGCCGAAACAAGGGCTGAAAAATTCCACCTCGCAAAAGCGGCAAGAAGTGCCTCCCAAAAGCGAAGCCAAAGCCTATCAGCCTGTTAATGAACTACACCAAATTGAGACCCATACACTGAAAGCGCTCCTTTTGAAATAGCGGCAAAATTCCCTGCATTAATGACGCGGGCACCGTAGGGGAAACCTGTATTAAATCTCAACGGGTGGCAGCATTTCAATCACGGTGCGTCTACAAGCTAGGGCGGTAAAGATTATGGCGATTGATTTCATCATTTATCACATCACATAAGTGAAAATAAATCTATGTGAAGAATTAACACAAAGATCAAATCTAATATATTCATTTTGGTGTATATTCGCCGGAACTTAAAATTACATACAGTTTTAATCCAAAGACAATATCGAGTGCAATTCATTTTGGCTTTACTGAGTCTCAGCGTCATCACAGGCTGCAGCAGAGAGGATAATTCTTTACTAAGAGAGCAAGCAGGCAAAATTCAATCGCTAATAGAAAAAGACGAAGCAAATTGGTTTCAAGTATTTAAAGAATTTTCAAGGATTGAAGACCAAGATGAGCAAGCGATAGATCAGGCTAAAGTCCTCCAAAAGGAGGCGATCATGCTGGAGTCAAGCTTTAAAACATCGATCGAAAAACAGGGGATTCAACAGGAATCACCCAAGTCCTATCAGAACGGGCAGAAAGTGCGAGAAGCGGAAGAGCACTTATCAGATGAGCAAGCGGTGCAAAAAGAGGTGGATCAAGCCTCACAGACTATGCAAAAATCACAAGAGGAGTCCAGTCAAATCTTACAGTTTTTTCAAAAATTACAAGAGGCATTCAGTCAAATCTTAGAGGAGTCCAGTCAAACCTTACAGAATATACATGCGGCGCTAACAGTGGCATTGCAAGTCTTATCGGATATACAAAGCGTGAACCAAGAGATGAGTCGAGACTTATGGGATATAAAAATGGCGCTGGAATATGCAATGCAGGCCTCATCGGATATACAGTTCCCAAGCAAGCTGAATCAAGCGTCTAGTGAATTGGCAGATAGTGAAGCATATATAAAAAAATGCAGGGCTGAACTCAAAGACACTAAAGCGGATTTACAACGAGTCCAAGATGTTGAATTAAATCAAGCCATAAAGGCGCTGGGCCAGTTAGCAAAAACAAAATTGGAAGCAACATCGGAGACAAAATCGGAAACAAAACCGGAAGCAACATCGGAGACAAAACCGGAAGCAACATCGGAAACAAAATCGGAGACAAAACCGGAAGCAACATCGGAAACAAAATCGGAGACAAAACCGGAAGCAACATCGGGCACAAAACCGGAAGCAACATCGGAGACAAAACCGGAGACAA
>JBAJNK010000053.1:0-40772 GCA_036881805.1 Flavobacteriales bacterium
CGAAATGCTTCCAGCCAAATCACTGGTGTAACTCAGGGTTTTTGCAATGTCTACCCCATCTGTATTGCGCACGTGAAACACGATCGGAACCGATTGACCGGCTTCCACCTGTAGTGGTAAATCCGCCGATGCCAAGTTGACTTCGTAGCGGGGGCTGCTATTCTTTTCACCCGTGTCATCTTCACAATGAATCAGAAGAACCGAGAGTGTTACCGGGATCAACAGGTATATAAATCTTTTCACAACGGTAAATATTATATCGATTCAAAAGTATAGTTTTTATCGATTCATTTCAAATAATTCCAAACATCAAGGCCGCTCCTATATTACTTTTATCTGAGTACAACGATTTGTGCCTTTATTCAAATTCGGAGTGGATGCCATCTATCGCTTTGTCGAGGTCATCGAAATCCACAGCTTCACGCAGCACCATACCTAGGGCTAACTCGAAGTGATTTCCCAGGAAATGGGTTTACCGGCATAGGTGGCCGTTACTACCCTTAATCGCTACTTATAACCCGATCGATTGCGGGTTTCCAGCAGGTCTACATTCAATCCCATAGCGCCTCGTGAAGGGTGTCGGTAATTCACCATAAATTTTATCCGGTGCCGACTGATCAAGAGTACGCACATAAAAATTAATTAATTTTAAACACCATACCCGCTCCCAGGTTGTGTACAAAATTGCCCACATCTGAGTTCAACAAATAAAACGGCTTGTAAATCAACCTCAAATAGATATCCGTCCGATCCGAAAAAAGGGGAA
The DNA here is from genome assembly GCA_036881805.1 of Flavobacteriales bacterium. Taxonomy (GTDB): domain Bacteria; phylum Bacteroidota; class Bacteroidia; order Flavobacteriales; family JANQLC01; genus JANQLC01. The sequence continues at coordinate 767 of JBAJNK010000053.1, forward strand.
TCTGAAAGCTGATATTGGCAAAAAAGCCATAAACCCCCTTGGATTCACTGATTATTCGAGCCCCATCTGCTAAGTATTTCCTGTCGTTGTTGACGCGTTCGCTACCGTAGAGCGCACCCAGACCCAAGTAAGTCTGCCAACTGGGGAGAAAAGTCTCCCTCAACAACCCGTTTAAATCGTGGTTGATCGATACCATAGCCATGCCAGAATTAACCGGTACCGCCGCTCCCCTGAGTTTAAATTCTTCATGGCTGGCATGGCCTTCGACGGTAAATCGCCAGGGTGCATCATAGGGACGACCCAAATCTAGACTGTATCCCAAGTCAAAAAAATAACCTCGAAAATTATAGCCCGCATCAAAGAAAAATGAATCGCGGTGCTGGGCCCGAATAAGGGAGGGCAAGCAAAAGAACAGTGTAAAAAGGACGACATGCCCCGAATCTTTAAACAACCTGACAACAGCACGGGTTCGATTCGGGTTATGCATAAAAGTGGATTTCTCAGCTGATTCGGATTTGTGTCTTAAAAAATTCAATATATCTATTGCTTTCACTTTAAAAGGAAGTGACTTACCTTGCAAATATATAAATTGTTTCAAAAAATATATCACTCGAATCGTCCCATATCGAAATCGCTGATTAGCACCACTATGAGTACACTTTATAAAAACCCGCCTAAAGTACCGGAGATCGGGTAAAAGCGCGCATCCTTTACGCGATGGACTTGAGCGCATCGCCGATGTATGCGATTAAATCCGTAGCGATCAGGGATTCCTGGCTCTGGCTTTGCAAAGCCAAATCAGCGGCCAAGCCGTGTAGGTAAACGCCCATCAAGGCTGCTGGCAAAGGACTATACCCTTGCGCCAACAGGCCGCAGAGCATGCCGGTTAACACGTCGCCAGATCCACCCGTCGCCATGCCCGGATTTCCGGTGGAATTAAAAAATAAATCGCCACCCGGATGCACGACAACCGTATGGGCACCTTTATAGGCTATCATACACGAATGTTTTTCCGCAAACGCACGGAGCATTTGCAGCTTTTCAAAATCATCCCGCCAAGTGCCTACCAACCTTTGAAATTCTGCGTAATGGGGGGTCAAAATCGCATTTTCAGGCAGGTGTGCCAACAAATCCGGATGCGCTGCCAAAGCGTTGATCGCATCGGCATCCACCACCACGGGACAATCGATTCTTTGAAAGAGAGCCAGCAAGACATCCCCGGCTTCTCGATGGGTTCCCAGTCCAGGACCGATTCCCACTGCGCTGGGTTTACCGATATGCCCCAAACCGACGAGGTATTTATATCCCTTACCCGTCGTACACATAGCCTCAGGCGAACGGGTTTGCACGATGTCGTAACCCACCTCGGGAATATGAGCAGATGTCAAGCCGCTACCCATACGCATGCAGGCCATGGTGCTGAGTGAGATAGCACCCATCTTCCCATAGCTTCCGCCAATCAACAACGAGTGCCCGTAAGTACCTTTATGGCTGAATTTCTCACGCGGCCGATAGGCTTTGGAAATCGCGCTTCGGGTTATATAATGCGCTTTTGCTTTTGCCCGCTCGAGGTATGCGCGATCCAAACCGATATCTATCAGCTGCCAAAGCTTTGCATATTTCGCATTGTCGGGGAGTAACAAAGCGAGCTTGGGAAGTTGAAATGTCAGAATGGCATCCGCACAGATCACTTTGGCGCCTTCGGGTGTAGGTCGGTCGCTAAAAAGGCCGGAAGGCATATCGACAGCGATAATTTTTTCGGCATTGGCATTGATGTAATCGATTAAATCCCCCCAGTATCCCACTACCGCCCTATTGAGCCCCAAACCCCATATACAGTCCACCGTAATGCCCGACTCAATGCGTAACTTCGAGAAATCATCACCCTCGTGAATCGCCGTAATGGAAAGGGGTAAAGCCTTTATCTTTTCCAGATTAGCCCGACAATCCAACGTCATCTCATCCGAGTATTTTACCCGAATAACCCGAGTCGAAATGCCGCTTTCACAAAACATTCGCGCCATGGCCAAACCGTCTCCCCCATTGTTGCCCAGTCCACAAAAAAAAGTGATCTTCTGCATACGCGGGTGGTGGCACCTGATCCATTCATGGCAATGTTGCGCAGCGCGCTCCATCAGGTCCCACGAACGGATCGACTCCTTCTCGACGGTTTCCCGTTCCGCCTCCCGAATGGTCTCAGCATCTAATATCTTCAACATAAAGCCTTTGATTTCACCGAATAAAATTATTTATTTTAGCGCAAAAAAGTGGTAAAAAAGACAGGGCTCTACAACGCGCATATTCAATTGGGTGCGAAGATGGTCACCTACGCAGGCTATGAAATGCCGCTGCAATACCGCAGCGTACGCGAAGAATGCAGTGCGGTTCGCCACCACCTCGGTATTTTTGATGTATCACACATGGGCGAATTGATTCTAGAAGGGCCCCATGCGTTGGATTTAATCCAAGCGCTAACCACTAATGACGCAGCCAAATTAAACCCAGGGCAAGCCCAATACACTTGCATGACAAACCGCAGTGGCGGTATTGTAGACGATTTGATCCTCTATAACCTGGCCAAAGACCAATATATGCTCGTGGTCAATGCCGCAAACATCGAAAAGGATTGGCGGTGGATTGCGGACCGGGATAAATGGGGAGTCGCCAGGCGAAATAAATCCGATGAAACAGCCCTTATAGCCGTTCAAGGCCCCAAAGCCGCTACAGTGCTTCAAAGGCTAACCGACAAAGACTTGAGCGAAATCGAATATTACCATTTTGATATAGGCCGACTGGCCGGGGTAGCGGACGCGATCATTTCAAATACGGGATACACGGGCTCCGGTGGATTTGAATTGTATTTCCCGAATGAAAAGGCCGAACCCATCTGGAATAAAATAATAGAAGCGGGAACGGCATGTGGAATTACGCCCTGCGGGCTAGCCGCCCGCGATATATTGCGGTTGGAAATGGGGTATTGCCTATACGGAAATGACATCACCGATTCCACAACCCCGCTGGAAGCGGGCTTAAGCTGGATTACCCCATTCACCAAAAGGTTTACAGCAGATACCTTACTGCGGAACCAAAAGGAAGCCGGCACGGCTAAAAAGCTGGTGGCTTTTGAAGTCACCGAACGCGGCGTTCCCCGCAAGGGCTATGAACTACAAGATGAAAACGAAAATCCAATCGGATGGGTGACGAGCGGCACCCAATCCCCCGCTTTAAAAAAAGGGATCGGATTGGGATATGTCAAAACCGCCTGGGCCCAAGTGGGCACCACGCTGCGGGTAAAAGTCCGAGACAAAACCATTTCGGCCCAAATCGTCAAGCCGCCATTCTATCAGAAAAACCGATGAACCGATGCCACCCAGCATTTTCTCCCACGCACGACGACCCGGCCTCTGCCCATACACTGAAAAGCGCACTGAGGAGCTGCAGGGCGTGAGACGCCCACCCGGTTAAGCCCGACAAACCGAGACAGCCACATCGCCCTTTGGTAAAACAACCGCTATTGCACTGGACTGCTACAGCTATAAAGGGGATGCGATAACACCAAACGAAGAACAGTTTATTTTTTTGTCTTTTACCCTATCGATCGCCCAACGCCTAGCCTTGCTTTTTGCTTTTGCTCCTGTGCGCGGGTTTAAAAAGAGCGGGTATTTTTGTGTGTGCTCCTCGCACGGGTCAGTTTGCCCCCTTTCTCTTTTACTTTTGTTCTTTTGTGGCAGTTTGAGGGTTCGGATCTTATTTTTTTGCCTTTGTCCTTCGGGGTGATTTAAAAAAGAGGCTTATTTTTTGGTCTTGCCTGCGCTGTGTGGTGGCTTGAAAAAGAGGTTATATCCCTTTGGTCATATCCGGTTTGGTTTGGCTTTGCTCCCTTTTGTCACATAGTCGGTCTAATTCCCAGGCCTTATTTTTTGTCTTGTGCATCGATTTGGAAAGCGGGGGCTTATTCGAGGCGGCGACCGCTTTGTCGTGCATTTATTCCAGGCGGGGAGCCCCAATTCTTTATCGCCTGTTTATCCCGTGCGTCAATTTGAAAAGGGATCTACTTGACAATTCGGATAGAAATACCTACCTTTACACTGCTTTAACCGTATGACACAAAGGTCATGGGAGACTTACAAGAAGGGTTAAAAAAGCTATTTCCAGCCCACAAACCAAGTGCTGAGCCCATCGTGTGCAAGTACGAAAAAAAGGGTCGCAGCGGCAAAGTGGTAACCCTGCTGGAGGGATATACAGTCTCGGCGCTGGCGGTTCCACAAAGGGTGATGCGATTGTCATTCAGGGTGATCACCGAGACAAAATTATGGAAATACTGAGAGAAATGGGATTTAACGCAAAGCGCGGCGGCTAAATCACCGTTGACACAAATGCGACAGCGCAGTTGTAATAGTAGGGTGAACCGCCCAAAGGGTGGCGTTATGGGAATCGGTTGAAAAAAAACCGCCGCGTATTTCTCCGTAAGCCTTTAAACTTTACGAAGTGAGCGCTTTAAAAAAACAAAATTTTGATTTGATTTCCCGCCTAACTAAATAGCCAGCGGTACGATTTGCCACAATGATTTTATGAGAAAAAGACTGATTGCGCACTTGTGCTGACAATAAATACAACCGAATTATGAAATTTCCCGAATCTGAGCTCATCTTAAATCCGGATGGCAGTACCTATCACTTACATCTGAAGCCCGGAGAGCTCGCACACAAAATCATCACCGTAGGCGATCCGAGCCGCGTGGCCAAAGTGAGCCGGCATTTCGATTCCATCGAATACCAAAGGGCCAACCGAGAGATCATCACCCACACGGGTTTTTACCGAGGTGAGCGAATCACCGTACTCTCCACGGGTATGGGTACGGGCGGTATCGAAATCATCATGAATGAATTGGATGCACTGGTCAATATCGATCTGAAAAAACGCGAACCCAAAGGTGCGCATACCCCCCTACAAATCATACGCCTGGGCACCTCGGGTGGCTTGCTACCCGACATACCGATAGACAGCACGGTGGCTGCTGAAGTCGCCCTCGGCATGGACGGCATGCTCTACTTTTACGACAGCGAGCCGATACTCGAAACCGATATGGCAAAGGCTTTTGTCAGGCAAACCGATTGGATTACGCCTCCCCTTCCCTACCCCTATTTTGTCAAGGCGAGTGAATCGCTTTTACAGCGGTTTTCCGGTCGAGGGACACACAGCGGCATCACCTATACAGCGCCTGGCTTCTACGCCCCGCAGGGACGGGTTTTGCGCTATGGTCTAAGCGTCGACATACACGAAAAAATAGATCGATTCAGCTACAAAAACCAGCGCATTGTCAACTTTGAAATGGAGTCAGCCGTCATTTATGGCCTGGCCAAGCTGTTTGGACACCAGGCGTTAAGCCTCAATTGCATCATAGCCAATCGCGCACTGGGCACCTTTAGTGCGCACTACCAAAACGCTGTAGAGAAGATGATCGGCTGGGCCCTGGAACGATGGACTAACTGAGCCTTTTTGCAGTGAGAAAGCGATACCGGCCCGAGAGGTCTTTGTGCCATTCTATTTTAAATCCCTTCCGACAGACCAAATCCGCGGTTTCTCCTGCGAGATACGGGTTGATTTCAAAGTACAGCTTTCCCCCGACCCGTAACTTTTGCAAGGCAAAGTCAGCGATGGCATCATAAAAGAGGAGCGGATTGTCCGCAGGGGGAAACAGCGCTACATACGGCTCGTAATCCAACACATTCGGTTGCATTTGGGATTTTTCCACCGCTTGCACATAAGGCGGATTGCTGACGATTCGATCGAATTGGGGCAATCGGCCCCATTGGGAAACCGCACAAATGTCCAGCAACTCGAAAACCAAGGGCATCCGGTTTACTTCAGCGTTTTCTCTCGCCACCGCCAAAGCAGGTGCCGATACGTCTATAGCGGTAACCCGCCAACTGAGACGTTGCGATTGGATGGCCAGGGCAATTGCACCGGAGCCGGTTCCGATATCGATGACAGATTGACAGCCCACCACCCGATCCGATAAGACGCGTTCGACCAAGCCTTCGGTTTCGGGACGTGGAATCAGCACAGCTGGGTTTACTTTTAGCTTTAAGCCGTAAAAATGGGCGAACCCCAGAACATATTGAATGGGGCGCCCAGCCAAAAGCTGTTCTGTGATTACATCTAAGTTATCCACAAAATCCCCATCCGGCTTTTGCGCTTGGTTTAGGTGAAAATCAGTACGGCTCCAGCCGAGGTAGTGGTCGAGGGTTAGATGGAATATCTGTCTGGTCTCGCGCTTGGCATACCGGGTCGAAACGGCTCGTAAAAAAAAGGCTTGTAGTGCATTATAGCTTTTAAAATCGTGCATAGCCCTAGCGTACCACCCCATTTACAGCGGGAGATGGGGATTGGCTCGAAGAGCTGGGAAAGCGGGTGGTTGGGTCAAGTGGCTTTCATTTCAGCCAGCATTTTCTCAATCTTCTCAGCTTCTTCATCAGCGAGTGCTGGGTCTACCAAAATGCGGCCGCTATGCTCATCGGTAATCAAGCGTTTCCGCTGGGCGATCTCTAAAATTCGCTGCGGTGGAATGGTAAAGAAAGACCCTTTGGAAGCGCCGCGCTCCACGGGAACCACTGCCAATCCATTCTTTACGTTGCGGCGTATTCGCCGATAAGCCTTCAAATGCCGTTCCGCGATCTGCTTTGAAAATTCCGCCCGCCGCGCCGAGAGAAAATCCATCTCTCTTTGCGTTTCCGCCAAAATGTCTTCCAGCTCACCCGTCTTGTTTTTCAGATGTTCGCGGCGCTCGACGAGCTGCGCTTCCGTCTGCTGAATGACCGCCTGTTTTTGCTCGATCTGCGCCTGGTGTTGACCGATTTTTCTCTCAGCGGCTTCCACTTCCAAGTCCTGGTATTCCAACTCTTTCGTCAAAGCATCGTATTCACGGTTGTTGCGCACGTTTTCACGCTGTGCTGCATAGCGCTTTTTAAGCGCTTTGGCGAGCTTGATCAGGTGTTGCTTTTCCTTTATTTTCGTTTCTATATCTCCTATATCCACATTCAATCTTTCCATCCGCTTTTCCAGGCCCGCGATCTCATCTTCTAAATCCGCTACTTCTAACGGAAGCTCACCGCGCATACTTCTAATGCGATCTATCGTAGAATCGATATATTGCAAATCGTATAAGGCGCGAAGTTTTTCTTCGACAGAGGTGTCTAACCCTTTCGTTTTAGCTGTCATACCGTATTAAAAATAATGAACTGGATTGGTATCGGTTTCACTCAAAGCAGCTGCAAATTTAGGAAATTTTTCCGCAATCAGATGGCGAATGACCTCGGTGGCTATAAATTCAGACTCATAATGCCCCACATCGGCCAACAAAATCTTGCCTTCCGCCTCAAAAAAGGTGTGGTATGTAAAGTCTCCCGAGACAAAAGCATCGGCATGCTGTGCCTGGGCTGCGGCAATAGCAAAGCGTCCCGATCCACCCACCCAAGCGACTCTCTTGATTTTTTTACCGGTAAAGCAGCTGTGTCGAAGTACCGGGAGGCGTAGCTTTTGCTTCAAAAGGTTTAAAAAATCCCGCTCCGTCTGCGCAACGGCTAGGTCTCCGATGCACCCCATCCCTCGATACGGGTTTGAATTGTCCAGCGAAACGACATCATAAGCGACTTCTTCATAGGGGTGTGCCGCAAAGAGCGCCTGCAAAACCCCAGGCTCCAAATGCTTGGGAAAGACTACCGTCACGCAGGTTTCCCGTTCGACGTGAAGTGAAAATCGCGCGCCGACAACGGGGTTGGCGCCCGCCTCGCCCCGATAGGTGCCCACACCGTCAAAATTAAAACTGCAATGGCTGTAGTTCCCGATATGCCCTGCGCCTGCCTGAAAAAGGGCGCGCCTCAGATTTTCAGCTTCTGATACGGGCACAAAAGTGCTCAGTTTTTTAATCGTTCGGCGCTTGGGCAATAATACCTGCTGATTTTTTAAACCCAAATGCGCAGCCATGGCATAGCTGGTTCCCTTTTCGTAATTGTCCAAATTGGTGTGCATGGCGTAAAGGGCTATACGCTCGTGAATCGCCTTCATCACAATGCGCGCCACATAGTTTTGGTTTGCGATGCGCTTCAATCCGGAAAACAGAATGGGGTGAAAGGCGATGACCAAACCCGCCCCCTTTCGCTTGGCTTCATCCAAAACCGCCAGGGTAACATCGTGGGCCAAGAGCGCGCTTTCGATCTCAGCACACCCATCGCCTACCAACAAGCCCACATTGTCAAAATCCTCAGCTGCGCAGCAGGGTACCGCGCTTTCCAAAGCATCGGTTAACTCTTTTATCCGCATTTCTCACCGTAAATTTACAGCACAAAATAAAGAATTTGTTCAAAAACGCACTACTTTCGTCCTGATGAAAGCAAGGGACATCTTGTACTTCCCCATTTCTTTGGTGTACGGCACGGTGGTTTTCACGCGTAATAAATGGTATGATTGGGGTTGGCTAAGCGCCAAAGCGTTCGATACACCTACTTTAGCGATAGGCAACTTGCGCACGGGCGGTAGCGGAAAGACTCCGCATACGGAGTACGTGGTGAGCCTTTTAAAAGACCGTTATAAACTCGCTGTGCTCAGCCGCGGCTACGGCAGAAAGACAAAGGGATTCCGATTGGCTGCCGAGGTGGACAATGCGGAGACCATCGGCGACGAGCCGTTTCAAATTTACCAAAAATTCCCGGAGATAACCGTAGCTGTTGATGCATGCCGCGCACGCGGCATGCAAACCCTGGAGCGAGCGATCAAGCCCGAAGTCGTCGTTTTGGACGATGCCTTTCAGCACCGGGGCTTACAACCGGGACTCACCTTATTGTTGACCCCCTTTTCACAACCTTACACTTCGGATTTTCTTCTGCCTATGGGCGACCTGCGCGAATGGCGAACGGGAGCCAAACGCGCCCATTGCATCGTGATCACAAAATCCCCCAAAGACTTAACACCCGAAGAACAGCGGGACTACCTCAAACAGATCAAACCGGAAAAAAACCAGTCCGTATACTTTTCCACAATCGCTTACGCCGATACGGTCTTGGGAAAGCAGAGGCGCACGCTCATCAGCCTACCCCGATCCATCTTAGTGGTAACGGGTATCGCCAACCCCAAACCCCTGCTCCAGCACCTCGATGAAAAGGGATTTCACTACGAACACCTCGCATTTACAGACCACCACAATTTTACAAGGCGAGAAATCGAGAAGATGAAATTATACGCATCCGAAACGCCCATCTTAACGACGGAGAAAGATTATATGCGCTTGCGGGGCAAAATAGAAAACCTCTATTACCTACCCATCGCCATTCAAATTTTGGATGCGGCAGAACAGTTTGACCAAATGCTCGTCGATTATGTTAGAGGCCGCCAAAAACACCGCTGATTTTTTACAGATCAAAATAAAAAACCCCGTCTCAACTGCCATCATCCTAGGGAGTGGGCTCGGAAATCTAACGCAGAAAATGGAAGTGGTCGAACGCATTCCCTACACAGTCATACCGAACTTTCCACAGACCACCGTGCAGGGCCACAAAGGCTATTTGTATCGCGGTCGATTAAACGGTGTAATCCTCTTGGCCATGCAAGGACGGTTCCACTACTACGAGGGTTATACCATGGGACAAGTGATTTTCCCGGTACGGGTGCTATACCACTTGGGGGTTCAAAACCTGATTGTCTCCAATGCGGCCGGCGGGATCAATCCCGATTTTAAAGTGGGCGACATCATGCTCATCACAGACCACATCAACCTGTTTCCCGAACACCCGTTACGCGGTCCAAACGATGGTGCGCTAGGTCCTCGTTTTGTAGATATGCACGAGGCGTACAGCACTGATTTCATAAAAGAGATGAAAACACTAGCTCGAAGATTAAACATAGGGCTACGGTCCGGCGTGTACGTGGGCACGCAAGGACCTACGTATGAAACCCCAGCGGAATACCGCTATATGAAAACCATAGGCGGTGATGCTGTCGGTATGAGTACGGTGCCCGAGGTGATCGCCGCCGCCCATATGGGGATGAAAGTGCTCGGCCTTTCCGCGATTACCGATATGGTGGGAACGGCCGTTTCACATGAAGCAGTACAAAAGGCTGCCCAAGGCGCTTCCGCACGTTTGGAAAAACTGGTCAGCGCGTTCTTGCCTCGGCTGTAAGCCCAGGTGGACAAGTGATCCTTATTCGAGATGGCCGCTTTCAGGCTGTCTTTACAACTTCTAAACTCAGATGCTTTGTTCCAATTTTGTATGTATAGAAAAATGTATGTACCTTGGAGGCGAGATCTGAGATAAAAGGTTAAATTACAAGACTGTCAATAGTTGCTTTCCAGTATAAACCACTTACATTCATCGCCATGAAAAAAATCGCGTTACTCCTCCTTACCGCATGGACTGCCTTAGCGATCCACGCCCAAGACTTAAGCCAAAAAATTCCGACCGATACAGCTTTTATAAAGGGAAAGCTGGCCAACGGGCTCACCTATTACATTCGCCACAACGAAAAGCCTGAGGACAAGCTCGTCCTTCGTTTGGTCGTCAATGCGGGGTCCATTCTGGAAACCGATAAACAACAGGGGTTGGCGCACTACTTGGAACATATGGCATTTAACGGTACCGAGCATTTCCCCAAAAACGAACTGGTTTCGTATCTCCAATCCGTCGGTCTGGAATTCGGCGCCGACCTCAATGCGCATACCGGCTTTGACGAAACCGTTTTCATGCTCCCGATTCCCACCGATAAAGATTCTTTGGTCAATAGCGGTTTTACGGTTTTAAGCGACTGGACGCAAAATATGAATCTGAAAACCGATGACATCCATGCCGAACTCGGCGTCATCCTATCCGAAAAACGCCAACGGGGAAACAATGCGCAAGAGCGCATTCAAGATCAAATCATTCCCGTTCTCTTTTCGGGCTCCCACTATAAAGATCGCCTGCCGATCGGAAAGGTTTCCGTTTTAAAAACATTCGATCCCAATGAGCTCCGCACTTTTTATAAGAAGTGGTATCGCCCCGATTTATGCGCTGTAATCGCAGTGGGGGATTGCGATGTCAAATTCATCGAGAAGCAGATAAAAGAAGCCTTTGGAAATTGGAAAGCGCCAAAAGATGAAGCGGAGCGAAAATTCTACCCCGTTCCCGACAACAAAGGAACGCTGTTTGACGTAGCTTTGGATAAGGAGCTTTCAAAAACCGTTCTGGAAATTATATACAAAAAGCCCAAAGATACGATGCGCACCGTTGGGGATTTCAAAAAGGGCATTCTACGAGACGTTTATACCACCCTGCTGAATCAAAGATTGAATGAAATCAGGCAAAAAAAGGGTGCGCCCTTTATTTATGCGAGTAACGGGTTTGCTTCAATGACGAGAACCAAGAGATCTTACAAGGTGGGGGCATTCGCTTTTAAAGGACAGATCGAGCGCGCATATAAAGGTTTATATCGGGAAATGCGAAGGATGAAAGCCTTTGGCGTCACGCAAGCCGAGTTGGATCGGTACAAAAAAGATTATTTGAATGGGATTGATAGGCGCTATGGCGAGCGGAACAAAACAAATTCCGATAAATATGTCGGGGAAGCGCAAAGCAATTTCTTATCCGGAAGTCCGTTGTTTTCCATAGCGGATCGCAAGGCGCTCGCCTATCAAATCGTTCCCGCTATTACGGCAAACGAAGTGAATCGAATCGGAGCCGATACTTATACGCCCGAAAACCGAATCGCAATCGTAGTTGGACCGGAAGAAGAAGGCCTGCGCTATCCGGACAAGGATGCCTTTTTGAGATGGGAACGAGAAGTCGACCGAGAGGTACTGAAGCCTTATCGAGAAGCGGTAAAGGCCACGCCGCTTTTCACCCAAATCGACAAGCCCGGAACCATTGTTAAAGAAAAGAGAAATAAAAAATTCGACTTTACGGAGCTAACGCTGTCCAATGGCGTCAAAGTCTTCTTAAAATCCACGAATTTCAAGAACAATGCGATTTCATTTTACGGGTTTAGCAAGGGAGGCAGCAGTTTGTTAAACGATGCGCAAGCGTTTTCGGCCGTGTATCTCAACGATTTGATACGCAGTATGGGACTGGGCGATCGCAACAAGACTCAATTCCAACGCGATCTCGCTGGTAAGAACGCGCAGGTGCGTTTAAACCTGTACCGAATGCAGGAAACCATAAGTGGAAGTAGTGATATCAAAGACTTTGAAACCCTGCTCAAAATGGCACATGATTACTTCTCTAAAGTGAATTTTGACAAAGAAACGTTCGATTCTTATATGGCAGGCGAAAAATCCCTATCGGAAAATCGGCTGAAAGTTCCGGAAACTTTTTTCAATGATGAAGTCGGTAAAATCCTGACGCAAAACCATCCGAGACGCGACAGGTTTTACACCCCGCAAGAAATCGATTCGGTTTCATTTAATGATATCGAGCAAGTATACAAAGAACGCTTTGCCGCCACCGGTGCATTTCACTTTTTCTTGGTCGGCAATCTCGACATCGAAAAGAGCAAGCCCCTCATCGCAAAATATCTCGGTTCTTTACCGAACTTAAACCGAAACGAAAAAGGTAAGGATCTGGGTATCCGACCACCAAAGGGAAAAGTTGAAAAAACCATCTATTACGGATCGGAAAATAAAGCAAGGGTCTTCTTGGATTTCACCGGAGCAGAACCCTACTCGCAAAGAAAAGACGAGATCATCCATACTTTGGGAAAGGTTGTCGAGATTCGCCTGCTGGAGACTTTACGAGAAAAAATGGGCGGTGTTTACACCCCTTATGTAAGCGGAATAATGGACAGAGAACCCTATTCCAATTATGATTTTGTGATTTATTTCGACAGCGATCTATCCCAGGCGGACACCCTGATCCAGGTCACTTGGAGCATTCTCGATAAAATCAAAAACGGGGAGATAAAACCGGAAGACTTAGACAAAGTGAAGGTTGAAAAACTCCAGAATCTGAAAGAAGCGCAAGAGAAAAACGGATATTGGATGGATCAATTGGCCGATTCAGATTACTTTGGAATGCGCATGGAGACTTATGAGAAACAGCAAAAACGGATCCAATCCGTCACCCCAAAAGATTTGATCAAAGCCGCCGAGAAAATCTTTGACAAAAACGCATACATCCAGGTAATGCTCTTGCCGGAATCCGCCAAAAAGTAAGGTTGCAAAATCCGTTGCACCTCGCTCTCGCTCGGTATAAGCCGGGCTCACTGATTTTCGGCTGTATTTTTTAAAAGCCCCTTTTTCGGGTGGGTCGGTTGTAGTGTGAGACATATGTAACCCTTTATTTACGCGATTCGGCACGTGTATGGCAGTTATGGAATACAAAGGCAAAAAACAGTTGTTTCTTCCTTGGAAATGGTAGTTAATCGGTAATTTTAAAGTCTTTCATGGTGCATCTCTCCCAGCCCACCTGCGTCACCCGTCATTACATAGGTTTCAGCTCTTTTTTATACCCCTTTTAATTCGGATGGTTGCTCGACCCTACCGTTGATCTGAAGATGTAGAACATTTTGGTTTTCACGGTCTTTTACCCGTTTCAACTTTTAAGTCGGGGGGCTTTACCGCCTGCATATGGGCTTCAATAGCCGGGCAGCTGCAGACCAAATTTCGATCGCCATACGCATCGTCTACCCGGCGTACACTCGGCCAAAATTTATGCTCGCGCAAATACGGCAATGGAAAGGCAGCCCGCTGCCTGGAGTAGGGTAGGTGCCACTCTTCAGCGGTAACCCAATCCAAGGTGTGGGGTGCATTGTGCAACACATCGTTTCCATCTCCTGCAGCCAAACCGTCAATTTCCGATAGGATGGAAAGCATCGCATCGGCAAAGCGATCCAGCTCCGCCTTGCCCTCACTCTCCGTGGGTTCAATCATCAAGGTACCGGGCACGGGAAAAGAAACCGTAGGGGCGTGAAAACCGTAATCCATCAACCGCTTGGCTATATCTGTCACGGTTACGCCTTTTTGTTTAAAGGGACGGCAGTCCAGAATAAATTCGTGTGCTACCCGGCCCTGCGCACCGGTGTACAGTATTTTAAAGTCTTTTTCCAACCTTGTCTTTAGGTAATTCGCATTTAAAATGGCGTATTTTGTCGCATTTGTCAATCCGGCTGAACCCAGCATTTTAATGTACCCATAGGATATCAACAACACCCATGCAGAGCCAAAAGGAGCCCCCGAAATCGCAGATATGGCTCGCTGGCCACCGGTTGGCACGATGGGGTTTGAGGGTAAAAATGGAGCCAAATGCGCAGCCACACAGATAGGCCCCATGCCAGGGCCGCCGCCGCCATGTGGAATGGCAAAGGTCTTGTGCAAATTCAAGTGGCATACATCTGCGCCGATAGCTGCCGGATTGGTCAAGCCGACTTGGGCATTCATATTGGCACCGTCCATATACACCTGACCGCCATGGTCGTGAACGACTTTTGTCACTTCTCGAATCGAAGTTTCAAAAACGCCGTGCGTAGCGGGATAGGTGATCATCAGGGCCGCCAATCGGTCCTTGTATTTCTCCGCATGGGCGCGCAAGTCTTCCAAGTCGATACCACCGCGCGGGTCGGTTCGAATGACGGCGACTTTCATGCCGGCCATCACGGCAGAAGCCGGATTGGTACCGTGTGCCGATTCGGGAATCAACACCACATCGCGCTGGGCATCGCCCTGATGGCTGTGATAGGCGCGGATCACCATCAAACCGGCAAATTCACCCTGAGCCCCCGAATTGGGCTGCAGGGAAGTCGCCGCCAAACCGGTGATCACATGTAAAGCGGACTTCAATTGGCGAAATACTTCGCGGTAGCCCTCGGTCTGGTAAGCCGGCGCAAAGGGGTGTAAGTCGCACCACGCACGCGAACCCAAAGGCAGCATTTCCGCAGCTGCATTGAGCTTCATCGTGCAAGAGCCCAGCGGAATCATCGCGTGGTTTAACGACAAATCCTTGCGCTCCAGCTTTTTGATATAACGCATCAGCTCCGTCTCAGAACGATACAAGTGGAATACCGCTTGTGTCAAAAATGCAGACCTTCGGATCAGGGCAATCGGGATAAACGACTCCGCCAACGGACTGTCAAAATGCACCGCTTGGGGTTTTTTCATCGCTTGGGCGAGCACTTCTAAAATCTCGTCGACATCTTTGAGGGTGGTGGTCTCATTTAGGGAAATGCCAAGCGAGTCGTCGTCTATGTAAAAGAAATTCAACCTATGGGATTCAGCTACGCGCCTAACGGCTTTCGCATCAGCCCCTTCGAGCTGGACGGTATCGAAAAAGCAATCCGCGACTAGCCGGTAACCCAAACCTTCTGCACCGCGTGCCAGTGTTGCGGTCAGCTGATGTATGCGATGTGCGATTTGTCGCAAACCAGCTGCACCGTGATAAACCGCATACATACCGGCCATCACCGCTGATAAGACCTGTGCTGTGCAAATATTTGAAGTAGCCCGTTCGCGCTTGATGTGTTGTTCTCGGGTTTGCAGCGCCATGCGAAGCGCGGGGTTTCCGGCCGCATCCTTTGTAACCCCGATGATGCGCCCAGGAATAAAGCGTTTGTAAGCCTCCAAGGTGGCAAAGAAACCGGCATGCGGGCCGCCATACCCCATGGGAATGCCAAACCGTTGGGAGGTACCCACCACTACCGCTGCACCCCATTCGCCCGGCGGGCGCAGTAGCGTTAAGCTCAGGATATCGGCTGCGACCGCTATTTTAATCCCCTTTTCAGCACAGGTCTTTGAAAAGGCTTCGTATCGGTAAATCGCACCAAACTTAGCGGGATATTGCAACAGGGCCCCAAAAAACGATTCGGACAATGACACTTCCTCATGATCGTCCACCACCAATTCGATACCGACCGGAAGCGCCCGGGTTCTCAACAGGTCGATGGTTTGCGGCAAGACCTCCCGCGAGACGAAAAACCGAACCGCTCCATTTTTCTCTTGCATCCGGCTACGTGCTCGAAAGAGCATACACATCGCTTCAGCCGCAGCAGTTGGCTCGTCGAGAAGCGAAGCATTGGCCAAGGGCAATGCGGTTAAATCCGATACGGTGGTCTGAAAATTGAGCAAAGCCTCCAAGCGCCCCTGCGCCACCTCTGCCTGATAGGGTGTATAAGCGGTATACCAGCCCGGATTTTCCAAAATGTTGCGCTGAATAACGCCCGGCAACACAGTGGGGTGATAGCCCAGCCCGACATAGGACTTGTAGACCTCATTTTTAGCAGCCAGCTTGTGGATGCAATCCGCATATTGGTGTTCGGAAAGCGCAGGCGGCAAGTCCAACCCCTGCTTTAACCGGATGGCACTGGGAACCGTTTCGTCGATGAGCTGATCCAGAGAATCGACACCCAGGGCAGCGAGCATATCAGTTAGATCGGCTCGCCGGGGGCCGATGTGTCGGGATTCAAAGTTATATGCTGTCATCAAAAGCCTATAAAAGGGAACAAATGTAGTATTTTTGCACTTATTTTTAACGCTTGAATACGCTGAAAAAAACGGTGGACTACCTGGTTCAAAAGCAGTATTGGGTGAGTTTTTGCGCGGCGGGTTTAGCCGGTTTTGTACAAAGGCTAAGCGGTTCTGAGAATTATCGTAAAAGCCTGTTCGTATTTTTTTCCACTTTGGTCATTTACAATCTGAATAGGACTTTGCGCTGGTATGTACACGGTAGTGAAAACAAATGGCAGGTCCCTGTTTGGAAACGGATAAGAGAAGCGCCCCATGTATTCCTCGTGGGCGTTACCGGTGTTGCAGTCCTGCTTTTCAACATGCCATTGTACGCGGTTTACGCACTAGCCCCGGCTTTCATCTTCGGGTTCTTTTATACCATGCCCCTGTACTACGCCAAGGCGAAATACATCTCGCTGCGGCGGGTAAAGGGCGTGAAAATTTTTCTTATCGCCATCTCTTGGGGTCTGGCTATCGGGGTTTTTCCCTTGGAAAATTACAGCTCCGGATGGCAGTCTTTTAGCCTGATCTCTTTATTTGTGATCGGCATTGGCATTCCGTTTGACATACGGGATTTGGTATGCGATCCCCCCCAGCTCAAAACCCTTCCCCAGCTCTTGGGAAAGACAAAAGCCAAAGCCATCGCCCTGCTTTGCCTGTCGGGTTCTTACATTTTTTTATGCGCTCTCAACCCTTTGCTGGTTTACAAGTTAGCTTATGCCGTCAGCCTATCGGTAACCGGCTTGCTGATCTGCCGCTCCAGCATCCAAAAGCCAAACTTTTATTACAGCTTTTGGGTAGAGGGTTGTTCGCTACTGCCACTACTCCTAAGCCTGGTTTTTGGGCTTTGGGTCTAAATTTACCTCGAATTATTCATTGGGTTGCAAAGGTTTCGCGCCACTAGAGATCGATGAAATAAGCCCCCAAACATAAAACTGCCTTTGTCTTAAAGCACCCCCTGGACTTATACCAAGTGATTCTGCGCCCGGTACGAAGAGCGCACGAGCGGACCGCTTTCCACGTATCGAAAGCCCATCTGTAAGCCTTCTTCGCGGTATTGGGCAAACCGATCCGGCGTGACAAACGCCTGTACGGGAATATGCGCAGGCGTGGGTTGCAGGTACTGTCCCAGTGTAACCACATCCACGTCTGCCCTTCGCAGATCTGCCAGCGTTTCCATCACTTCGTCTTCCCGTTCGCCCAAACCCAGCATAATACCCGACTTGGTACGGCGCTGCCCGGCTTTTTTGAGGTAGTGTAAAACCCGTAAACTCCTATCGTATTGCGCCTGTATACGCACCTGGCGCGTCAAGCGGCGAACGGTTTCCACGTTGTGCGAGATAATTTCCGGAGCGACTGCTAGCACGCGGTCTATATTTCTATCTACACCTTGAAAATCGGGAATCAAGGTTTCCAGTGTGGTACCCGGACTCATGCGACGAATCGCGTTAACTGTCTCGGCCCACAGGATAGAACCCCCGTCTTTTAGGTCATCTCGGTCTACAGCGGTGAGCACGGCGTGTTTGATCTGCATCAGCTTGATGGAGCGCGCCACTTTTTCGGGTTCTTCCCAGTCCACCCGATCGGGACGGCCGGTCTGTACCGCACAAAAGGCACAGGAACGGGTACAGGTATTTCCCAAAATCATGAAAGTGGCCGTACCCACACCCCAACATTCACCCATATTGGGACAATTCCCGCTTTGGCAAATCGTATGCAGCCCGTACCGATCCACCAGCCCCCGGAGTTCCGTATACTTCTTGCCGGTTGGCAATTTTACGCGCAACCACTTGGGTTTAGCCGGTTTATTTCGCTCCAATACAGCTTCCATAAGCGCCTTTCAAGCGGTAAAATTACAAACCGCATCCTACTTTTTCAAATCTTTGTCCGGCCGCACCCAATCCAAGCGGACTTTTTTCGACGACTCGCTCATTTGGAATTATCTCGTGCTGCTTCGCAATTGCCGATTTCATCGGCCGGCTTTCCACAAAGAGAACAGGATGCATCCCCACCTTTGAGCAAAGGATTTTGGCTGGCACAAGTGCCGGGGAATTTCCCTCCCTTTTTAGCCCACAATTTTATTGCCATGCCAGCAAAGCCAAGGGTTAACAGTCCTATAGCGAGTAAGGCCACTTTCCATTCCACCATTTATTTTTTTACAAATTTACGAGATGTGTGAAAGCGGACCACATATAAGTCAAAAAACCAAAAAAGTCCCCGTTTTTTAAATGGGCGTAAAAGGACAAACGCCAAAAGAAGAACCGCTTTTTTAAAACCACTGCGAAGACTTTCCATATCAAAGGCTTGGGTCTCTCATTGCAGCGGCACACCGGGCGAATGGACCTCTCTTGCGACCCAATCGCCCACAGCAGCCGTACCCCAAGGCGCTTTGCCCACTGCCAAATCTGCCGTAAGCACCCCAGCTTCGAGGGATTTTTCAACGGCCTGACGGACGGCCAAAGCCTCGGTCTTTAATCCGAATGCCATTTCCAGCAGCATAGCAGCCGATAAAATGCTGGCCAACGGATTGGCGATATCCCTTCCAGCCGCCTGGGGATACGAGCCGTGTATGGGTTCGAACAACTCGACGAGATCGCCGAGGGAAGCTGAGGGCATAATACCCATGCTACCGGTTATCACGCTGGCTTCATCGGTTAAAATATCGCCGAATAGGTTTGCGGTAATCAATACATCGTAGGTGGCAGGCCATTGGATTAAGCGCATGGCTACCGCATCGACAAATTCATAACAAACGCTTACCTCCGGATACTCGGACTCCATATTTTGAACCGTCTCACGCCAGAGCCTCGAGGTGGCCAACACATTGGCTTTGTCGACTACCGTCAGCTTTCGCCTTCGCTTTAACGCCAATTCAAAACCGATACGCGCCAGGCGTTCGACCTCTCCTTTTGAATACACCGCCGTATCAAAAGCAGTCGATCCATTTTCGGAACGTCCGCGGGGTTCCCCAAAGTAGATGCCACCCGTGAGTTCGCGTACAAAGATAAAGTCCGCCTTCTCAATTCGCGCGCGCTGCAAAGGGGAACGGTCTATCAGACTCGGAAAAACAAAAGTAGGGCGTACATTGGCATATAGACTCAAAGCCTTTCGCATTTGCAGTAACCCCTGTTCAGGTCGCAGCTCAGCGCTGGGATCGCTATCGTATTTCAGATCGCCGACCGCACCGAATAAAACCGCATCGCTCTTCAGGCAGATTTCATGTGTGGACTCGGGATAAGGGTTTCCACAGGCGTTGATAGCTACACCCCCTATGGGGGCCTGGTGAAAGGAAAAGTTGTGGTCAAATCGCGCGCCGACGGCTTGCAGCACTTTTACTGCCTGAGCGGTGACCTCGGGACCTATTCCATCGCCCGCCAAAACAGCTAGGTTCGCATCCATCGGGTCTTTTTCTCGTATTGCAAAATGTCCGCTTGCATATCCAAGAGGTAGTCGATGTCGTCAAATCCATTGCGCAAGCACGCCTTTTTATAGGCGTTGATTTCAAAGTGAGCCACTAGGGGGATGCCCACTACGGCGAAGGTCTGGGCCGGCAAGTCGACGTGATAAGCGGTTTTTGGATTTTCCAGTGTGCGGTTCGTGATTTCGCACACGAGAGATTCCGCTAAGGTAATCGGGAGCAATCCGATATTCAAGGCGTTATTTTGAAATATATCGGCAAAAAAACTGCTGACCACCACGCGAAAGCCGTAATCGTACAAGGCCCAAGCCGCGTGTTCTCGGCTGGAACCGCATCCAAAATTGCGCCCTGCCAGTAAGATTTTGCCCCGATAGTTCGGGTTGTTCAATACGAAGTCCGCCTTGGGCCGACCGCTTTCCGCATACCGCCAATCGCGGAATAAATGGTCGGCAAAACCTTTGCGTTCGGTGGCTTTTAAAAAGCGAGCCGGAACGATCTGATCGGTATCGACATGGTCGATCGGTAAGGGGACAGCGGTGGTGGTAAGGGTCGCAAACTCGTCTATGGCCATAATTCAGATGAAATCTCTCGGATCGGTTATCTTTCCCGTTATGGCAGCTGCAGCAGCTACCAACGGGCTCGCCAGTAAGGTACGGGCACCGGGGCCTTGTCGGCCTTCAAAATTCCGATTGGAAGTAGAAACGGCGTACTTTCCGGCCGGTATTTTATCCTCGTTCATCCCCAGACAAGCGGAACAGCCCGGTTGGCGCAACGCAAAGCCAGCTGCTTTTAAAACCGAATCGATGCCCTCTTCGCAAATTTGCCTTTCCACCGCTTTGCTACCCGGTACCAACCAAGCCGAGACACCTTCGGCTTTGCGATGGCCTTTTACCAAGGTGGCAAACCGACGAAAATCCGCTATGCGCCCGTTGGTGCAACTGCCCAAAAAAACGTAGTCGATCGGCTTGCCCAACAGTTTTTCACCTTCACAAAAACCCATGTATCGCAAGGCTTTTTGAAAAGATGCAGCGGCGTCCTTCACACTTTTGGGCGAGGGGATCTCCGCATCGATTGGCATGCCCATACCCGGATTGGTGCCAAAGGTGATCACAGGTGTAATGTCTTCGGCTTTGAACCGGTATTCCTCGTCGAATTGGGCCCCTGGGTCGCTGGATAAGACTTTCCAATAGGCGACTGCCCGATCCCAGTCCGGGCCTTTTGGGCTAAACGCCCTGCCTTGTAAGTAGTCAAATGTGGTTTGGTCTGGCGCCATCATGCCGCCGCGCGCACCCATTTCGATACTCATGTTGCAAACGGTCATCCGCTCTTCCATACTCAAATTTTCCAAGGTCGTACCGGCGTATTCCACAAAGTAGCCCGTAGCCCCAGAGGCGCTCAGACGACTGATTATGTAGAGGATTAAATCCTTGGCGGTGACCCCTGGGTGTAAATCACCTTCAACCGAAATGCGCATGGTTTTGGGTTGCGTTTGAAAAAGGCATTGGGTCGCCAAAACCATTTCGACTTCACTGGTGCCAATCCCAAAGGCGATGCTGCCAAATGCACCGTGGGTAGCGGTATGCGAATCGCCGCAAACCAGCGTCATACCGGGTTGGGTAATGCCCAGCTCAGGGCCGATTACGTGTACGATGCCATTGTGTACGTGACCGATGTCGTACAGTTCGATGCCCGCTGCCTCGCAATTTTTTCGGAGGGCGGCTAGCTGCTGGGCCGAAAGGGCATCGCGAATGGGTTTGTCTTGATGCAAAGTCGGTATGTTGTGATCGGCTGTAGCCACGGTTTGTTCAGGACGAAATACCGGTATTCCCCGCCTGCGCAAGCCATTAAAAGCAACCGGAGAGGTCACTTCGTGAATGAGGTGCGCATCGATGTAGAGCACCTGAGCCCCGCCGGCTACTTCCTTGACTACATGGGCATCCCAGACCTTTTCAAATAGTGTTTTGGGTTGGGTCATGGCGTTGAGATAGCTTGGTTTAGGGCATCTACAAAGGCTTTTGCAGCCGCTTCTACAATATCGGTGTGCGCAGCAAAACCACTGTAAACCTTGCCTTTGCACTTAGCCTGAACGTGTACTTTGCAAATGTCGTCACTGCCCTTTGTCATGGGTTGGATGCACCATTCGCCCATGGTGCATTCGCTGGGGACGACCTTTTTAATCGCGCGGATAGCCGCGTCTACCGAGCCGTTACCGGTTGCTGTGGCCTCAAAGGACTGGCCGGAAATATTTAGGCAGACAGTGGCCTCAGGTTGGGCACCACTGGCACTGCGCAGCTGCAAGGCCTCCCATGCGATCCGCTCAGCGCTGCCCTTGGAAACGCCCATCAAGCGATGCAAATCCCCGTCTCGGATATCCTTTTTCTCATCGGCGAGCTTTAAAAACGCCTGATAAGCTCGGTCTAAGGCTTCCTTGTCCAAGCGAAAGCCGAGCAATTCCAGCCGGTGCTTAAGCGCTGCCCGCCCACTGCGGGCTGTGAGGACGATAGCCGATTCCGCCACACCGACTGCAGCTGGGTCGATAATTTCGTAATTCTCCCGGTGTTTTAACACCCCATCCTGGTGAATACCCGAAGAATGGGCAAAGGCATTGCGTCCCACAATCGCTTTGTTGGGTTGTATCGGCATATGCATAGCGGCAGACACCAGGCGGCTGGTCTCGTATATTTTTTGGGTATCGATATCGCTCTGAAAATCGAGCTCCCTATGGCTGTTAATCGCCATGATTACCTCTTCCAAAGCCGTATTTCCAGCGCGCTCCCCAATGCCGTTTACCGTGACCTCCACCTGACGTGCGCCCGCCTGTACGCCGGCCAAGGTATTGGCCGTGGCCAAACCCAAGTCGTTGTGACAATGGGTAGAAATAATCGCTTTGTCGATGTTTTTGACGTGGTTGACCAGATACGTTATCCGCTCCGCATATCGATGGGGCAAACAATAACCGGTGGTGTCGGGGATATTGACCACCGTAGCGCCTGCAGCGATCACAGCTGTTATCACCTCAGCCAGGTATTCGTTTTCACTGCGGCCCGCATCTTCGGCATAAAACTCCACATCTTCCACAAAGGACTTGGCGTACTGTACCGCTTCTACCGCACGCGCCAAAACCGCTTTGGGGGTACTGTTCAATTTGTACTGGATGTGAAAGGGAGAGGTCCCAATACCGGTGTGGATACGCGGCTTCTTCGCGAGCTTAAGGGCATCGGCAGCCACCGCTATATCCCTTTTTACCGCACGTGTGAGCGCACAAATAGTCGGGTTGCGCACCGCTTTAGCGATTTCGACTACCGAATTGAAATCACCTGGACTGGATATGGGAAAGCCCGCTTCGAGTACATCTACTCCCAAGCGCTCCAAGGCTTTTGCTACTTCAACCTTTTCCGCAGTATTCAACTGGCAACCGGGAACTTGCTCACCGTCGCGCAAGGTCGTGTCAAAAATTTGCAAACGGCTCATAAAAGGATGCGGTTTTTATCACCCCAAATATAGTGAAAAAACCTTTTGCCAGCCGCAAGATTTTCAGAGAACTGTGCGCATCGCCCAAAATACGGAGAACGCTGTCCAACCGGTTGAGATCGATAGGCCAAGATCTTACAAAGCCCGACCCGCTGGCACGGCAAATCCCCTTTGGGCTAAAAGGTATACCCCACACCCGGGTATATTCCAATTTCTACCTGTCTAGTACATGGTCTTATCCAATGCAAATCCAAACCCGCTTTGATACTCGGGTCAGAAGCGAATACATGCCTGTCATACCCATGTAGGTCAGCTATTCAAATGCGACAGATCAAAGAGAAGATATAAAAATGATGGTCTGCATCAAAGGGGTGGGATTCGGTACGGGCACCATAACTCCATAAGCGATTTTTTATCCCCCTATAGTTTGGATTCCGATATGGCTCAACGCCACCACGAGTTCCATCTTACAATGTCTCTTTTTTCAATAGATCAAAGGTATACAAATTATCACGAATCTGTTTCCCCTGCTATCTGCCGGGTTTACTTATTTCTGCTTAGCTTAAAATTCACTGTTAGTTTTAAGCCAAAATCATCTGCTGTTTTTCGCAGTTTTTCAATCGGCATATGACGGCTGCCCCTGCAATATTGTTGAATATTTGCGGGAAAACACCCCCTTTTTGCTGCGAATTGCGATTGATTTAGTCCTGTTTTTTGGAGTAAATCAAGGAATATTTCTTGTTCTATTCTCATATTCTTTTTATATCTCGGAAAGCTGAAAAATAGGCTTTGCCACATGTTATATAACATGTGTGGTTTTTAAATTCTCTTTTGTATTCTTTTGCCTTTTCTCTGTTTTTTAAAAACCAGTAATTTCTGCTTGTTACCCAACCCCAGTGATCTGACGCACGGATAACATATTCTCCTTTTTCGTCTTTACCATTAAAGGCATGGTTATACCGAGGCCCTCCAAAAAACCGCGCTCAAATCACCGATATGGTCTAATTCAAAATTCCGCATCGGCGTTATAATTTTCCAAGTAGTCCGCTACTCGCCTGGCAAATCGACTGCCCAGCGCACCGTCTATCACGCGGTGGTCATAGGTATGAGACAAAAGCATTTTTTGGCGAATCGCCAGCACATCGCCTTGGATTGTTTCCAATACCGCCGGTACTTTTCGTATGGCCCCTAAGGCTAAAATCGCTACCTGAGGCTGGTTGATAATGGGCGTGCCCATAATGCTACCAAAGGTACCGATATTGGTTACCGTATATGTACCATCCTGTATTTCATCGGGCTTCAAAGCGTTGCGCCGCGCACGGGCAGCGAGGTCATTTACGACTTTGCTCAATCCGGAAAGGCTGTACTGGTTTGCATTCTTGATGACCGGCACGATCAAATTGCCGCTGGGCAGTGCTGTGGCCATGCCTATGTGAATGCACTTCTTTCGGATGATTCTATCACCGTCCACCGAAACGTTTACCATGGGGAAATCTGCAATGGCTTTGACAACAGCCTGTATAAAGAGGGGCATAAAGGTAATTTTTTCACCTTCTCGCGCAAAGAATTTATCCTTGATGCGATTGCGCCAATTGACCATATCAGTCACATCGGCTTCTACAAAAGAGGTGACATGCGGCGACACTTGCTTGCTCCGCAGCATATGCGCTGCGATCTGCTTGCGCACGCGATCCATTTCAATGATCTCATCACCCGCAGCCGGCGTGGACTGAACCGGCGTCACGCGGCCCGCTTTAGGCTGAGTCGTCCCTGTCCCAACTCTCACAGTGGGCGCTGGGGCAAAACCCGATTTTTTACGCGCCACATAGGCCAACATATCGTCCTTGGTCACGCGCCCGTTGGCGCCGGTCCCCGGGATGCCTTCCAATTCCCGTTGTGAAATGCATTCGCGTTGCGCGATGGTTTTTACCAAAGGTGAGTAAAAATGCGATTCGGAAGACCTGATGGGCACGGCAGTATCAGCTGCGAAAACACCCGATTCGGTATGCGCGTCCGCTTCTACTGTTGCACCACCTCGGGTCTCGAGGACAGCCACGGATTGGCCTACCTTTACCAGCTCGTCCGTGCGCACCAACTTCTTCTTGAGTACCCCCGATACAGGCGAAGGAATATCACTATCCACCTTATCGGTTGCGATTTCCAACACCGATTCATCCAAATCTATCGGATCACCCTCTTCTTTCAGCCATTTAATGACCGTGGCTTCGGCGATGCTCTCGCCCATCTCGGGTAAGGTGAGTTTGTACTCCGCCATCTGTTTTGTGCGTTTGTTCAGACACAAAGATATGCTTTTTTCACGGCTCAGTCAGCTCAGCGCTTCAACACGCTTTCATAAGGGACCCGGTGGGTCAGGGATTTTCCCAGTGTAACCGAATCGGCGTACTCCAACGCATCACCGACAGCCACACCACGTGCTAGCGTAGTGATCCGTATGGGAAAATCCCGTAGCTGTTTAAATAGGTAAAACATAGTCGTATCTCCTTCCATCGTACTGCTGAGCGCAAAGATAATCTCGCCGATCTCGCCACTCCGAACCTTTTCAACCAAATCGGCGATATGCAAATCTCGAGGTCCGACACCATCCATGGGGGAAATTTTACCGCCCAACACCTGGTACACACCGCGATATTCTCCCGTATTTTCCATTGCCAGCACATCGCGTACATCCTCGACCACGCAAACGGTTTGCTTATCGCGCTTGGGGTCGGCACAGATGTAGCAAACTTCCGTGTCGGATAGGTTGTGACAGCATTGACAGCTCTTGATCTCATCCACGAGCTGCTGCAGCGCAAAGGCCAAACGCTGCGCATGCTGTTTGGGCAAACGCAAGAGGTGTAACGCCATTCCCAAAGCGGTCTTCTGGCCTATACCGGGCAGCTGAGCGATCTCGTAAACCGCCTGTTCCAAAATTTTAGAAGGTAAATTCACACGGACGAAGTTACGGATAATCCGCACTTAAAACCATGGGCTCCTCGCCGCTGCGTTGAAAGCAATATGGTTTTTTATCCTGTGTGGCAGTTTGAAAACTGCGGTTCTTATTTTTTGTCCCTGCGGGACATCTGAAAAGGGGGGACTTTTTGTATTCGCCCGTGCTCGGCAGGTTGAAAGATGGGCCTTATTTCTTCGTTTTTGTTCTGCGTGAGTCGGTTTGAAAATGGGGGTTCTTTTATTTTTATTCTGCGTGGCAGCTTTGTCGTGCATTTATTTCAGGTGGTGCGCCCTGCTGATTTTTGCTACCTAATTTATCCCTGTGCGTCGATTTGAAAAGGGATGACTTACCTTTTTTGCATTTCGATCCCTTACGACAGTTTAAAAAGGAGATTTGTTTTTCCCCTGTATGGGGTAGTTTGAAAGGAAGACTTATCGTTGCTGGTTTTGTCCTGTAGACATCTGAAAAAGGGACTTGTTTTTCTGCTCCCGACTGGCGGTTTATAGGTAGGTTTTATCGCTGCTGGTTTTATCCGTGCCTGACAGCTTGAAAAGCGGGGTTTTATATTCTTTTATTCCACTCTCTTACATTGCAATTACCACGCTGAAAAAGACAGCCGGATATTGTTTGCGACACGGGTTTTAATGTAAAACCGCAACGCTTACCTCCAATATTAGTCAAACGCCACACAACACTGCTCAAACCGCTCGAATTGCTTTTGAACCGCTTCCGATGGTTTACCAGAACCTTTGCTCACCCCAATCGCCGCCAGCGTTGCTGAGATGAAACCCGGTACGATTTCGTATAGATCGAATATCCCGCCGGATATCGACTTCCAGATCACAATGGTTAATCCGCCCACGACGATACCCGCCAGGGCGCCGTTGCGGTTCATCTGCTTCCAGTACAAACCCAGCAGTATGACTGGACCAAAGGTAGCACCAAAACCACCCCAAGCATAAGAAACCAGTTCCAATACCGAGGCATCTGGAGTCATCGCAAGTACAAGCGCAACGATAGATATGGCAGCTACACATAAGCGACTAACCATCACAATTTCTTTAGACGATGCGCCAGGGCGAAACACTTGCTTGTATAAATCTTCAGCCAATGCAGCAGACGATACGAGTAGTTGTGAATCCACCGTGCTCATGACTGCCGCAAGGACTGCCGCAAGTAGTATACCCGCTATTACTGGGTGAAATATTGCGTTCACCAGCACCAGGAATACATCTTCAGCATCGGGCATCACCAGGGCGTGGTTACCCACGTAGGGAATACCGACAAGGCCTACGAGAATCGCACCCGCCATGGATAACAAGGCCCAAAAAACCGCGATCCGACGTGCAGTCGCTATGGCTGCATTACTACGCGTCGCTTTGAAACGCGCGAGTATGTGCGGCTGGCCAAAGTAACCCAGGCCCCATGCCACCAGCGAGACAATCGCAATAGCCTGTAGCGGTTGCCCTTTCACATCGTTGAACAGGGTTAGCAGTTCCGGATTTTTTAGCGCAAGCGCCGTGGTAAGATCACCCACACCGCTGCTCATAGCCACGATGGGGACGATGAGTAAGGCCGCGAGCATAAGCAATCCCTGTGCCACGTCTGTCCAGGCCACAGCGAGGAATCCCCCCCATAGGGTATAGGAAACCACACAAACCGCAGCCACAATAACAGCGATACGGTAATCAAAGCCAAACACCGTTTCGAACAGTTTACCCCCCGCAACCAAGCCCGAACTGGTGTAGAAAAGAAAGAAGGTCAAGATAAAGAATGCCGAGATGGATTGGAGCAGTTTGGATCGATCGCCAAAACGGCGTGCTAGAAACTCGGGTATGGTTAACGAATCATCAGCCACAATGCTGTACGTGCGTAGACGCTTCGCACAAATCAGCCAATTCAGGTATTTACCGAGCAACAGACCCCCTGCGAGCCACAGTGACTCCACACCCGCGACATAGGCATAACCGGGTAGTCCCATCAACAACCAACCACTCATATCAGATGCATCGGCCGAAAGCGCTGCAGTAAAAGGCCCTAGGGAACGACCGCCCAGGAAATAGTCCGATGTGCTCGAGGTGCGCCTGTATGAGATATAACCGATTGCCAACATGAGAATCATATACATGACAAAGGTTCCAGTAATCGCAAAACTATTTCCAACCATTGTCAATTTCCTTCTCGTTCGACATATTTATCGATTATATATATCATAAATGTGATGTAAAAAAACACAAAACTCTTACCGACTTAGGTCTTTTTATGTAAGAATTATAAATTCTAGGATATACAATTTACCACCTTTACCCAATTTGGGCACTGTTCAAAAAATTGGCGAGCCAAGCCTGCCGGTGTTTTGTCATTATGGCTCGGTTTACTCAGCTTTGAGCGCATCGCGAAAAGGGATCGAAGGTTGTGCACCGAGACGTGTGGTGGAAAGGGCAGCTGCGCGATTGGCAAACGCAACAGCCTGTATCATCGGCTCCCCCCAATATAGTGCACTGACCAGTGCACCGTTAAACACGTCGCCCGCTCCAGTGGCATCAATTGTCTCAACGGGCAAGGCATCAATAAGGTGAGCGGTTTGATCGTTATATAGCAAAGCGCCTTGTTCAGCCAATGTGATAATGACGTTTTTCACACCTTTATCGAAAAGCGCCTGGGCAGCTTGGAAAGCACCCCTTTCACCATCGATCGCAATACCCGTCAGCGCGGTGGCTTCGGTCTCATTTGGGGTGATGATATCGATTAAAGCATAGATTTCATCCGGCAGTATTTGTGCCGGTGCTGGATCTAAGACAAAGGTCGCATCGTTTTGTTTGGCTGTTCTGGCGACTTGTAAAACCGTTGCCATGGGTATTTCAAGCTGCGTGAGCACAATGGAAGCCTTTTTAAATTCCGCCTTTGCCGCATCGATATGCCCGCTGCGCAACAAGGCGTTTGATCCGGGTGCCACAGCAATTGTGTTCTGCCCATTCTTGGCCACGTAGATCATCGCAATACCGGAAGCTGTATCCGGGCGTTGAATCAGATGGGTATCGATGGATTCATCGCGGTATTTTTGAATGAGATCGTCTCCAAAACGATCCCGACCAATACTGGCCAGAAATTGCACATCACCATTTAAACGCGCAACAGCAACGGCTTGGTTGGCACCTTTGCCACCTGAGGCAGTGACGAATTCACCACCCAGAACGGTCTGCCCCGGCTCGGGTAGCGCATCCACTTGGATAATCAAGTCGGTATTGGCACTACCGACAACTAGAATTGACATACTATAAATTTTTAACCTCGTCCACTTTGCGTTTGCAATCCCAAAAGTCAGGCTTTGGCTAACACGATAAGCGATAGACCCAAAAAGTAAAAGATAAACATCGCTGTTAAGAGTCTATCGGCTGCTTTCGGTGCATTTTTAAATTCGCGCCAAATCAGCACACCCCACAATGCGGCGATCAGGGTCGCACCTTGGCCCAAACCATAAGAAATAGCTGGGCTTGCTGTACCTGCGGCAATAAAGTTTAAGCCCGTGCCCAACCCCCAGATCACACCGCCGATGACACCGTAAAAATGGGTTAGAAACCCACCGCTTATATAGTCGGAAAAGTGCACAGCTCGACCGACTAAAGGCTTTTTCATCATCCAGGTGTTGGTGATAAAATTCGATAGAAACAAACCCAAAGCAAAGACAAATCCAGCGCTATAAGGTGTGAGCTTACCCATTTCAGGATGCACAAAGTCTGCAACCATCGAGGCGGCGACAAAGAAGTAAAAGGTGCCCATTAACACGCCTGAAGTCAGGGCGATGGTCAACCCTTTTTTAAACGCTGATTTCGTCAATTGACCTGGCAGCATTTTATAGGCCCTGGCATCGAGCACAATTGCCAGACCCACACAGATCACACCGGTAAATAATAAAAATGCATGGCCAACTGGGCTGGCGATATAGTTTAAAACCACGCCCAGAATCAGTGCCAAACCAATGGCGACAGGAAAAGCAACAGCCATCCCTGCCATTTGAATCGCAGCCACCAGCAATATGTTGGCCAGATTAAACACAACGCCACCGACAAATGCCAGTAGCACAGGTTTTGTATCGGCTTGCCACAAATCGCTAAAAAAGCTGCGACCCACATCACCGTGATTACCAAGGGTGATGGCCAGAAGAAAGCTGATGATAAGCACCCCCAGTCCATAGTCCCAATAGAAGTGTTGGAAAGCCCATTTTTTCGATATCGCCTTTTGCATATTGGCCCAAGAACCCCAGCAAAGCATCGTAATAATACAAAGGACAACTGCTAATACATAAGAGTGTGCAAAAAACATGAGAGATGGCTTAGCCGTTAGCTTAAATGCATTTTCACCTTATCGAATTCTCATATCCGTCGACAATCATTTGCCGTGAATGCCAAAAAAAGTAAAAAAACAGGGCAAATACGCTGCGTATGGGCAAACTTCTTTTGAAAATGCGCCATGGGTCATTCATAAGTTCAGATGCAAGATACGATAATTTTAAAAATTACATCCGGCTTTCTCATACAAATCCTATTCTTTGAGTCATCAACCATCCGCACCCTAAGAGAAAGCAAGTATCGACCCAATGAGATCGTTTAAAAAGCGGGGCTTTTTTGGTTTTGTCCTTTTGCGATAGTTTGAAGAGGCGGGGTTGTTTTGTCGCCGCTGTCTATCCATTAAAAAAGGGGGTTGTTCTCGGGCTCTCTGCGCTGCGCGGACTCATTTAAAAAGAGCCCTTATCCGTTTGGTTTTAATCTGTTGGTGTGATTTAAAAACCAGCGCTATTCTCGACCTTTACGCTGCGCTGAGTTAAGCGGGCTTTATCTCTCAGCCTTTGTCCCTGTGGGCCTTGTGGGTTAAAAAATTACACGGCTTTTCTCATAAAATGCTATCGGTGGAACCCGATGGATTGAGACAGCTGCGATATCAACCGTTTTGTATGTGGTATTTCTTTAATTCGGCGATCAATTGGGGCACGACTTTAAAGAGGTCGCCCACGATACCGTAGTCAGCCGCTTGGAAGAAAGGCGCATCGGGATCGCTGTTGATCACCACGATATTTTTCGATCCGTTTACGCCGGCTAGGTGTTGGATGGCTCCGGAAATTCCGATTGCGATGTATAAGTCGGGGGCGATGGTCTTGCCCGTTTGTCCGACGTGCTCGCTGTGTGGACGCCAACCCATGTCGGATACCGGTTTGGAACAAGCTGTTGCGCCGTTCAGCAGCTCGGATAGTTCTTCTATCATCCCCCAATTTTCAGGTCCTTTGAGCCCCCTTCCCGCTGAGACGACTACATTCGCTTCCTTTACATCTACTTTTCCCTGGGTCAGTTCTTGTGATTTCACCGTTACCTTGGGGACATCCAAATGCATGGATTTTTCTGTTATCTCGGATTGGGAACCGGATTCCTTTTTGCCCACGCTGTTTGGCATCACGGTCAAAACCGCTCTTTCCCCTTCTACCGCTACTTCCATAATTCCCTTTCCCGAAAAGGCGTTTCGCTTTACCCTGAGGGGTGAAACGGCGCTTGGGTAAGCGATTGCACCGGTCACCAACGCAGCATCCCGTTTCAATGCCAAAAAAGGTGCCATGGACGCCCCGTCGTTGGAATGGGGTAATATGTGGACTTCCCCTTGGGCCGCTTCTGAAAGCGCCTGTGCCCATATTTCAGGGGAGAATCGGGTGAGCTCTTTATCGGTCAGGTTGGCGATCTCGTCAGCGCCGTATCGACTTAAATCGCCGGGCTCCGATGCGCCAAAGGTCACGGCGACTACCCGTCCGCCTGCCATTCCAGCTATATGTTTGGCGTAGGATACCGATTCGGCAGCGCTTTTCCTGAATTTACCTTCGCTATTTGTCTCTGCAAAAACGACTGTGTTCATTTCGATCTAGACTTCGGGGTTAAATGACCTTGACTTCTTCGTGTAAGCACTTGATCAGCTCGTCTAAGCGATCCGCATCGATCAGGGTAACGGCCGATTTGGACGCCGGTCTTTCAAAGCCCTCAGCTTGGGTTTTGGCCTGTGTGCCCAACGGCTCTTTGACGGTCAACGGTTTTTTGCGCGCCATTACAATGCCCCGCATACTGGGTATTTTTAAATCTCTTTCTTCGACCAAACCCTTTTGTCCAGCGATCACAGCGGGCAACGGGAAGCCGACCACTTCTCTTCCGCCGTCTATTTCGCGCTGTGCGCTGGCTTTTCTACCTTCGATTTCCAACTGGATGCAACCGTTTACAAAAGGCCAGTTGAGCATGGCTGCGAGGAAACCGGGCACGGCCCCCCCATTGTAGTCGATGGATTCCTTACCGGTGATCACCAGGTCGTACTTGCCCGCCTCGACCAGGGCGGCCAACTCATTGGCTACTTGGTAACTGTCTCTGGGCTCAGCATCTATGCGAATGGCATCATCAGCCCCTAAGGCCAATGCTTTTCGCAAGCTCGGTTCTACCGACGCATCCCCTACGGTGACTGCGGTAATCCTCGCACCCTGCCTTTCCTGCAGCCAAATCGCTCGGGTGAGGCCGAACTCGTCATAGGGATTGATGACAAAGGAAATGCCTGTGGTATCAAATGCTCGGTTGCCGTCGGTGAACTCAATTTTGGCGGTCGTATCCGGAACCTGGCTTATGCATACGAGTACGTTCATCTCAGTGGTTAAATTTTTGGCAAGGTAAACAAAATTCTCCTACGTTTATCCACTGTGGGATTTGGGTCCGCACTTACGAAAGTATTTTATACTTTTGCCCTTATTTCGATCGGTATGCCGAGAACGCTACGGTTTAGGCAAGCCATTGCAGAAGCGATGAGCGAGGAAATGCGCAGGGATGAGTCCGTCTATCTGATGGGTGAAGAGGTCGCGCAATACAACGGTGCTTATAAGGCATCCAAAGGCATGTTGGACGAGTTCGGGCCGGAACGGGTCATCGATACACCGATTTCGGAGTTGGGCTTTTCCGGTATAGGTATCGGTTCGGCGATGAATGGCAACCGTCCGATCATCGAATTTATGACCTTCAACTTTTCCCTGTTGGCCATGGACCAGATCGTCAACAATGCGGCTAAAATTCGTCAGATGAGTGGCGGGCAGTGGCACATTCCCATCGTTTTTCGCGGTCCTACGGCTTCTGCGGGCCAGCTCGCGGCTACGCACTCCCAGGCTTTTGAGAGTTGGTATGCCAATTGTCCAGGATTAAAAGTCGTGGTTCCCAGTAATCCCTACGATGCCAAGGGGCTCTTAAAATCAGCCATTCGCGATGATGATCCGGTGATCTTTATGGAGAGCGAACAGATGTATGGCGATAAGATGGCGGTTCCCAGAGAAGAATATACGATACCCATCGGTGTGGCCGATATCAAGAGAGCCGGCTCAGATGTGACGGTCGTCTCTTTCGGCAAGGTCATCAAGGAAGCCTATAAGGCGGCTGACGAACTGGAAAAGGAAGGGGTTGACCTTGAGATCATCGACCTGCGCACAGTGCGCCCCTTGGATTATAAAACCGTCGTTGAATCCGTGAAGAGAACCAATCGCCTGGTCGTCTTAGAAGAAGCCTGGCCCTTTGGTTCGGTGGCCGGCGAGGTCGCTTATTTGATTCAGCAGCTCGCTTTTGATTATCTCGATGCGCCTGTCAAAAGGGTGACGGCAGCTGACACCCCTTCACCTTATTCCGCGACCCTGTTTGAAGCCTGGTATCCCAGCGCCCAAAAGCTCATACAAGCTGTAAAAAAAACGCTATACATCGAGTAATACTTATACTTAATCACCTCGTCCACAGTGCGCTATGTGAACCCCCGATTTGGATTCGGCCGTTTTTTCTCCGCACCTTTAGCCGACAACCCCGCTGGAGTGACTCGATCCATTTGTGAAATATCAGATTGGGTATGAACGGCTATACCTCAGCATTTGGGCAAACCCGCCTCTTTCCAAAAACAATCCAATCCATCCAAGCCGCGCACCAAATCAACGACAAAACAACGCCGACTCCCAAACGCCTGCAAGATGAGCCTCCTTTTTCAAATCACCACAAAAGAGCAAAGCCAAAGGGTGCAACCCAAACCGACGTAAAAAGAGAAATCCGGCAAAAACAACCCAGCCAATCCAACCCACGCAAAGCGACCCGAGCAAACCAGCCAGCCCAAAACCACCAACTCAAACCAGCAGCCGACCCAGCGAAATGCAAACCCTTATCCATGCAAAAACACCGCTGAATCAAAACTGCTTAGATAAAAAAGTCACCGCTGAGCCACTCCCTCCCAATGGCTAAAAACACCTTTCAAACGCTTTGTACAAACTCGGGTAAGCCAATCCAAAACAACCCGCTATACAAATCCAAAAAATAACCCCCCCATTCAAGCCACCACGCACCGAGAAACACGCCTCCCCTTTTTCAAGTGTCCCGCAGAAACGAAAAATAAAACCCGCCCTTTCAAAACAACCCGCTTTAAACGACCGAATAGCAGGGATAAAAACCCCCTTCTTTTCAAGCCATTCCAGCGGTTAATCCGGTGCGGAATTTTGAGCGCAAGGAATAAAAACGCCTTTTAGAAAACCGACCTGAGCAGCTGAAATAAAATCTGAGATCACCCGCTCCGCTACAGGAAAAACGGGTTACACCTGCGATGAGTCCAAATGTGCTTTTTGATATATACTTTATTTTTTATTCCTTAACATTAAAAAATAGCTGCTTATCGGCTTTAGCTGGCATATCCCTTTCTTTCAATGCAGTTGATACCTGCTTATGGGTTGCTTTTGAATCACCGATGTCCAAATGCAGAGGCATATCACGCATATGTCTTAAATCGTTTATTAAGCTTTTACAGCATAAAATATAATGCAAAAACTGATATAGCCAACTGCGATCTCGTTTGTTTACGACTAAGCAGAGTCCGTGCTTGTGCCATCGTTTTTGTACCATTAAAATACGTATATTTACACTGTGAATTTAGTCCCCTTAACGATAAAAGGCATTTCATACAGCCAAACGCAAGCCGGTGCTTACGCCTTGATAATGGGCGAGGAAATCAACGAAAAAAAACTACCCATCATCATCGGCGGCTTTGAGGCACAGAGCATTGCCATCGCCTTAGAACGAGATATCAAACCACCCCGACCCCTCGTCCACGATCTATTTAAAAGTATGGCCGATATATTTGATATTGCGATCAGTAAGGTAATCATTGAAAAACTACAAGACGGCGTTTTCTATTCCAGTATCCACATTAAAAGAGATGGAAGAGAACACAGCATCGATGCGCGTACTTCGGATGCCGTGGCATTGGCCATTCGATTTAAGGCGCCGATTTTTACCACGGAAGAAATCTTGAAAAAAGCGGGGATCGATTTTGACAACGTCCCGGAAACAACCATCCAATCTGGGGATTTGGGTCAATCCAAATCAGCAAAGCACGAGCGAGGACACCGATCTGCCGAGCAGAGTCTCGGCGAGGTTTCAGCGGAAGAATTGCGGGAAATCATGCGAGAAGCCATTAAAAAAGAAAATTATGAACTCGCAGCCAGGGTGCGTGACGAATTGGAAAAACGCAGGTCTAAATAGAGTATACATACGTTTTACCAACTAGGGACGACATCCACCATGGGCGAAAAAACAATACCCACCGAAGGGTTTTCCTTTGACTCACTCTGGCACGGACTCCTCGGTATGTGCACATTAATCGCGATTGCTTACCTATTTAGCGCGAATCGAAAAGCCATTTCCTGGCGCTTGGTGGGAATCGGATTATCGGTACAAATCCTCATGGCGATCGGCATTTTAAAAGTATCTTTTATACGCCGTATTTTTGAGTTTGGGGGACGCATCTTCACCAAGCTATTGGATTTTACTCGTTTGGGCGTCAAATTTTTACTCGGCGTGGGTAGCCCTTCAGAAATCGCACCCGCACTATCGAATTTTGCCGTCGACATCTTGCCTACGGTAATCTTCTTTTCGGCCTTGACCTCCGTCCTCTTTTACCTCGGTGTCATACAGGCTATCGTACGCTTTTTCGCAAAGATAATGACCCGTTTACTCCGTATATCTGGAGCGGAAAGCCTTTCGACTGTGGGCAATATATTTCTGGGACAAACCGAATCTCCCTTGATGATCAAGGCCTTTTTGGAACGCATGAACAAGTCTGAAATCCTACTCGTGATGATCGGCGGAATGGCGACTGTAGCCGGCGGTGTACTCGCCGCTTATATCGGTTTCTTGGGGAATGGTGATCCCACTTTGGAGCTCTTCTACGCCAGACACCTGTTAACCGCTTCCGTTATGGCCGCACCGGGCGCAGTGGTCATCGCCAAAATCCTATACCCACAAACCGAATCGGTTAGCACCCATGTGAAAATCGACATGGACGATATCGGAAGCAACCTTTTAGATGCGATATCCACCGGTACGACCCAAGGGATAAAACTGGCGATCAACGTAGCGGGCATGCTGCTCGTCTTTATCGCGCTCATCGCGCTGATCAATTACTGTCTGAGCGATATAATCGGAAATTATACGGGCATAAACCATTGGATTGTCGCGCATACCGCTTATCCATCGCTCTCCTTGCAATTCGTATTGGGGTACGCCTTATCACCCTTAATGTGGTTGATCGGCATAGCCAAAGCGGACATGGCTTTGATGGGGCAATTGTTGGGTGTCAAAATAGTAGCGAACGAATTCGTCGGTTACATCGAATTGAGCCGGTTAAAGGATGTCACCCAAGCCGCACACCTCAACTATGAAAAATCGATCATCATGGCTACTTATATGCTTTGCGGCTTCGCCAATTTTGCCTCGATCGGGATACAGATCGGTGGTATCGGTTCGCTGGCGCCTGGCCAACGAAAAACCTTATCCGAATTCGGATTGCTCGCCTTAGTAGGGGGCAGCTTGGCCTCGTTGATGAGCGCTACAATCGCCGGTATGCTAATCGGCTAAAGAAAGGTGTTGGGTATGCGGCAATCCGGCTTGCCCACTTCAGTTTATAAGTCGTAACTTGCAACCGCGTCGAGCATTTTTCCCGATGAGAGCGTACTTGGACCTACTGCAACACATTTTGGATCAGGGCCGTGAGAAACCAGACCGCACTGGAACTGGGACGATCAGCGTTTTTGGCTATCAAACCCGTTTTGATCTGCAAAGGGGCTTCCCCATGCTAACGACCAAAAAGCTGCACCTCAAATCCATCATTTACGAGCTGTTGTGGTTTTTAAAAGGCAGCACCAACATCGGTTATCTACAGCAGAACGGGGTGCGCATCTGGAACGAATGGGCTGACGAAAATGGGGATTTGGGCCCTGTGTACGGCCGCCAGTGGCGCAATTGGAATGGCGAAGGCATCGACCAAATTCAAGCGGTGATCCAAACTATTCAAAGCGATCCGGACAGCCGCCGCATGTTGGTTTCCGCTTGGAATCCAAGCGTGCTGCCAGACACCACTGTCTCCTTCTCGGAAAATGTGGCCAACGGCAAAGCAGCCCTTCCCCCCTGCCACGTGCTCTTTCAATTTTACACCGCAGCGGGCAAGCTCTCCTGTCAGCTGTATCAACGCAGCGCCGATGCTTTTCTCGGTGTACCCTTTAACATCGCCTCCTATGCTTTGCTCACCCTGATGGTAGCCCAAGTAACCGGATTGGAACCCGGCGCGTTCGTGCATACCTTTGGGGATTTGCACATATACAACAACCATTTGGAACAGGTAAAATTGCAGCTCAGCCGCCAGCCCAGACCGCTTCCAACGATGCAGCTCAACCCGGCGGTGAAATCCATCTTCGATTTTAGCTTTGCGGATTTTACGCTGAAAAACTACAAACCGCACCCCCCGATCAAAGGAGCGGTAGCCGTGTGAGATTCATCTTTTGAAATACAAAATATACCGCATTGAAAATCATATTCCTCGCCGCCTTGGATAGAAACCGTGTCATGGGCAAAGACAATGCGCTCATCTGGCATTTACCCGCCGACTTGCAACGATTCAAGCACATCACCATGGGACACCCCGTCGTGATGGGACGCAAGACTTTTAACTCCATCGGCAACCGGGCACTACCCAAAAGGGACAATTACGTGCTTTCGAGAAGCGAAACTTTTGACATGCCCCAGGTACATACGTACCGCTGTATCGACAAACTGCTGACGGATTTAAAAGGCGAAGAAAAAATCTACATAATCGGCGGGGCCCAAATCTTTGAAGTCCTGATGCCCCTAGCCGATGTGCTCGACCTCACCCGAATAGACAAAGCCTTTGAAGGCGATGCCTATTTCCCAAAAATAGATGAAAAAATATGGGAACTCGCCTCGGAAGAATTTCACGCCAAAGACGAGCAAAATCCGTATGATTTTGCATTTCTGCGGTACATTAGAAAAAACAAAATCCCCCGATGAAAGCATACCTATTTCCTGGGCAAGGCGCACAATACCCCGGCATGGGAAAAGAATTGTATCGATCTTCCCAATTGGCGAGGGATCTCTTCAAAAGAGCCGATGCGCTGTTGGGCTTTGAAATCACAAAAATCATGTTTACAGGCAGTGCAGAAGCGCTCAGGGAAACCCGCGTAACGCAGCCTGCCGTCTTTTTGGATTCGGTGATACGGGCGCTGACGCTTTCGGATTTTCGCCCCGAAGGGGTAGCCGGGCATTCCTTAGGCGAATTTTCGGCCTTGGTAGCCAATCAAACCTTAGATTTTGAAGAAGCCTTAGGCCTGGTTTCC
Organism: Flavobacteriales bacterium; assembly: GCA_036881805.1. Classification (GTDB taxonomy): domain Bacteria; phylum Bacteroidota; class Bacteroidia; order Flavobacteriales; family JANQLC01; genus JANQLC01. The sequence continues at coordinate 39,777 of JBAJNK010000053.1, forward strand.
AAACGCGCCAAAGCCATGCAAAGGGCGACGGAGATCAAACCCTCCACCATGGCAGCCATCTTGGGCATGTGCGATGAAGAAGTCGAAAAAGTCTGTGCCGATACGCCGGGCACCGTGGTAGCAGCCAACTACAATTGCCCCGGTCAAGTGGTCATATCGGGTGAGATATCCGCCGTTCAAGCGGCTTGCGATCAGGCCAAATCGCTCGGTGCCAGGCGCGCGCTGCGGCTGGCCGTCGGGGGTGCTTTTCACTCCCCCCTGATGGAACCCGCCCGAAAAGAACTGGCCAAAGCAATCGGAGAAACGAACTTTAAAAAACCGATTTGCCCGATTTACCAAAATGTGCGCGCGATGGCCATAAGCGATCCGGACGCAATCCGAGAAAATCTAATCGCCCAACTCACCGCACCGGTGAGATGGACGCAATCCATACAACGCATGATCCGAGACGGTGCGACAGAATTTATCGAAGTAGGGCCCGGTAAAGTTTTGCAGGGTTTGGTCAAAAAGATCGATCGGAATACAACTGCGTACTCCGCCTGATTCACACCGCCTATTTTTCTCATATCGCACCTTATCAAATCACCTTGACAACTGTACTTCAACGGAGCCACTCGGTTGTATAGATAGCTGCCTTTTTTGCTTTTGGCCTTTTAGGGCGGTTTGAAAGGAGGATTGTTTCCGTTCCCGATTGGCGGTTTAAAAACGGGGACTTGTTTTTTGCTTTTGATCTCTATATGGCGATTTGAAAGGGGGATTGTCTTTTTTCCCTTCGGGGTGATTAAAAAAGCGGGCTTTTTTGTGTTTGTTCTTTTCGTGTTGGGTTAGAAAGGAACTATTTCTCTGTGCTTTTCCTTTATTTTTTTGACTCTTCTTTAGTGTGGCAGTTTGAAAGGTGGGGCTTTTTTCGGTATTTTTATGCGCATGGCGATTTAAAAAGAGGGTATTTTCGGCCGGCGGTCTGAGGGCGGCAGTTTTTGTTTTTCTCCTTTTGCC
>JBAJNK010000054.1:0-8039 GCA_036881805.1 Flavobacteriales bacterium
AGACAATTTTGATGACGGGGGTATCGTAATCAGATAAGAGCGGGCTTATTTTTTTCTCCTTATTCCTGTGGTTGGTTCTACTGACTTTTGTTCCATCGTTTGCGATTGTAGATCGGATTGAAAAGCGGGGTATTTTTTTGGTTTTGCCCTTTTGTCAATCAAATCGGGTCGATCTGAAAAATGGGGTTATTTTTTGCCGCTATCCTTTTGGGTTGGTTTGAAAAATCGGGCTTATTTTTTCCCCTGTGGTTCAGCCTGGAAAGGGAGATTATTTGCGTTTGGCAGTTTGAAAGGGCTATTTCTTTGTTCCCGGTCGGTGGCTTGGGGGGTGTCTTTTTGGTGTTTGTCCTTGTAGGGTTGGTCTAAAAAGAGGATTGTTTTTCCGTTCCCGGTTAGCGGTTTGAAAGGGGGCAATTTTCCCATTTGGCAGCTTAAAAGGGGGTGCTTATTTTTTCGATTTTGTTTTGTGTGAGGCGGCCTGGACGGGCGGGCCTATTTTTTCCCCGCGGTCAGCTCCGCGCTCGGAGAGAAACCAATTCACGAGAAGGTGCGTTCAGCCCGCTGTATTTAAATAGAAAAATGTAACTTGTGTTCCGATTTCGCAATTGACAAACCGCATTACTGTGAAGTTAGAGGTAAACTACAATCGGTTACTGATCTGTATGGTAGTGGGGTTGATCCTCTGGTTGATTCCCACGCCCCAAGGGTTGCGGGATAACGCCTGGCATTTGTTCAGCATTTTCGCATTTGTCATCGTCGGAATTCTCACCAAAGCGGCTCCGATGGGTACTATGGGTATGTTGGGTATTTCGCTCAGCGCGCTTCTGGGGGTATTGGTCCCCAACGGTTCAGCCCATCCGGCAAAAGACGGCATTGTCAACGCCTTGAGCGGTTTTGGGAATTCCATCATTTGGTTGATAGGTGTGGCTTTTTTTATCGCTGAAGGATTTATGAAAACTGGACTGGGTAGTCGCATTGCATACTTTTTTATCGGAAAGCTGGGAAGGACTACCCTGGGCTTGGCATATGGACTCAATCTATCCGATCTCATCCTCGCTCCTGTCATGCCGAGTAACACCGCACGCGTGGGTGGGATCGTTTACCCCATTACGAAGTCTATAGCCAGGCGTTTGGGATCTGTACACACGGGTCCCGGCACGCATAATAGAACAGCTGCTTTTCTCACCTTAAATGCTTTCCACGCCAATTTGATTACAGCATCCCTATTTTTGACCGGTACGGCCAGCAATGCCATGGTTCAGAAGTTCGCCGCGGACCTGGGGGTTCAAATCAGCTGGGCGAGCTGGGCGGTAGCGGCCTCGGTTCCGGCTTTGATAGCCTTTTTGCTCATGCCCTTGTTGTTGTATAAGCTGATGCCACCGAGTGTAAAAAGAACTGAAAATGCACCTGAGTTGGCTCGAGAAGCCTTGCGAAAAATGGGGGAGATGAAACGGGAAGAATGGATGATGCTCATCGCGTTTTTACTCTTGCTGTTTTTGTGGGTCTTTGGTGCGTCTCTTCAGATCGACGTCACTACTGCGGCTTTGTTGGGCGTATGCTTTCTACTGCTAACGCGCGTGCTGAGCTGGTCTGATATAAAGGGTGAGCAAGCCGCCTGGGATACCATCGTGTGGTTTGCCGCCTTGGTGATGATGGCGAGTTATTTGGCGAAATTGGGTTTCACCGCCTGGGTGGCGGAAAATATTAAAGCCTATATCGCGCAATTGTCGTGGTATTACGCCTTTCCCATTGTCATTTTACTATATTACTACTTGCACTATCTATTTGCGAGCGCTACCGCTCACGTGGCGGCGCTTTATTTTCCGATGCTCTCGGTGGGTGTAGCTGTCGGCGTCCCCCCGCTGATGCTCGCCTTGTTTTTGGGCTTTTGCGGTGGACTCATGGGCGGCTTGACGAATTATACCCAAGGATCGGCGCCTATCCTCTTCAGTGCAGGCTACGTAAGCCTTAGAAACTGGTGGAAATTTGGATTTGTGCTCAGTGTGTTATTTCTCTTTATCTTCTTCCTCTTTGGCGGGATTTGGTGGAAGATATTGGGGATGTGGTAATCCAAAAATCAGCGTATGGACTGGACTAGAAATATGCTTGTGAGAAAAAATGGGATGGCCTTGACGGGCTTGTTCTTATGCTTTTTCCTGGTTGTTCACCTGTTGGGAAATTTACAACTGCTGTTGCCCGAAACCCAGGCGAGAGCCCGATACAATTGGTATAGCCATTTATTGGCTGGGAACTGGCTGATTGAAATCATCGCCCTAGCCTTGTACGCGTCTATACTGCTGCACCTCGTCGATGGGATCTACTTGGCGATTAAAAGCAAGCGCGCCGCCGGAAGTCCATACAGCTGTGACAGGCGCAAGCGAGCCAGTACTTGGTATTCCAGAAATATGATGTTGCTCGGCCTGATCATCTTTGCTTTTCTCGTGATTCACTTCAAAGATTTTTGGTACCGGTATAAGTTTGGAGACCTGCCGGTGGATGAAAACGGTTATCGGGATCTCTATGGCTTGGTCGTAGCAGCCTTTGGAGAATTGTGGTACGTGGCGCTCTACATCATTGCACTAATCGCCCTGGGTTACCACCTGCTACACGGCGTTTTTAGCGCGCATAGAACCCTGGGGTTGTACCATCCGGTGTACACCAGAGCCGTAAAAGTGGCCGGTGCCCTATTTGCCATTGGCATCGCTTTGGGCTTTGCGATTATTCCCATCTTCATCTATGTAAAACAACACGCATGAACAAAATACTCAAAGCCGATATACCCGCAGGCCCTTTGGCTGAAAAGTGGTGTAGGTATAAATCGCATGCCCGGTTGGTGAGTCCCAACAACCGTAGGGAACTCGAGGTCATCGTAGTCGGTACCGGCTTGGCCGGGGCTTCGGCTGCTGCATCTTTAGCTGAGATGGGGTATGGCGTAAAGAGCTTTTGTTTCCAAGACAGTCCGAGGCGCGCCCATTCGGTGGCCGCTCAGGGTGGGGTAAATGCAGCAAAGAACTATAAAAACGATGGCGATAGCGTTTTTCGCATGTTTTACGATACCTTAAAAGGGGGTGATTTCCGCGCTCGGGAGGCCAATACGTATCGACTGGCCGAATGCTCGGCCAACCTAATCGACCAGGCTGTCGCCCAGGGGGTTCCCTTTGCCCGCGAATACGGCGGGTATTTGCGAAACCGATCTTTTGGGGGGGTACAGGTGTCCCGGACTTTTTACGCCAGGGGGCAAACCGGACAACAGTTGTTGTTGGGCGCTTATCAAGCTTTAATGCGTCAGGAACACGCGGGAAGGGTGAAACTCTATGCCCGCCATGAAATGCTCGACCTCGTACTGATTTCAGGAAAAGCCCGAGGTATTGTAGCCCGCCATCTCGACACCGGTGCGATCGAGTGCCATGCAGCCCATGCTGTCGTTTTGGCAACTGGGGGATTTGGCAAAATATATTACCTCTCTACACTCGCTATGGGGTGTAACGCTTCAGCCATTTGGCGCGCCCATAAGAAGGGCGCCTATATGGCCAACCCCAGCTGGACGCAAATTCATCCCACCTGCTTACCCCAAAGCGGGGCCTATCAATCGAAATTGACATTGATGTCGGAATCCCTTCGGAACGATGGCCGTATCTGGGTGCCCAAAGCCAAGGGTGATACGCGTAAACCGGTTGACATACCCGAATCAGAACGCGATTATTATTTGGAGCGCAAGTACCCTTCTTTTGGAAATTTAGCCCCTCGCGACATCGCTTCCCGAGCGGCCAAGGCGCAAATCGATCTCGGTAAGGGGGTCGGACCCCTGAAAAATGCGGTGTATTTGGATTTTTCCAGCGCGATCTCAAGGTATGGCCAGGCGATTATCGCAGAACGCTATGGCAATTTGTTTACCATGTACAAAAAAATAACGGGTATCGATGCTTATGAAGAACCGATGAAAATATCGCCGGCCGCTCACTTTTCCATGGGTGGCTTGTGGGTGGACTACGAATTGATGACGTCTATCCCCGGCCTTTTCGCCATTGGTGAAGCCAATTTTTCTGACCACGGCGCCAACCGGCTCGGTGCCAATTCGTTGTTGCAAGCTGCTGTAGATGGGTATTTCGTATTGCCCTATACCTTGTCGAATTACCTCGCCGATCAGATACGCGTTCCCCAGGTCAATCCGGACCACCAGGCCTTTCAGCAAGCCGAACAAAGCGTTCAAAAACAGCTGCATGCGTTGTTGTCCTGTAAAGGACATAAAACCGCCGAGTCCTTTCACAGGGAGTTGGGCGCTGAATTGTACGATAAATGCGGGTTGTTGCGCACGAAACAGGGATTGGAAAAAGCCATAGAAAACATCCGTGCGCGCCGCAGTGCTTTTTGGAAAGACCTGATCGTCCCCAGCGGGGGAAAAGGGGTGAATAGTGAATTGGAAAAAGCGGGACGGGTAGCCGACTACATGGAAATCGCTGAATTGATGTGCATCGATGCGCTGCATCGCGGAGAATCCTGTGGTGCCCACTTCAGAGCGGAATACCAAACCGAGGAAGGCGAGGCGCGACGAGACGATGAAAACTTTTGCTATACGGCTGCCTGGGCCTGGAGTGGCGATCCTTCGGCGCCTGTATTGAACAAAGAGCCTTTGAATTTTGAAACCGTTACGCCGACGGTGCGGAGTTACAAGTGAAAAATGCGGTACACATGAAAATCTTTTTAAAAGTATGGCGTCAAAAGGACAGCGAGAGTCCGGGTGCGCTCAAAGACTATGCGATGGAAGCGGTGCATAGCGATATGTCCTTTTTGGAGGTGCTCGACAGTTTGAATATCGAATTGATCAATCGCGGTGAACGCCCCATAGAATTCGATCACGATTGCCGCGAGGGCATTTGCGGACAGTGTGGAATGGTGATCAAAGGCGTGGCGCACGGCCCTTTACAGCACACGACGACTTGTCAGCTCTATATGCGATCGTTTGAAGATGGTGACACCATTGTCGTGGAACCCTTTCGGGCAAAGGCCTTTCCCATCGTTTGCGATTTGCGGGTCGATCGATCTGCGCTGGATCGCATTATCGCTTCGGGTGGCTACATTTCTGTAGACACCGGACAAGCACCCGAGGCCAATAGCATACCGGTTGCGCACCAAAGGGCAGAAGCGGCTTTCGATGCAGCCGCCTGCATCGGTTGTGGCGCTTGTGTGGCGACTTGTAAAAATGCGAGTGCCGCCCTGTTTACCGCTGCCAAGATAGTGCAACTGGCCGAGCTGCCCCAAGGCCGCCAAGAGGCGGCTACACGCGTGGTGGATATGGTGGCGAAAATGGCGGAATCCGGATTTGGACACTGCTCCAATACCGGAGCCTGTGAGCTGGAATGCCCGCAAAACATTTCAGTCCTGCATATCGGTCGAATGAATTACGAATACAACAAAGCCAAACTATACCAAAGCGGCAAGCGATCGTTTTAACCCACCTTCTTTGGGCTATGTGATAAGCGTGCGAATCGGTCGGTACTGGTCTGTCTTCACGGGAGTTGTCCATTTGGAAAACGCATGGGATTCGCCATCGAAAAACGCTGTAAAAACAAAGCCCTATTGGCAGGGTGCGAACTGACTTGCTAAGGTGAGGATGAAGCTCCGGTAGTCGTTTACAAACCGATAGCCGCGCTGCGATGCTATGGCATAGGGATAGGATCAAGGCAAAAAATAGATAACTCGGAAGTGGGCGCTTATTGAATCACTACTATATAAAGAGTTTCTATGTCGACTTTTTGAGATTGGGCCTGTTTTGGCTTCTCTATCGGTATGGAAGCTCGATAATTATCAGTCGTATCACACCCGCTGAGAAGTATAAAAGTAAAAGACAAAACAACCATAGAAAAACGCCATAGTACTCGCTTAAATACGATACTATCAACATTGCCCTGTGACTGCTGAGCAAACAAACTCAGCTCGTCAAAAACGCACACCGCTTATATTAAGAAGGGCAAGTGCAAAATCGCATTTTAAAATAATTTGTACATTTAAGCGCACAATTTAAGACGGGGTCACAGACCATTAAAGCCTTAAAAAAATAAAGACGATTCTTTTTCTGCCCTTCTCTTTGGCGTTGAAAGGTGATTTTAAACGAGGGAACAGCGGAAAAGCGGTTGGCTACGGGGCTCTTTTTGGGACGCTGTAGTAGGACGTGCTGAGTAAAGGTGAAAGGCATACCAAGCGCAGTGTATGGGCATAGGTCAGATATGAGGAATTCTATAAGCGCAGCGTATGAACACCAATAGATCGATGATTTAAAAGATATGAATCGAATTGTAGCACGCATAACCTCGGTTTTTTTGCTGTTTTTTCTCACCCATTGTGAAGACCGTGCCTTGCAACACAGTGATGCTTTGCCCTTTAACTTAGATGTATCGAGTGCGCACCAAGACGATGCGCTTTTTGTCGGAGCAGAAATACCGATAGACCTGGTGCTCTCCTATGAGCGGCGGATGGCGGACAATGCGTTTCACATCTCGACCGATATGCTTCGCCGGGGGGAATTGCTGCGCAGCGGTGCCGTGGTGACCCATTGGACAGTTGAACAGAGCGGAAAGACTTCGCTGATCTTTAAGCCCTTAGAACCGGGTAAACACATACTGTACTTTAACGCATCGGACGAATACGGACAAGAACAGCAGGACAGTTTGGCATTCCACGTGGAAAACCCGCCTTTCCAATTGGGTCTGAGCGAGGTGGAAAAAACCCTGTACAAAGGCCAAAGCGCAACACTTGTCATGGAGCTGGAAGACCCAGCAGGTGCAAAAGTCGGTCCATACCAGTATAAGTATATAGCCGATTTGGGCGGGACCTTGTACCTCGATGGCTCGTCGGTAGAAAAGGCGGGCGAATATTACCCGATTGAGACCGGGGCGCATGCGGTGGGGTACGAGCCTGATTTTAGCAAAGAAGGAACACAAACGCTGATTTTTGTAGTTCGGGATAATTTCGGACGAGAAGTCGAACAAACGCTCACAATCGAAGTGGTTAAGAATGAAATCGAAGTAGCATTGCACACGGATAACCCCATATTACAACCCGATCAGACTGTAGCGATCACCCTGCGTGCCACGCCGAGTTACGACCTCGGTAAAACGTACGAGCTGCGAATAGACAGCGACAAAGACATCGATTTGCTAAGCGGTCAGCAAAGCGTTCCCTTAGGAAAGACACTGAACAACCAGGATTTACAAGAGAAGCAGTACGAATGCAAGCCTCGGAAAGGTGGAGAAAAGGGGCCTTATGTCTTAACGGCGACTTATACCGATAAGTTCGGGGATTCATATGGCGATGTCTTATCCATAGGTGTGGGCTCGAGTGCAATACAATTGAGCCTTTCAGGCCCGGATGCGGTGTACCGCAATGAATCAGCCCCCCTCAGACTGCTTATAAACCCCATTACAAACGATGCCGATTATCGATTTCGGATTTACACCACCGATGAAAACGCCCAATTTGTATATCGAGGCCAAACCTTGGATGGGGATACCTTCTATGCTTTGGGAACTGACCCAATACCGGCGACCATCACATTCTCATCATCGAATTCAGGTACGCACACCGTTTTTGTCGAGGTAAAAAATGGCGGTGATGCGCCCTCGAAAGTCCAAAAGGAAATCGCCGTCAAGGCAAAACCCATTCGGGTTTCACTCACAGCTGAAAAACCTGAAATACGCAGTGGGCAGTCCAATACCTTGACTTTGACCGTCTCGAACGCGCAAGACCCCAATCATTACGATATAACATACGAATTCCTATCGGGCAATGGCGAGATTGATGCACAGCAAGAGCCTGTATTGACAGGGGATTCATTTACAAAAACGCTAACGGTTACATCCGAATCTGGATTTTCGGGTGAACTAACGGTGCGCGCGACCGTACGCGAGCGGAATAATCCACAAAACGCCTCTACCGCGGAAGCCCGCTTTGCGGTAGGCATATCGAATTTCACATACGAGGCCAAGTTATTAGACCCATCCATCTACCTGGGCGATAAGGCCGGGATTGGATTGAAGATTTCA
>JBAJNK010000055.1:0-30108 GCA_036881805.1 Flavobacteriales bacterium
CCTACAAGCGCAAACATCAAGAGGTAAGCACCGCCTTTTAGACGTCTCACAGGGACGAAAAATAAAACCCGCTTTTCAAACCAACACAAAATCTCCCGTTTAAACCAGCCCGAAGGAAAAAGGACAAAGGCAAAAAAAGCCCCTTTTCAGATTGACGCACGGGGATAAATATGTGATAAAAGTCGGTGGGGTTGACCGCGAGGACAAAGACAAAAAAATAAAACCCGCCTTTCAAACCGACTTGCAGAAGTAAGGGGCTGGCTGGGTTAACCCCAGGGTAAACAGCAAAGAGATAAGCCATCTCTTAGTGACCGAACGCAGAAAAAATACCAAAAACAAACCCAAACTTTCAAACCACAGGTCGAAACCCAAAAGGGAAGAGTATCCCATAACATAGTCCCCAATCGAGGTGTCACCTTAGTGTTTCGCTACAAAGACGGTTTACAAAAAGCCGATTTCCCGCAACAAGGACTTTCTGCCAATCCGTTGCGTAATGGTGTCCCGCTGGATATCCCAGCCGCGGGCTGGCGCGTATTCGCGCCCGTAGTATATGATCTGCAGGTGTAAGTCATGCCAATGCACCTTTGGAAAGAGGCGCTTGGCATCCCTTTCGGTCTGTTCCACGCGCTTGCCATCGCTCAGTCCCCAGCGCCACATCAGCCGGTGAATATGGGTGTCCACCGGAAATGCGGGATGCCCAAAGACCTGTGTCATGACTACAGAAGCGGTTTTGTGTCCCACACCCGCCAATTTCTCCAAGTCTTCAAAGCGATCTGGAACCCTACCCCTGTGACTATTCACCAATTGCTTGGAGAGCCTTTTCAAGTTCTGGGCCTTGGTGCTGGACAACCCGATTTGCCGAATTGTCGCTTTAATCTGCGATTCACTTAGATGTGCCATATCAAAGGGATTGTCGGCCAGGGCGAAGAGCCAGGGCGTCACTTCGTTTACTTTCTTATCGGTGGTCTGCGCGGAGAGCACCACCGCTACCAGCATGGTAAAGGCGTCTGTAGCCTGCAAGGGCGGCTTGGGTTTCGGATAGATTTCACCCAAAGTTTTGATCAGATAGGCGACCTTTTGCTGTTTTTTCATGGGCTCGATAGTTGCATTATCGCTCCTCAAAATTATTACTTTTATAGGGAGAAGGGATGTCTCGTCACCGATTGGCTACCATACGTCTGGTGAAATACACCTTTTGCACTACGGGATTGGGGTAGGCACTTCCAGCGGGCTAAGGGTTACGAGTCCATCCGCTGCTACTCGATCGAGGCGCAAGCGCTGTATCGTGTTTACCCACTGCGGATTCCAGGGGTGCTTAGCCTTCACGTAATTTTTGGTAAACCCTTGTATGTAACCCTTTTTGTTTTCGCCCTCAAAGAGTATTTCTCCGATGCGGTTGAGTTGGCTTTTGTAGAAATGCCGCCGCTTCTTGGCCGATAGGGTGCGCAACATTTGGCTGCGCTGTTTTCTAATGGCAGACGGAACGATGGGTTTGATATCCAAGGCTGCTGTACCGGGTCGTTCGGAATAGGGGAAAACGTGTAAGTAAGCGATATCCAAATGGTTTAAAAAGTCGTAGGTCTCCAAAAAATGGGCTTCCGATTCGCTTGGAAAGCCGACGATGACATCTGCACCGATGCAAGCCTGGGGCATCACCGCTTTGATTTGATCGACCCGTTCGGCATAGTGCTCACGGCGGTAGCGGCGACGCATTTTACGCAGCATAGCATTGCTGCCCGATTGCAGTGGCATGTGAAAGTGCGGGACAAAGCGTTTGCTCTCAGCGATGAATTCGATGATTTCCGCTTGGAGCAGCTCGGGTTCAATCGAAGAAATCCGAATGCGATCGACACTTGGGACCTCGTCCAAAGCGCGTACGAGGTCTAAAAAGCGATGCCCGTGTTTTTTGCCTTTGGACGCATCCTTTCCATAATCGCCGATATTCACGCCGGTCAGTACGATCTCCCTGGCTCCCTGATTGCCGATCGCTTCAGCCCGTTGCAATACATTTTCCAACGAATCGCTGCGCGATAAGCCCCTCGCTAAGGGAATGGTGCAGTACGAACACTTGTAATCACAACCGTCTTGCACTTTTAAGAAAGCCCGTGTGCGGTCACCTAGGGCGTAGGCGCCCGCGTAAAAATCCGCTTCGTCAATCTCGCAAGCGTGTATTTCACCGAATCCTCTTTTTGTCAAATCTGTGAGATAGTCCAGCAGCTTAAACTTTTCCGAAGTGCCCAAGACCATATCCACCCCGTCGAGCGCGGCGATTTCCTCTGGTTTGAGTTGTGCATAGCAGCCGATGGCGACGACAAAAGCATCGGGATTTTGACGCAGGGCTTTTTTTACGAGGGCCTTCAATCGCCTGTCGGCACGCTCGGTTACCGAACAGGTATTGATCACGTAAAGGTCGGCAGCGGCGCTGAAGTCCACGCATCGATAGCCCGCTCTTTTTAAATCTCTCGCCAGGGTAGCGGTCTCTGAAAAGTTCAGTTTACAGCCCAAAGTGTAGAGGGCTGCGGTTTTGGATCCTCGCGTCATTTCATCGTATATGCGCCATGCGCTTTGGGGGGCAAAGGTAGTAAAACCACAGGCCTTACGCCAGATGGGACAAAAAAAGCGTCACCCGTAACGCTTCCCGTATTATCGTTTATCTCAATTGGTTTTTTTATAATTAAAGATGGCCCAGGTATTCAAAACTACTCCGAAAAGAGCCACAACACCTAATTTTGGCAATACATCTGTCAAGGTACTCCCTTTCAGAATGACCATACGCATCACTTCGATTAAATAAGTTACGGGATTTAATTTTGTTGTGAATTGCGCCCATTCCGGCATGCTATCTATGGGTGTAAACAACCCAGCTGTTAAAATAAAAATCATCATAAAAAAGAAAGTTATAAGTATGGCTTGCTGTTGTGATTCGCAAAAGGTAGAAATCAGCAGACCGAAACCCAATACCGCGAGTAAGTACACGGTTATAAATCCGTATAGCAATAGTATACTCCCTTCCGATACAATACCATATACCAGCTGGGAAATCAATAAGCCAATTGTAAAAACCACATTACCCAACACCCAAAATGGAATTAATTTTCCCAAGATAAAATGGTGTTTTTTTATGGGGGTTACGTTTATCTGCTCAATCGTTCCTACTTCTTTTTCCTTTACGATATTCAACGCTGTTACAAAACCGCCAATCATAGTGACCAAAAGAGCCAGAATGCCCGGTACCATAAAGCGCTTATAGTTTAAATGGGGATTATACCAATTGGAAAAGACGACTTCCAAATTGGAACGCTGCGCCAATCCAGAATTATTCATCGCGCCGGTTGGAAGGCCTTCATTGAATTCCTGTAGGGTTCGGATTAAATAATTCGCCCCTAGGTTGGCTTTCGTGCCATTGATCGCGTTAACCGCAATAAAGAGTTGCTGGTGTTTCTCGAGGATGCGGTTTCGTTCGAAGCCGTTGGGAATTTCCAGAATTAAATCTGCCGCATCGCTTTCTATATGTCGGTATGCTTTATCAAAAGAATCGTCGCAATGGGTGAGTCTGAAATAATTGGAACCCTGTATTTTGGAAATCAATTTTCGGGAATAGGAGGAATGGTCTCGATCTACTAACGACACATCGATATCTCTTACCTCGTAATTGGCGGCAAATGGAAGGATGAGCAACTGAATAATCGGCGCGACCACAATAATGGCCAATATGGATTTATTGCGGAAAATCTGTTTCAATTCTTTTCCCAATAAAAACTTGATGGTTCTCATTCCAAACGTATTTTAAAACGCTTTAAACTAATGCCCAATAAAGATGCGGTAATGGCGAGCAGGATGAGGGTTTCTTTCCAAATTGCCGGAAATCCGAGACCTTTAATCACAATAGCTTTAACTATAGTGTAAAACCATTTGGCGGGCAACAGGTTGGAACCCCATTGTAAGACTTCCGGCATATTTTCTATGGGAAACATAAAGCCGCTAAGTAAAATGGTGGGTAACAGCATGCCCATTAAAGAAATTAGCATAGCCGCTTGTTGTGAACTGGTTTCTACCGAAATAAAAATGCCCAGCGACAAACAATTGACGACAAATAAAGTGCTTTCTGCCATCAGCAATAAGACACTTCCCTTTATGGGAATATCGAGAACGAATACACTGAGCAGTAGAATGGAGATTACATCGATAACCGACAAGACGAGGTGTGGAATGATTTTGGAAACAATGATCCAAAAAGGCTTAATAGGCGAGAGCAATAAAATTTCCATCGTGCCGGTTTCTTTTTCTTTTGCAATGGAAATCGCTGTCATCATCACGCATATTATCATTAATACAAGAGCCATTACACCGGGTACAAAATTGGGTGCCCCTTTTAACTCGGGGTTGTAGAGCATCCGCATTTCCGGTTGAATGGTATAGCGTATATCGGCTTCCCAATTTATTTCTGAATTAAAATCCTGGACGATAGCGGTGAGATAATTTTCCGCCGTAGTGGCATAATTGGGATCGGACGCATCGGCTATCAGTTGAATTTTAGTACGATGTAGACCGGCGTGTTCCCGTCCGAAATTTGCCGGAAAAACCATTGCTAGCTTTGCATTTCCTTTCTTAAAATACTGTTCCACCCGCCTGACATTCAAAGTGGATGCTTCAATTTTAAAATACGGATTGGCTTTTATTTTTGAAATAAGCTTGGCGGAAGTAGCATCTTGGGACTGATCTATAATGAGGGTTTTGACATTTTTAACTTCATGGGTCAGCACAAAGCCAAAGAGCAGAACTTGTACCACAGGCATTCCAAAAAGGATCAACAACGTCTTTTTATCCCGCAATACGTGGGCGAACTCTTTTTTTATAAACGCTAACAATCGTTTCATACCTATAATTTTAACCGCCCCGTTTTGCCTCCCGTGCGAGTTGATAGAACAATTCATCCAGGGTGGTTACCCCAAAGCGTTCTTTTAAATTTCGAGGCGTGTCCAGCGCTTCTATTCGCCCATCCACCATAATAGAGAGGCGGTCGCAATATTCGGCTTCATCCATATAGTGCGTGGTGACGAAAACCGTAATTTCATCGTTGGCAGCTTCATAAATGAGCTCCCAAAACTGTCGGCGCATGAGTGGGTCTACCCCACTGGTGGGTTCATCGAGAAAAACGATTTTCGGGTTGTGAATAATAGCTACGGAAAAGGCGAGCTTTTGCTTCCACCCTAACGGTAGTGAAGCCACTAATTTTTTAACTTCATTTTGTAAGCCCAGCTGCTCGATCAATTCGTTGGTTTTACTTTTTATCCGAGCACTGCACAACCCGTAAATTCCCCCGAAAAAACGTATATTTTCGAGCACGGTAAGGTCTTCATATAGCGAAAATTTCTGGCTCATATACCCGATATTCTTTTTGATTTCTTCCGGTTGTTTATATACATCACAGCCCACTACCTCGGCATTGCCAGAAGTAGGCCTCGACAAACCGCACAACATGCGCACCGCCGTGGTTTTACCGGCTCCATTAGCGCCTAAAAACCCGAATATCTCACCTTTGTTCACTTTAAAAGTAATGGCATGGATAGCGGTAAAATCCCCAAACCTTTTGGTGAGTTTATCGGTTTTTATAACGTGTTCCTCAGTCATATTACCGTTTTTAAGCGTTTTATAAAACCATCTTCTAAGGTTGCTTTAACTCTTTTTAACTCGATGCCCGATAAGCCTTTTTCTTTGAGAAAGTCGATAAACGCCTCTGTCTCGGGCTTTTCTTTGTTGAAGATGAGGTGGGCAAATTCCCCAAACGTATAATTGTCTTTAACTCCCGGCGCATTTTTTAACACTTGTAGAAGCCTATACATATTATCGGCTTTTACCGCATAAATAGGGTCTTCATAAGCCGCTGTGACATCCGAGGGCGTATCGATAGAGAGAATTTTACCCGATTGAAGCCATGCAATCCGGTCGCATTGGCTCGCCTCGTCCATATGGGGAGTAGAAACTAAAGTGGTGATTTGCTGTGCTTTTAAACGCTGTAACATTTCCCAGAATTCCTTACGAGAAACGGGATCTACCCCGGTAGTCGGTTCATCTAAAAAGAGGATGCTCGGTTTGTGAATCAAAGCACAGCACAGGGTTAGTTTTTGTTTCATTCCGCCCGACAACCGCCCAGCCCGGCGGTTTTTAAAAGGTTGAATCTGCGCATAAATATCTTTTACCAAGTGGTAATTTTCCCGGATGCGCGTATTGAAGATAGCCGCAAAAAAATTGAGGTTTTCCGCTACCGTAAGGTCTGGATACAAGGCGAAATGTTCTGGCATATACCCGATACCGCTTCTTATTTTTTTATAGTCTTTTACGATATCAAAACCCATGACGGAAGCCGTACCTGCATCGGGTACCAAAAGTGTGGTAAGCATTCTGAAAATGCTGGTTTTACCTGCGCCATCCGGCCCGATGAGTCCAAATAATTCCCCTTGATTCACCTTAAAAGAAACATCGTCAACTGCCTTATTACCGGAATACGCTTTACTGATATTCTTTAAAGCAACCGCATCCATGCCTTAAAATTTCACCTCACCATACATTCCTATTTTTAAAAAGCCGTCATTTTTCACCCTTATTTTAACCGCGTATACTAAATTGGCCCGTTCATCTTTGGTTTGAATAGTTTTGGGGGTAAATTCAGCTTTATCGCTGATCCATGCTATTACCCCTTTGTAGGTTTTATAATCTGCTGCTGTATCATCGATCCGCACGCTTACTTCCTGGTTTAATTTTATGTGGGACAGTTGGTCTCCCGTTATGTAAGCCCTTAAAATCATCCGACTTAAATCGGCTATTTTATAAAGGGGCTGCCCTTCTAGAGTGGTTTCTTGGGCCTCGGCATACCGGGTGAGTACGGTTCCCTTCACGTTGTTGATGATGCGGCATTTTTCCAGCTTATCGTTTAATCGACGAATTTTGATTTGTATCGGATTGATCGCTTCTGCCAAACTTTGAGCGGTGGTGGAAAGCGTTGAGTTTTGCGCCTTTATTTTGCTTTTGATAATCCGAACCTGTGCATTGGCATCATCCATTTGTCTTTGGGTGGCCGCACCGCCCGCCAACAGGTTTTGCACGCGGTTTTGCTCGCGTTTCGCCTGGCGTAGTCGTTCCTCTAAAGCCGATAACTGTGTAGCGATATCAGGCCTTTTGGACAGAAGCACTTTAATATTGGCCTGTAATTCTCGTTTTTGCAAATACAATTGTGTACTGTCTATATACCCTATATCTCGACCTATTTCAAGGTTTTGGCCTTCTTCGATAGAAAAGGCTTCAATTCTTCCGTTTGCCTGGGATGATATAGTGATTTCCGTAGCTTCAAAAGTGCCCGAGGCATCGGGTATGATATCCTTATTTCCACAAGATACTACTGCTAAGGCGATAGCGTTTATTGGAATTAATCTCTTCATTTTTAAAAATTGTAAGTTCCCTTTGTGGTTTGCTGTTCAAATTGCGTCATTAAGAGCTGAATCTCGTGGGTGGATTTGCGCTGCAAGGCCTGGTTTTCATCATTTACATCCCGCAGGTAATCATTCGCATCGATAACACCATTGGTCAATTGTGTAAGTGAGGTGTTTTTAATACGCCTTTGCATCTCTATAATCTCATCGTCGGAATGCAGCATTTTTTGGTATTTCTCAATGGTACTATTCTCGTTGCTGATTTTCTGTTGAATTTGAAGCAAAAAGCTTTCCCTTTGCGCCTGGATCTCCAACTGCTTAATTTTGTTGATCTCTTTCTCGTTTTTCAGTGTATAAAAAGCCGACAAATGCCAACTCAGTCGAATACCACCTATGTAATAGGTATCGAAATCGTCGCTAAACATATTTGGTGTTGGGCGGCCATAACCTGCCTGAACAAAAAGGGAGAGCTGGGGAAGCACTTTTGTGTCCAGCAAATCGTCGGTCATTTCCAAGCGCTTTATCTGCTGGTCGTAAAACGCTAGCTCCGGGCGATTGACGGTATTGGAAAGAGAAGCTGCAAAAGGTACCTGAGGTTTGATCAGTACGGTTTGGTTACTTACTTCCCGATGAATAAACAAACGCAACATCTCTCGATAGGCTTTTCGCATCGATTCGAGTTCAGCGGTATGTTGCTGGGCTTTTAAAAGGCTGGCTTTTAATTTGTAGGCTCCTGTTTTAAGGGCTGTTCCACTTTCTATAGCGGTTTGCAATTTGTCGAGCCCAATTTCAATGTCGTTTTCTAAAAGCCCATTTTGTCGTATTTGCTCATTTAACAACAGGATTCCGAAAAACAATTGGTTAACCTTATTTTTTATTTGATAGAGCTGTACCTCCAATTGGTTTTGATTCACGGATTCATTCGCTTTTTCAACCAGTTTTTGCTTTTTTATCGAGCCGTCATTATACAGTAGCTGTTTGGCTTCCGCATAGATTTTGTACCGATCTTTATGTAAGTTGGGAAACGCCGCATTCGGCGATTCTATCGGAATCTCAGTTACGGCGGATTGATAGGTGAGCTGTCCATTGATTTTTAATTGCGGCAAACGACCTCTTTGAATGTTCCGAAGGGAATACTCGGAAGCTTCGGCAATCAGATCGCTTTGTTGGGTCATCGGATGATATCGCCTGGCCAGCGCATAGCATTCCCGCAAGGTTAAGCGAGATTCCGATTGAGAAAAAGCCCGGTTTCCGCCCCACCATAAAAACAGGAAGCCGCATAGAAATATTTCTTTTTTTTTATGAATCACAGTGTTTAATTTTATGTTTTAATCATTTGACTAATTCCGATGTAAAAAATTTTACCCTACTTCCAGCATTAGATTCATCCATATGGGAATCATTTTTTTTCGCGCTGCCATAAGTCGCTCGAAATTCGCTTCATCGGTAACTTCAGAAGTGTGCAATAGCGGTTTAACTATATAGGGGAAAATGGTCATTCCGAGTAGGCTGAGAAAAAACTGAATTGGATTTGTATCCGGTCTTTTGGCTTTGAGTTGCTGCATTAGAGAAGCATTTTTTAAAACTTCCTGCAAATCGGTGTTCGCGGCGAAATCTTTTGGATGATTCCTGATCTCACTCAATACAAATATGGGAAGGTCTGGATGTCGATGCAATAAATCGATATATGTTGCTGCTATTTTTTCTATCTTTACCGCCAAGGTCGTGGTTTTATTATTTACAATGAGACGCATCGCGCCAAACAATTCAGCTATTTTTTCCATCATTACCAACTCGAAAAGCTTTTCCTTACTTCTGAAGTAATAATTTAACAGCGAAAGGTTCAGCCCAGCCGCTTCGGCAATATCACGGGTACGGGTAGCCGCATAGCCTTTTTTAGTGAACACGACGCGAGCGGCTTCTCTAATCCTTTCTTCCGTATTTTTTGGTTTTGTATTCATCATTCTAAATGGCGATGCAATATTATGAACTTTATTCCATTTAAACAAATTTTTCAATCATTTGACCGATTTTAAAATCATTTCAATAGGCACACCGTTGGATAAGGTTCCGGTATGTGAAAGGTAAGATTTTTAACCATTGAGAACGGCGCTTTTGAATATCAGCTCTCCGCATTTAATTCTTTACTCGTCTCTTTCAGAAAGTGTCGCTCTGATTTGCTCAAGCTCTTATAGCCCGACCGGGATATCTGGTCTAGTATTTCGTTCAACCGATTTTCGGTTTGGCTCTTTTGCCTTTGCGCGCTGGTTTTTGCCATGGGGATTACGCCGATTGGGCTCCGGTTTTTCGAGGCTTGTCGACCGAATTTTTTAAATGGGGTGAGTCTGCTGAGGTGTCGGGGCAGGCGCCAGATCGATTGGGTGTAGAGAAAGCCGCTTAGTACACCGCCAAAATGAGCGATTTGTCCACCTGTGTTTACCCCTTGTAGCAAACCGATTAGATCGATGAGCAGGAGCGCTGAGAATAGGTAGATCAGCTCGATCCGAAACGCCCCGAATAAGTAGCACGCAAAGCTTGGGCGATACGTACAGATGGCGGTGAATACCGCATATATTCCAGCGCTCGACCCGACCAAGGTATGACTGGGCAACAAGCGGGTGAGGGCTGCGAGTTGGAAGCTCAGGGAGCCCGATAAGACACCTATAAAAAAAAGCGTTACCAAACTCTTTTCTGAGAAAAAAGTATAGTATAAACGCGAGCTGAAATACAGGAAAACCATATTGAACAACAGTCCCCAAAAGCTGGGGTGCACAAAGGCATATGTGATAAAGGACCAAGGTTTTTCAATGTTGTGCTTCCAATCGCTTTGCAAGATTAGCGCGTTGAAGCGCGCAGCCCCGTGAAAGCCGGAATCTGCGATTGTGTAAATCACGAATATAGCCGTGCATAAGGCGATTAATTGAATCGCTGCGTCTCTCCTTTGAATGGCATAAAACGGTCGGCTTAAAAATGAAACCATTTGCTTTAGCGTTTGTCTGTGGCACGCCAGTATTTTATGAGCAAAAACCCCAGTAATGCGCCGCCGATATGGGCGAAATGGGCCACGTTGTCTCCAGAGAAATTTTGCCAACCCAGAAACAGTTCAAATACCATCATGAAAGGTACAAAGTATTTTGCCTTTAGGGGTATCGGAAACAGGATAAATATCAATTCGGCATTGGGATAATACAGGGCAAAGGCGATGAGCAGGCCGTAAATGGCGCCACTGGCTCCTACCACTGGGGTTATGTAAACCATGAATAAAGTCTTGACGTCAGCCGGATAGGCGTAACCCCGACCGCTTTGTGGAAATTTTTTAACGACGTCCAAAAACTCGTTGAAATTTTGTCCGCTTTCCATCCAGTTCGCTTGAATTGGGTTGGTGTGCAAGTAGGTAACCACATCGTGCAGGAAGTACGCACCCAAACCGCATGAGAAATAGAAGATCAAGAAGCGTTTGGCACCCCAGAGCCTTTCCAAAGGTGTGCCAAACATCCAGAGCGCCAGCATATTGAATGCGAGATGGGATAGGGAACCGTGCATAAACATGCTGGTCAGCGGTTGCCAAGGCTTAAAGAAAGGGGATTTAAAATAAAAACCGCCGAGGTGAAATGGGAGGTTTGCACCCGTTAGCGTCACGGTGGCCAAGAAGAGTAAAATGTTGATCAGCAATAAATTTTGAGTTACTGGGGTAATTCGGTTCGCACGACGGGGTGCGTAGTGGGAATTCATCGGTGAAATTGTCTCGTAATTTCGCTCAAAGGTAGTGTATTGTATATTCTTTTTCCCTGTGGGGAAAAACTGCTTTCCCGGCTGGCAAACAGGGCGTTGACCAAGCGCTGCATTTCGGGCACCGTCAAGGTATGGCCTTTGCGAATCGCTGCCTGTGAGGCGATTGTCAGGGCGGTTGCCTCCTTTAATTTGGGGTCGGGTGCAGCGCGGCTTTGTGCTTGTTCCAGAAACTTTTCTAAGGTTTGCGCAATGTTTTCAGGTTCGAGCTCGGTAGGTGCACCGCGTATGCGGAGTGTGGACTTTTTCAACTCGAAATCAAAACCCAGCTTGCGCAAGTCTGCGCTTAGTAAATCGAAGCTTTGGATATCGCTTGGACTCAACTCGATCGCTACGGGAAAGAGTAGTCGTTGGCCCAGGGCTCGGCCTTCTTGCAGGGATTTTAAAAATTTGTCGTACAAAACTCGTTGGTGTGCCCGGTACTGGTGGATGAGCAGCAGGCCGTTTTGGGTTTGGACCAAGATGTATTGCTTGTGAACTTGCATATAAGATGCCCCATCTGACGTTGAGTCGATTTCTACTTGCGTCACCTCGGTTTCTGCACCGCCGCTTTCTCGGTAGAGATCTCGCCAAGCTTGGGATTCGGCAGGCGAGACCTTTTCGCGCTGAAATGAATTGGCAAAAGGGTTGAAATCCCGGTCAACCCTTATCTGTGGTTGGCGGATCGTTCGGGTCTCGGACTGGCTGATTTCAAGATCTGGATTGGACGAAAAATCCAGGGTGGGCGTCACGTTGTACATGCCCAGTGCATGGCGCACACTGGATCGCAATATGGAGTAGATCGATTTTTCGTCCTCGAATTTGATCTCGGTTTTGGTGGGGTGTATGTTGACGTCAACCTTTCCGGGATCGACCGCAAAGAAGATGAAGTAGGGGGGGTAGCTGCCGGGTGTGAGCAGCCCCTCATAGGCGGCGAGGATGCCGTGGTTGAGATAGGGATTCTTGATAAAACGTCGGTTTACAAAAAAGAATTGTTCCCCCCGCTTTTTTCGGGCGGCATCGCTTTTTCCGATAAATCCCGCAATCTGTATGATTTTCGTTCGCTCCGCTATGGGGACGAGCTTTTCGTCCATCTTTTTGCCAAATATGTGCACGATGCGCTGGCGTAGATTTTCCGGAGGTAAGTGAAACAGCTCCTTACCATTGCTCAACAGCCTAAAGCCCACTTGGGAGTGGGCTAGTGCGATGCGCTCAAACTCGTCGATGATGTGTCGCAATTCTATCGGGTCGGACTTTAAAAAATTTCGGCGTGCCGGGACGTTGTAGAAGAGTTTCTTTACCGCAATAGCGGTCCCCTTGGCGGCTTGTATCGGTTCTTGTTTTTTTACCTCGCTGCCTTCGATTTGTAAAAATGTAGCCGTTTCAGCTCCTTCGGTTTTGCTCTTCATCTCCACTTGGGCGACAGCAGCTATGGCGGCCAGGGCTTCGCCGCGAAAGCCTTTTGTCGTGATCTGAAACAGGTCTGCTGTCGTCTTGATCTTGGAAGTGGCGTGTCGCGCAAAGGAAAGCCGTGCGTCGGTCGGACTCATTCCACAGCCATCGTCGACGACCTGTATTGCGGTGCGTCCCGCATCTTTAATGATGAGGTCAACCCCTTTGGCTTCGGCGTCGATGGCATTTTCTAAGAGTTCTTTGACGACGGAAGCCGGGCGTTGTACGACTTCACCGGCTGCGATCTGGTTGGCGACAGAATCGGGTAGTAGGGCAATGCGGTCGGACATGTGTTAGAAGATATTTTGAATTTTGCTTATGAGGGGAACCAGGTCTGTGCAACAGCAGATGTAAACCAAAATGCAGAGCACCAAAGCGATGATAAAAATGCGAAAGCCTGAGTTGTAAACCGATTGGGCTGGGTGCTTTCGCTTGCTTCTGATCGCATCAAAGGCCTCGTCTATATGCGTCTCGTCGTACGGATGAACCGCAGCCGATTGGGCGTATTTCTCTTCGAGACGCCTGTGGCGCGCTGCCACTTCGTCATAAAATCGCGGTTGGTATGTAAACCGTTTGGGTTTGGGTGTATGGACACCAAAAATCCTGAATTTCATCGCTTGACAAAGGTAAGGAAAAAACAAAGCCTCCTTTTTAAGCGGCCACAGGGGAGTAAAGCCATCCTTTTTAGCCTCCCCAAGCTGGAATGCGTAACAAAAGTCGGCCGGATTACCCCCAAAAGTTCATCGTGCAGCACTTATAATCCCCACAGACTCATTTATAGACGAGACGGCGATTGGCCCCCTTGGTTATCGGTCAATCCCTTTTGGGAATGGCTTGTAAGACGGCGGATAAAAATTTCCAAAATTTCTGTACAGAAGAAATCTGGACGCGTTCATCGGGGGAGTGGGCACCCAAAATATTCGGGCCAAAGGAAACCGCGTCCATAGTTGGGAATCGATCCAACAGCAAACCGCATTCCAAACCGCCGTGTTCCGCAACCACCTCGGGTTCTGCTCCAAATAATTCGGTATAAACGGACTGACACAGCTTTCGTATCGGGGAGTCGGGGTTGACCTGCCAACCCGGATAGGAACCGGATCGCCTAACCGAGTAGCCGGCCAATTCAAAAGCGGAGGCTAGGGTTTGCGCCATATCGGCTTTGGCGCTCTCGGATGCAGAACGCTGCAAGGTGCCGATTTGAATTTTTCCATCGCAGACGTGGACACGTGCCAAATTGGAGGAGGTCTCCACCAAACCGGCTATTGTGTTACTCATCCGATACACACCATTGTAGCAAGCGTACAGGGCGTGGAGCAACTTTTTCTGATCGGCACTGTGCATGACGGATTCGGCTTGATCGGCCGACTCCCAACTGATCTCCATGCCGCTATCGGATCGGCTTAACGCCGCTCGAATAAGCGAAGAAAGCGCCTGCAGACATGACTCCAATTTTTTCACCCGATCTGAGGGCACAGCGAACCGTGCGGTACTCTCCCTCGGAATGGCATTGCGCAAGCCCCCGCCGTCGATCGCTACAATACGGATGGCGGCTTCCCGCTGGGCTGCGAACAACAAACGGTTCATAATTTTATTGGAATTGCCCAACCCTTTGTGTATATCCATACCGGAATGCCCACCTCGCAAGCCTTTCACGTATAGGGTAAAGGTGCGGTAGCCCTGCGGACAGGCTTCTTCCCGATAGCTTCCCACAACGGTAGAATCGATACCACCGGCACAGCCTACAGCCAATTGCGTATCCCTTTCGGTATCTAAGTTCAATAGGATGTCACCGCATACGTATTGTCGCTCCAGTTCCTTGGCACCGGTCATACCGGTTTCTTCATCTACCGTAAACAAGGCGACCAAAGGGGGATGGGGAATAGATGTAGCAGCCAAAAGCGCCACAATCGCCGAGACACCGATGCCGTTATCCGCGCCCAAGGTAGTCCCCCGAGCCTTTACCCAATCGCCATCCACATACATCCGGATGCCATCCGTGTCAAAATCAAACTCGGTGTCCTGATTTTTTTGATGTACCATATCGAGATGCGACTGCAACACCACGGTTTGGCGGTCTTGCATGCCCGCTGTGGCTGGCTTGTCGATCACGACGTTGCCCACCCGATCGACGGCGACCTTCAAGTGCAACCGCTCGGCAAATGCTTTTACAAAAGCGGTAACACGGGCTTCTCTTTTGGAGGCGCGGGGTATGGCATTGAGTCGACAAAAATTTTCCCAAATTCCTTTGGGTTCCAATTGATCTACTTCCATATGATCTATTTTTTTCGATATAATATATAAAACAAAAGTGCGATGGGTATGAGCAGGAGAAACAAAATCTGCCCCCTCGTTTTCAGCAGCGCGGGCGCCAGCAAAAGGCTGATGATAATCCCGGCCAAGGCCCCGGCAAAGTGTGCGGTATGGCCGACGTGATCGAACTTGTGACGCATTCCGTAAACGGAATACAATAAGTATCCGATACCGAATAGATAGCCGGGAACGGGTATGGGAATCGGAAAGATATAGAGCCGCAAATCGGGATACAGTAAAATGCTGGCGAAGAGGATGCCGCTCACGCCCCCCGAGGCGCCCACTGCGCTATACGCGTAATCGCGCTGGTGGTAAAAGACTGAAAACGAACCAGAGGCGACTATGGAGCCGAGGTAAATCGCCAGGAACCCCAGACTGCCGAGGTGGAGCAGCACAGCGTCGGCAAAAAAGTAAAGGGTGAGCATATTGAAGAGCAGATGCGCCCAATCCACATGTAAAAAGGCGGCGGTGAGCACCCTTTTGTAATCCCTGTCGCGAAGCACAGGCCCCACTTGCAGCATAAATCGTTGGAAAAAACCAAAATCGTTAAATCCCCTAATGCTAAACAGCACGGTAAGCCCAATCGTAAGCCAGGTTATAATGGGTGTGTTCACCATGGCTACGGCTCTTCAAAAGTTAAGGTCACTTGTCCACCACAGCTCGCAGCCGCATGCATTTCATCCTTGTGCACAGCCGGCTCATTCGGGCTTCTCACCGCTGTAGCGAGGGTCTCCTCTTCTCGATGGGGTACGGGTTCCAGGCGGTTGATGCGCTTTACCCTTTCGGCTGTTAGCCGTTTACCTATGGCGCTGATCCCCCTTACCGCGATGAAGTGTTCCAGTTGGATGATTTGGGGCGCTTTGCCGCGTTTGGAAAAGACGATTTCGATTTGGGGATGGTGATCGGTAGCCACCCATTTCAGTGTGCTCTTGCCATCTGCCGGGATAAACTTTTGGGGGTTGCAGGTGTTTGCCAACAAAAAGCGCTTGGCGCAATAGCACGTTTTACCCGCGTGGTAATAGACGGCTGTCACCGGCTTGTGGGGATTCCATTTTTCCAGTGCGATCACAGACTCGTCGAAATGCGCAGACCAATCAAAGCGCAGAAGCTGTGCCGTGCCATCTCGTTTGATCACCAGCAATTTATCCGCCCCCTGAAAGTCGCCCAAAAATTCACCATGCCCTTCCGCGTTTAAACGGCAAACCGCTTTGTCAAACCAAATTTTTATGGGTTCGAGCGTCGATATGCCTTCTTCTTTTAAGGCGACTCGCTTGACCGGATGCCGGGTGACCAAATTGCCCTTGACCCCCCGTCCCTTAATGCCCAAGGTGGTAAAATCGACATCGAATTTTAGCTTTTTCAGCCGTTGTAGCGACTTTATATATACGGTTACCACTTCGGCCTCACCATTGGGATTTGCGGTAAAATAAAGGATTTCTGATCCCTGGGTGCCAGCTGTTATATCGTATTCCCGGTCGCGGGTGACGGATTTTACCACAAAGCGCTTCCGATAGGTAGGGCCATCTTTTCCATCGCGGTACATCAAGTTGTAAACGGTACGCGTGTCGCCCTTCCTGAACCAGCCCACGTGCAAAATACGCTTACCCACAAAAGTCTTGGGTGCTACTTTGGTTACGCGCATTTTGCCGTCTTTAGAGAATACGATGACATCGGCTATATCGGAAACATCGAATAGGTAGTCGTCTTTCCGAAGGGAAGTACCGATGAATCCATCTTTAAAATTGGCGTAAAGCTTGACATTGGCGATGGCGACTCTTTGCTTTGAAATATCTTCAAAACGCCGCATTTCCGTCTGCCGCTGCCTATCTTTGCCGTACTTTTCCCTTAGTTTTTTAAAGTAGTGGATCGCGTATTCGGTGAGCCGGTTCAGCTGCTGCTGTACTTCTGTTATCTCGGCTTCCAGGTGTTCGATATGTCGGTCGGCTTTTTGCCTATCGTATTGGGAAATTTTCTTGATCCGGATTTCAGTCAGCCTCTCGATGTCGTCAGGGATCGGGGGACGCAGCAGCTGACCGATATGGGGCTGCAAGCCTTTTTCGATGGCCTGCATCACGCCCCCCCAAGTGGTCTCCCCCTCGATATCCCGGTAAATCCGCTCCGCTATAAAAATGCGTTCTAAGGAGGCAAAATGCCATTGTCCCTGCAGCGCCTCGAGCTTGAGCTGCAATTCTTTGCCAAGCAATGCCTTGGTATGCATCGTGCTCTCATAGAGCAACTCGGAAACCCCCAGAAAACGGGGTTTTTCATCGGCGATTACACAGCAGAGCGGTGATAGGGTTAGCTCGCAGTCGGTAAAGGCGTAAAGCGAATCGATCATCTTATCGGGCGAGAGGGCGCCGCTCAAACACACGATGATTTCAACGGTGGCTGCGGTATTGTCCTCGATCTTTTTGATTTTAATCTTGCCCTTTTCATTGGCTTTCAAAATGGAATCGATCAGCGAAGCCGTAGTCGTACCAAAGGGAATCTCCGTGATTGCAAGCGTATTTTTATCCACCTGCTGAATCCGAGCCCGCACCTTGATCTTTCCGCCCCGCAACCCGTCTTTATAATCGGAAAAATCCGCTATGCCCTTAGATTGAAAGTCGGGATAAATAAGGGGTTTCCTGCCCTTTAAATTTTGAATCGAAGCCTGGATGAGTTCATTAAAATTATGGGGCATAATCCGGGTGGAAAGCCCCACCGCAATGCCCTCTACCCCTTGTGCGAGCAACAGGGGAAATTTCATCGGCAGCCGAATGGGTTCGCTGTTGCGCCCGTCGTAAGCGGCTTGCCACTCGGTAATCTCAGGGTTGTAAGCGACTTCTAAAGCAAAGCGAGAAAGGCGTGCTTCGATATAGCGCGCAGCAGCTGCACGGTCGCCGGTAGCGGTGTTTCCCCAGTTTCCCTGGGTGTCGATGAGCAAATCCTTTTGTCCCAATTGGACGAGGGCATCCGTAATGGAAGCATCGCCATGCGGATGGTATTTCATGGTGTGGCCGACCACATGGGCTACCTTGTTGTAACGCCCATCATCCAATTCCTTCATCGCGTATAGGATGCGGCGCTGCACGGGCTTTAAACCATCGTAAAAATCGGGAACCGCCCGTTCGAGAATCACGTACGAGGCGTAATCCAAAAACCATTCCTCATACATGCCCGATACCTTGACGATGCGATCTGCTGCATCATCGGGGCTGGCCATATTTGGGTCCTCACTCATGTTATGGGTTGGATTCTAACGAAGTGCAAAGATATAGGGAGCTACAACCCATACAATGCCTTCGGTTCTCCATTTTCATACCGTCGGGCTTTCAACCCAATCTTTTTCTATCTTTAAATTGTCGATGATAAATTCCTGGCGCTCGGGTGTGTTTTTACCCATATAGAAGCTGAGCATGCCTTCCACTTTCACCTCCTTGCCAATCATCACGGGTTCCAGACGTATGTCGGGGCCTATAAACTGCTTGAATTCGTCGGGCGAAATTTCACCCAAGCCCTTGAATCGGGTGATCTCAGGGTGGGTACCCAAGCGTTGAATCGCTCGCTGTCGCGCTGCTTCTGAATAGCAGTAGCGCGTCTCCTTTTTATTGCGAACCCGAAAGAGCGGGGTCTGCAAAATGTACAGGTGACCTTCTCGAATGAGTTCCGGAAAGAACTGGAGGAAAAAAGTGATCAGCAACAAGCGTATGTGCATGCCGTCTACATCGGCATCGGTAGCGATTACCACATTGTTGTAACGCAAACCGTCTAAACTATCTTCGATGTTCAGGGCGGACTGAAGCAGATTGAACTCTTCGTTCTCATAGACGATTTTCTTACGCAATCCATAGGCGTTGAGGGGTTTGCCGCGCAGGCTGAAAACGGCTTGGGTCTCCACATCTCGCGATTTGGTGATGGAGCCGCTCGCCGAATCACCCTCAGTGATAAAAATGCTGCTCTCCAAGCTGCGACTGGCTTTGGGATTGTTGTAATGCTGGCGACAATCGCGCAACTTTTTGTTGTGCAAGCTGACCTTTTTCGCCCGTTCCCGGGCTAGCTTCCGTATGCCGGATAGTTCATCGCGCTCCTTTTCAGCTTGTAAAATCTTTTTTTGTAAGGCGGCCGCCGTTTCGGGTTCCCTGTGGAGGTAGTTGTCCAAATGGGTTTTGACAAAGTCGTTCACAAAAGTTCGAATGCTGGGCAGCCCGCCCCCCATATCGGTAGCGCCGAGCTTGGTCTTGGTCTGGGACTCGAAAACGGGCTCCAATACCTTTAGGCTGATGGCTGCGATGATGGATTTTCTGATGTCGCCCGCATCGTAATGCTTTCCAAAAAACTCGCGAACGGTCTTTGCAATGGCCTCTCGAAAAGCGCTCAGATGGGTACCCCCCTGAGTGGTATGCTGCCCATTTACAAATGAAAAATAGACTTCGGAATACGATACCGCACTGTGGGTCAAAGCGATCTCAATGTCCCTGCCTGACAAGTGTATGATGGGATAGGCGGTGTCCGCATCGATATTGTCGCACAACAAATCCTTTAATCCGTCTTCGGAACGAAATTTTTGTCCGTCGTAAATGAGGGTCAAGCCGGGGTGGAGGTAGGTGTAATTTTTAAGCATGCGCACCACGTACTCCCGGCGGAAGCGGTAATTTTTAAAGATTTCACCGTCGGGGATAAACGCCACACGTGTACCGGTACGCAAAGCGGTTTGGTCCGCTGCTACCCGCTTTAGTTCGCCGCGTTCAAATACAGCGGTTACGCTTTGGCTTTTGCGAATGGATTGCACTTCAAAATGACGGGAGAGCGCATTCACCGCCTTGGTGCCAACGCCATTCAGCCCGACTGACTTTTTAAACGCACGGGTATTGTATTTCCCGCCCGTATTCATCTTGGAAACCACATCGACCACCTTTCCGAGCGGGATGCCCCGCCCGTAGTCGCGAACGACTACCCTTTCATTCCGGATGCTGACTTCAATGGTCTGGCCGCTGCCCATCACAAATTCATCGACAGAATTGTCTAAGACCTCCTTGAGCAAGAGGTAAATTCCATCGTCTAAAGAAGACCCATCACCCAATTTTCCGATATACATGCCCGGACGCATGCGGATGTGTGCCTTCCAATCGAGGGATCGAATGTGGTCTTCGGTGTAGCTGACGGCGTTTCGTCCCGACATGTGGCAGCGATAGATGCCGCAAAAGTAGGAAATTTTTGCTAAGGCACTACAAAAACGCCGGATATGGGACAAGCGCTCCTTTTCGGAAAAAATTAGAATACCTGGGTTTTAGAATAAATGAAAAGCGACTTGTAGGGCGCCATACTGATGTTCGGGATTCCATACGGTTTTGATGGAAAGGGGCATCTCGTATTTCAGGACTTGAATCGCAGATTTGTAATCGACGAAAACGTTGGTCACATCGGCGTGTTCGCCGTAGTAACTCGATGGGTCAGCAAAGGAAAATGCCCCACCTATCCCCAGGGCGACGCATTGGTTTTCCTTTTTCCACACCGGCATACGCAACGCCACATAGTTGGAATACCGGTTTTTCTCTTTTCCC
The DNA here is from genome assembly GCA_036881805.1 of Flavobacteriales bacterium. Lineage (GTDB taxonomy): Bacteria > Bacteroidota > Bacteroidia > Flavobacteriales > JANQLC01 > JANQLC01. Next base: position 20,501 of record JBAJNK010000055.1, read on the forward strand.
CTTTTATCTACGTAGGTATCCCGGCCCGAAACCATGAGACTCCAAAGCATTTTAAGCGGGAACCGCTCATTTTGTAAGGTATAAGAAACATCTACATAGACGAGGTGGTCGGTGTGGGCATTAAATATATCATAGGAGCTCGGTTTATCCGATACCGTCAGCGCAAATCCCGATTGCGCATACCCCGCATAATACTTGGTCACTTTGTGTCGGTCGCCGAGGCTGAATGCACCCCAAGCCCCCATTTTAAAAGCGCCATCTTCGGTTTTATAAGATAACTCAACTGTGGCCATGGGTGAATCGAATGATATTAAACCCCGCCACAAATGCACGTTTTTCAGTTCTACATCGAGCGCAACAGGCTGTTGGGTTTGTGCGGATAGGGCACGAGCTGTGCCCAGCAAACCGACAAGGGTAATCAATCGGAATACGTGTAGTGGTTTCATTTTTTTAACGCTTATAATTGGTTTTTATCACTTTAAAATTAGATATAACAGCACGGCCAAACACCCATCGATCAAAGAGTCAAAAAAGCACTTCAGGTGTAGCCCCACTACTGGGGTTACAACAACTGAAAGGCTATTTGTAAAACACCATTATGATTTTCTGGATTCCACACAGCTTTGATGGAGAGAGATACCGCATGCTTCGATACTTGAATCATCGACTCATACTCGGCGAAGACATTGGTCACATGGGCGTGTTCGCCGTAAAAATTCGATGGGGTATCCGCCAGAGAAAAGGCCCCGCCATCCCCTAGGGTGACGCATTGGTTTTCTCTTTTCCACACCGGCACGCGCAACGCCACATAGTTGGAGTACCGGTTTTTCTCTTTTCCCCTTTTATCCACGTAGGTATCCCTTCCCGAAATCATGGGGCTCCAAAGCATTTTAAGCGGGAACCGCTCATTTTGTAAGGTATAAGAAACATCTACATAGACGAGGTGATCGGTGTGGGTGTCAAAGATATCATGGGAACTCGGATCATCGGTCACCCTCAGGGCAAATCCCGATTGGGCATATTCTACATAATAATTGATATCTTTCCATCGACCATTGAGACTAAATCCACCCCAAGCCCCCATTTTAAAAGCGCCATCTTCGGTTTTATAAGGTAATTCAAATGTGGTCACAGGTGAATTGCAGTACACCACACCCCGCCACAAATGCAGGTTTTTTAGTTTTACCTCAAGCGCAACAGGCTGTTGGGTTTGTGCGGATAGGGCACGAGCTGTGCCCGACAAACCGACAAGGGTAATCAATTGGAATACGCGTAGTGGTTTCATTTTTTTAACGCTTATAATTGGTTTTTACCATTTAAAAATTAGATACAATAGTGCGGCCAACCCCCCACCGATCAAAGGGCCAAACAGAGGTATCCAGGCATAACCCCAGTCGCTGCTCCCCTTACCTTTGATGGGCGCGATGGCGTGAAAAATCCGGGGGCCCAAGTCACGGGCCGGGTTGATGGCATAGCCCGTAGTGCCGCCCAAGGCCAAGCCGATCACCCATACCAAGAATCCGACGGGAATGGCACCTACCGATCCCAATCCAATGGGGGTATGGGCGCCCGGCGCCTTTATCTCACCCGGGGTTAGGTAAAAGATGACAAAGACGAGCACAAAAGTCGCGATGATTTCGCTGAGTAAGTTACTCAGGCTGTTTCGGATGGCCGGTATGGTGGCAAAAACCCCGAGTTTGGCCGTTTTATCTTCGGTTCGATTAAAATGGTCTTTATAAATCATATAGGCGAGTAGGGCGCCGGTCATCGCACCGAGCATTTGCGCCAAAATGTATTTCGGTACCCATTGCCATTTAAATAAGCCAGCGATAGCCAAACCCACGGTTACCGCTGGGTTCAAATGGGCGCCGCTGTAGGGACCAGCTACCACTACGCCCGTAAAGACCCCCAGTCCCCAGCTGGTCGTAATGACAATCCAACCGCTGTTGTTTCCCTTGGTGCCTTTCAGTGTGACATTAGCCACCACGGCGTTTCCGATGAGTAAGAGCAACAGGGTGCCCATATACTCTGCAACAAATGGATTCATAGCCACACAAAATTTATATTACACCTCAGTTTGGTAAACAGCCCATAGCGATTATATGCTGTACCCCATATTTAGTCGGCTACCCCACTTTCAAGGATTTTCTTACAACACTTCTTTTTAAAGTTTACCCCATACAAACAACGGATCCCATGCATCATGCGCCAAGCGTCCAATTTTCCAAGGCTTGGATAGCCCGATGCCATTCTTTCAGTCCGCGCGTTATGTATTCTCTATCCGCAGTGGGGCTAAAAGCCTTATCGATCGCCCACAAATCCGCAATTTCACCGTTATCTTTCCAATACCCTATGGCTAGGCCGGCGAGGTAAGCCGCGCCCAAGGCTGTCGTCTCGGCTATTTTGGGGCGAATGACCCGGGTATCCAGCACATCGGCTTGAAATTGCATCAACAGGTTATCAACTGTAGCACCACCATCTACGCGCAGCTCTTTTATGGGCACACCGCTATCGGCCTCCATAGCTTTTAAAACATCCCTAGTCTGATAGGCGATAGCCTCGAGGGCAGCCCTGGCGATATGGGCCGCGGTCGTGGTTCGCGTCATGCCAAAGAGCGTTCCCTTAGCGCCCGAGTTCCAGTAAGGTGCGCCCAAACCGGCGAAAGCAGGTACGAAGACGACACCGCCTGAATCCGCAACCGCCGCCGCCAAATCTTCTACTTCTGCAGACTTTGCGATGATTCCCAAGCCGTCTCGCAACCACTGCACCAAGGCGCCGGCGATAAAAATGCTGCCCTCTAAGGCGTACTGGGTTATCCCATCGACCTGCCAGGCGATTGTCGTGAGCAAATTCTGTTTGGATACCACGGGCTTCTCCCCCACATTCATCAGCATAAAGCAGCCGGTGCCATACGTGTTTTTGGCCATTCCCGGTCCGGTGCATCGCTGTCCGAATAGCGCCGCTTGTTGGTCGCCCGCCATGCCTGCAATGGGGACTTTTGAGGCAAAAATAGTGGTCTTCGTCTCCCCGTATACTTCACTGCTCGATCTGACGACCGGAAGCATGTTTTTGGGAATGTCAAACAGTGCTAACAAATCCGCATCCCAGCTCGAGGTATTGATGTTATAGATCGAGGTACGCGAAGCATTGGTGACGTCTGTAACGTGAAGCTCACCACGGGTTAAATTCCACATGAGCCAGGTATCGATGGTGCCACAGCACAACTCGCCAGCTGCTGCCCGCTTTCGAGCACCGGCTACATGGTCTAAGATCCATTTTATCTTGGTGGCTGAGAAGTAGGGATCGAGCACCAAGCCGGTTTTCTCCCTGATCATTTCGGCCTTGCCTTGCGCCTTTAACTCCCCACAATATTGGGCGGTTCGCTTGTCTTGCCAAACGATGGCATTGTAGATGGGCACACCGCTTTCCCGATCCCATACCACGATGGTTTCCCGCTGGTTGGTAATGCCGATGGCTGCGATATTTTTACCATTCAGTCCCGCTTTTGTAGTGGCCTCTGCCGTCACACCCGCTTGGGTCGACCAAATTTCCAAAGCGTCGTGCTCCACCCAACCCGGCTGGGGAAAGTGTTGCGTAAACTCCTTTTGCGCTACGGAAACGACATGTCCACTCCTGTCAAAAATGATGGATCGAGAACTGGTCGTCCCCTGGTCCATGGCTAAGATATACTGCTTCATATCACTTGTGTTAAGTCAACGTATAGTTTTGGGCCAACGCTGTAAAATCTGCCACTTGAGACTTTTTCCATTCTGTATCCCGACCGAGTTCGCGAGCGATTATCCCAGCTACTTCCGGCGCCATTTTTACCGCGGCTCGGGCATCGAGAAACAAGGCGCGCACCCTTCGTGCCAAGACGTCTTCCAAGGTGCGTGCCAATTCATTCCGCACCGCCCAGACCACTTCTGCGCCTGTGAACGCTAAGGACGGGTGCAATTTTTCGCCCAAGCGTTGATCGCGTTCGATCAAACCCAAAAGCGCCCGCTTGTCCGCACCGTATACGTATAAGTGATCGCTTCGGTCTACATTTTCCATTGCACCCCATATCTGCTGTTTTTCCGATTGGCTCTTCCGTTCCGAAAGAAAGTTTTCTCGAATCGCCCGGTCGACCACATCCTGCCCCATTTTTCTAAAAGTCGTCCACTTGCCTCCTATCAGCGTGATCAGGTTGGACCGGGACACCAACACTTTGTGGCTTCGGGAGATTTCTTTGGTTTTGCGACGCCCATCCTGCGGCGCTGCCAAGGGCCGAAGCCCGGCGAAAACACTGCGTACATCGCTGCGTTTGGGTGGGTGGGTGAGATACTGGCCAGCGGTTCGCAAAATGAAGTCGACCTCTGATTTCAAGGCTACTGGCTCATAGCTGTATTTATCCAACGGTGTGTCCGTAGTCCCCACCAGGACACGGTTGTGCCAGGGTACGGCAAATAGCACCCGGCCATCGTCGGTTCTGGGGATCATAATGGCGTCTGTCCCCGGTAAAAAAGATTTGTCCAGTACCAGGTGCACACCTTGACTGGGCTTGACCATGGGCTGGGCTTGGAGCCGATCCATTCTTAGTATGTCATCCACAAAAACACCCGTGGCATTGACCACCACCTTGGCATATAAGTCGCAATCCTTCTGGGTTTCGGCATCGACGGCTCTTACCCCTTTTACCTTTCCGCTTTTGTCTTTTATCAGACCCGTAACCGGGAAGTAATTGATCGCAATACCACCGAGTTGCAAACAGGTCTGCGCCAGGTTGACAGCCAGCCGAGCGTCATCAAACTGCGCATCGTGGTAAAGGACACCGCCCTTCAGCTTTTCGGATTTCACCGTAGGGATTCGCCTCAGGGTTTCCCCCTTGTCGATGTGGATCGACTTTCCCAAGCTCAACCGGCCGGCGAGTACATCGTACAATTTCATGCCCAGGGTATAGAAAGGGCCACCCCACCAGCTGTAATTGGGAATGACAAACGAGAGGTCTGCCACGAGATGGGGTGCATTTTGGGCCAAGAGCCCCCGCTCGTGAAGCGCTTCCTGCACCAGTGCAATATCACCTTGCGCCATATACCGCACGCCACCGTGCACCAGTTTGGTACTTCGACTCGAGGTTCCTTTAGCAAAGTCCACCCCCTCTACCAAAAGGGTCTTAAAGCCGCGGCTCAGCGCATCCAAAGCGACACCCAAGCCACTGGCACCGCCCCCTATCACAATGATATCCCACTCGCCAGCAGCCGTGAGCTGCTCGATAAGGGATTCTCTTTGGAAAATCGTGCGCATCATATACGATTTCTATGTGCTGATCGATGCAAAGTAAAATATCACCCTGTATGGGTTTTTCAAATTGGAACACAAGTTACCTACTTTTTGGGCTAATCCAACCCCAGACATAAAAATTTTTAATTCACATAGAAACATGGCGCGCAACTATAATGCCTGGGGAAAGGGATAAAGGTCGGTTAGGGAACCCATCTAAAAAAATTATTTTTTGTATCGTTTATATACTTTTATGTACCTTGCATCACCAAAATGACAAATATGAGTGCTGTAAAGTGCGATTTGTATACGTGCGATAGCCATCCCATACCCAGTCCGTTTTTTGCGGCAACACAGATTGATGAAATACCCAAAAGCCCGTTTTCAATGGTAGTGAGCTCAGAAACCCCAGACGTTTTTTTGAAGAAAAATATTTTTGTCTAATTCAATTAATCACCTTTATGAAAAAAACAGATATCCTACTGGCATTTTTCATCCTCAGCTCGATAAGCCTTTATGCCCAACAAAAGACCATTACGGGAACCGTAACCGATGAAAAAGGCTTGCCGCTGCCTGGTGTGAACATAGTGGTGGTCGGCACCTCCCCCCCTCGGGGTACGGCCACAGACTTTGACGGTAGGTATTCCCTTGCTGTCAACACAGGAGAAAAACTGCGGTTTACCTATATAAGCTATGAAGACTTCGTTTTAACCGTCGGTGGAAAGCGGATATTGAATATCTCCATGGTCCCGGCTAAAAACCAGTTAAACGAATTGGTGGTCACCGCTTTTGGGATCAAACGCGAGCAAAAAGCATTGGGGTACGGGGTCTCCGAGGTTTCCGCCGACGACATAGAAAAATCGGGTGAGCAGAATGTGGTAGAAGCCCTCGCTGCCAAAGCCGCCGGCGTTCAAGTGATCGGTTCGGGGGGGACGCCCGGCGCTTCGAGCAAGATCATCATCCGGGGTAAAAAATCCATCATGCTCGGGTCGGACCCCTTGATTATCGTCGATGGGGTGCGGGTGGACAATGCTACAGTGCAATCCCGAGCTGGAGACCACCCCTTCAATAAAAATCTGGAAGGCGTAAACGCTTCCAACCGCTTGTTGGACCTCAATTCCGACGATATCGAAAATGTATCCGTGCTAAAAGGACCTGCCGCTGCGGCGCTATATGGAGAAGGAGCCGGAAACGGGGTGATCATCTATACGACCAAAAGGGGTAAAAAGAGAAAGGGGATCGGCATCGATTTCAGAACGAGCACCGAGTTTTCCACCGTCGATAAATTGCCCAAGCTGCAGCATACCTACGCAGCGGGAACAGGGGGTCAATTTATCGCACCTGCGGACCCCGGACCCGATAAACTGTATGATACCGGTGACGACGTGGCAGATGGAACGCCGATTAGTTGGGGCCCTAAGGCTGCCGAAGCGGGCATACCCCTATATGACAATACCGATCACTTTTTTCAGACCGGTGTGACCCAAAGTTACGACTTGGCCCTTGTAGGGGGAAGCGAAAAGTCTAGTTTTAGGCTATCGCTGGGGCGCACGGAGCAGGAGGGAATCATACCCAACTCCGAGCTAAAGCGAACCAGCATCCGGTTGACGGGCGATACAGATCTGTCGGATGACCTCAGGATGGGTGCTACGGCCACTTATTCCTATACGGGTGGAACCAAGGTACAAAACGGAAGTAATATCTCTGGGATTATGCTCGGCTTGTTGCGGGCGCCTGCCTCTTATGATATAAGGGATTACATAGACGGGGAAACCGGACTTCAAAAGACTTACTACAAGATATATGACAACCCCTATTATACGGCTTATAAAAATCCCTTTACCGATGAGGTGAATCGAACCTTGGGGAGCGCCTATATCACCTATATGCCAAAGGATTGGTTCCACACTACATTGCGTTCGGGTTGGGACGTGTACAGTGACAATCGACGACAAGTTTACGCCATTTCTTCTATGGGCGATCAACAGACGCGTAAAGGACAGGTGAGTTACGACAGAATTCTCAACAAGGAATTCAATGTCAATCTGATATTTTCAGGCACAGTACCCTTAATCCGAGCCGATATATTGAATTTAAACTATACGACGGGACTCGATATCAATGCCAGCTTTTACGATGAGGTTTTCTCCCGAGGCAGAAACCTGGCCGCCCAAGGAATTTACAGTTTGAGAAATGCCTCCGATTTATACGCTTCGAGTAGTAAGAATAAGAAAATCGATCGCGGCATCTATACGCAAGTGGAGTTCGATGTAAAAGATCAATTATTTCTAACCCTTTCGGGCCGGGAGGATGAGGCTTCTACCTATAATAAAAAACCCTTCTATCCGGCCGCCTCCCTAGCTTGGGTCGCTTCCAGCTCCCTCGATTTACCCACTTGGGTAAACTTTGTCAAATTGCGCTACGGTTACTCGGAATCGGGTCTATCTCCCCAGCCCTATAAAAACAAAACGTTTTATTTAGCACCTTCTATTACCGATGGGTTTACCGATGGTCTGAGCTTCCCTTATCTAAAACGAGCCGGGCTGAGCATATCCAATGTTTTGGGAGACCCCGATTTGAAGCCAGAGCGTTTGCTCGGACACGAAGCGGGGTTGGAATTGGCTTTTCTGCAAAAGCGGATCACCTTAAATGCTTCCTACTATTACCAAACCTCAAAAGATGTCTTGCTCGGGATTCCACTGGCACGCTCCACGGGCTTTGCAATGCAGTACACCAATGCAGCCGAGGTGGTGAACAAGGGCTTTGAAGTCGATCTGGGGTTGGATATGCTACACAATCGCGATTGGGAGTGGCATATCCAAACCAATTTTGCCACCAATGACAACGAAGTCATCCAGTTGGCCGATAACGTAAAAGAGGCTAGCATGGAGAGTGCTTTTCAGTCAATCGGATCCTATGCCATCGTAGGTAATCCCCTCGGTGCTTTTTTCGGAACGAGATGGAAAAGAGATGGAAATGGAAATCTGGTGATCGGCGCTAATGGACTTCCCCTAAAAGAGCCTAAAACCGGAGGCGTCGGAAACCCCGCACCCCAATGGACAGCGGGCATTCGAAACACGCTTAGTTGGAAAAACCTGACTTTATCCGCTTTGTTGGATATCCGAAAGGGAGGCGATGTGTGGAACGGCACTTATGCCCGACTCAACAGATATGGCGCCACGGCAGAGTCGGCGACAGACAGAGGTAAATCTTATATCATTCCCGGGGTGAAAGCAGATGGGTCGCCCAACGACAAAGCCATCGATGCCCAAACTTATTTTAGCAAATATCTCGGAGACGGTGGAGGTGCTGCGGAACAATTTGTCCAAGATGGGGGCTGGGTGCGCTTGCGAGATGTTTCTTTGGCTTACCGAGTCTCCGATTTCAGCCAGTCCCATATGTTACACTTTATTCAGTATGTCGAGTTCTCCGTTTCAGGCCGCAACCTTTGGTTGGATACCCAATACAAAGGCGTCGATCCAGAGACGAGTCTGACGGGCGCGGGATCCAATATAGATGGCTTCGACTATTTCAACAACCCCGGCAGCAAATCATTTGCTTTTGGACTCAAAGTAGGATTTTAAGCATTTAAAAAATGAAAAAGACGATAACAATTCTAACGCTCACTACGCTCTTTTCTTATGCTTGTAACCACGAATTGGATACTTTCAATAGAAATACAAGCGCAGCGGAATCCGCTAAGCCCGATGTATTGCTAACGGCAGTAGAAGTGGCTAGCTTCGCGACTCAAACCGCTGGATTAGCTCGGCCAGCCAATGTTTTTACGCAACACTTGACGGGGACAAGTACGGGTCATTTCGGTCGTATCGGACGCTACGATATGACAGACGAGACCTACGAAAACGAATATGGTGTTTTATACGATGTTGCCATGGAAGGTGCATTTCTAATCATGGACCAGTATGGGGCTGACAATCCGTATTACGATGGCATGGCCAAGATATTGATGGCGATAAACCTCAGTACGGTCACCGATCTTTGGAATGCGGTACCCTATGCAGATGCATTTGGCGGACTGAAAAAACGTCACCCCAAATACCAAAGCCAAGCAGCGATTTACGCCGATATACAAAAGATGCTGCATGAGGCGATTGCGGATTTTTCAAAACACGCTTCGGATAATGTGCAGCTACCGGGCGGAGATGATTTAATCTTCCATGGCAATGTGGTCAAATGGAAACAGATCGCCTACGTACTCCAAGCCCGTTACGCTTTAAGACTCACCCAAATCGATTTGGAGGCTGCTCAAAAAGCCTTGGATTATATCCATTCTTCTGGCATATCGAACAGTCAAGACGATATGGAAGCCGTATTTGACGGCGGGGGAA
>JBAJNK010000056.1:0-20519 GCA_036881805.1 Flavobacteriales bacterium
GCTTGTTTTTTTGTTCTGTGGGCAGCCGATAAATCTGGGTTTATCCTTTGTCTTTAACGCTTTGTTGCGGCTTGAAAAGGGGGTTCTTATTTTTTGTCCTCGTGCGACATCTGACCATCCCGGTCTTATTTTTTCGCTTTTGTTTTATGTGGGACGGTCTGAGCGGGGCGTATTATTTTTGTTCCTGTGGGGTCGGGCTGAAAAGGGATATATTTTTGGTTTTTGTCCCTGTGTGGCGATTTAAAAATGGTTTTTCTGTTTTTGATTTTTGTAATACTTTGAAAAAGGGGCTTGTTTTTTGAGTTTGTCTCTAAGGGCGAGCCTATTTTTTGTTTTTGTCCTTTTGTGTGCGCTTAAAAAGGAGGCTTTTATCCTTGTTCTTATCGTCTGATTATATCCAGCGTTTGTGCTAGGCTCAGCGCATTCCGCAAAGCGTATGGGCCGGTTTCGGTTCTTCTCAACTCGGTTAAGTATCCCTTGTTGTGCAAGGCCTTCCCAAAATCGCGCGCCAACGCACGGATGTAGGTGCCCTTGCTGCAACGCACGGTAAAGCCTACAAATGGGAAGGCGATTTGTTTAATTGTAAAGGAGTAAATATGAATTTTCCGCGACACTTCGTTTGGTTTTTTACCCGATCGCGCCAATTCGTATAACCTTTTACCGTTTTGTCGGATCGCTGAATAGGCTGGGGGCAGCTGTTCTCGCTCGCCTTGAAACCCCATAGCCGCCTCCGAGATGGAATCTTCGGTTATGGCTAGGGTGGGAAGCCACTCGTTTTCCGCTGTTTCAGTATCTGATGAAGGCGTGCTAGCGCCCAGCTTTAGGGTTCCGGTGTAGGCCTTGTATAGATTTTGAAATGCGGCTATCTCTCGGGTTGCCTTTCCCGTGCAGACGATGAGCAAGCCCGTCGCTTTTGGATCTAATGTACCCGCATGACCTACCTTAATCGCCTTTACATCGAATTCCCTTTTGATATGCCAACGCAATTTGTTCACCACGTCAAACGAGGTCCAATCCAAAGGCTTATCAATCAAAAAAACCCGCCCGGATCGCAATTCGTCTATCGTCATGGAACCGCAATCGGCTCGTATTTCGCTCGGGTGCCAAAGGGGAAGACCCCGCCTGCCTGTCTATACATTTTTTATCCTTTACGATCTCTATAGGGATACACGTCTGCGGTTTTCCAAGCGTTCATGCGATAATTTTTCAATTTTGGCATTCGGTAAAGGGGTTGTTTAGGCCGGGTTGCGCATAATGGCATAAATCTCGATTCCGAGGCCGGTTAAAACCAAAAAGGGCGCCAATCGAGTTCGCGTAAAGTTGAACATGGCTTCGTTGAATACATTCGGGTCGGCTGAGCCCCCGCCGGTCATAAAGATGTAACCCAACGTGATCAACCCCAAGCCGATCGACATATAGGTGTAGTTTTTCCTACCGAAAATAAATGCCGCTTTTTGTCTTTTCATATTTCTCATCGATCAACCGTATAAATCATCTGATTTTAAATTCAGAAACTTGGATGCAGCGCGATGCGTACTGAACCAGGCAATGCAAATGCCCGTCGCAGTAACACCCACATAAACCACCGCCAAGCTCTTGTAATCCAGAATTTGTATGTAAGCGCCCAGTTCTCGCTCTAGGTAAAGCAGGAGCCCGGTGAGCAGCAACAAGGCTAACAGTGCGGCGACGAGGCTGAGTTCGATGCCCTTTGAAATAAAGGGTTTGCGTATAAATATCTTTGTGGCGCCGACCAATTGCATGGTTTTAATCAAAAATCTTCGCGCGTAAATCGCCAGGCGAATGGAACTGTTGATCAAGGCAATGGCAATGATTAAAAATGCGGCGGCCACGATGAGCAGGCCGATGCTGATCTTTTCAACATTCTCAGAGGCCTTATTGAGCAGGGACTGTTCGTAGAAGACGCTTTCCACGATGGGATTGGCACCGAGTTTGTCCGCTATGCGCTTCATTTTTGCCGGTTCTACATAATCGGCTTTGACGCGGATGTCGATCGAGTTCAACAAAGGGTTGTAACCCAAGAAATCCATGAAATCCGTCCCCAATTCTCTTTGAAATGATCGGGCTGCTTCCGCTTTGGATACGAAGCGTATGGATTTGGCGTAACCGGACAAGCTTATTTCTTTTTGTAGCGCACTTATTTCGAGCTCCTTGGCGTTTTCTTTTACGTAAACGCTAAAGGTGAACCGCTCTTTGACGTAATCGGATATTTTCTCGGCACGCAGTAGGAAGAATCCCAAAACCCCTACCATGAACAGCACGAGTGTCATGCTCATCACCACGGAAAAATACGATGATTTTACGCGTCTGTGCTCAAATCTCGTCTTGTCTGCCGCCATGTCTTTTTGCCAAAGGTAAGAAAAATGAGACAAGCCCGATAAGCTGGTTTGGTGTGCATTTTCTGCTATATTTGTCCGGCTGTAAACCGAGTTTGAACGGCAAAAAGACATGGCGGAATACAATGCTAGGACAGTAGAAGGGAAATGGCAAGCCTATTGGTCTGAGAATAAAATATTTGAGGCGAGCGAAGACTGCAAAAAACCCAAGTTCTACGTTTTGGATATGTTTCCCTACCCATCCGGGGCGGGTTTGCATTTGGGCCATGCGTTGGCTTATACCGCTTCCGATATTTACGCGCGTTACATGTACCATAGGGGTTACAATGTGTTGCACCCCATGGGCTATGACTCCTTTGGCTTACCGGCCGAACAGTATGCTGTACAAACGGGGCAACACCCCGCGGTGACCACCGAAAGAAATATAAAACGCTATCGGGCCCAATTGGATCGCATGGGGTTTTCTTTGGATTGGAGCCGTGAAATACGCACTTCAAGCCCATCTTATTACAAGTGGACGCAATGGATTTTCATACAATTGTTCAACTCCTGGTATAATGTGGCGGCCGATAGAGCCGAACCCATTGAAGGCTTGATCCGAAGGTTTGAAGCCGGTGGAAATCAAGCGGTAAGAGCGGCTTGTGACGAAGGTGTACCCCTGTTTTCAGCCCTCGACTGGAAAGCCTTTTCCGATGTGGAAAAGCAGGAGTTGCTGTTGAAATACCGCCTCGCCTACCGGGCGCAAACCAAGGTGAATTGGTGTCCGGGTTTGGGTACGGTGCTCGCCCACGATGAAGTGGTAAATGGCGTTTCGGCGCGCGGGGGGTTTCCGGTGATTCGCAAAGAGATGATGCAGTGGAACCTGCGCATCACCGCCTATGCCCAACGGCTGCTCGACGATTTGGAAGACTTGGATTGGCCGGAACCGGTAAAAGATATGCAAACCCATTGGATCGGCCGTTCAGCAGGCGCCCGCGTTCGATTCGACGTACTGGATAGCCAAGGCGCCATCGAGGTGTTTACAACGCGTCCCGATACGATTTTCGGTGTCACATTCCTGGTCCTGGCCCCCGAACACGAGGCGGTTGCATCCATCGCAATCCCCGAATACGCCCAAGCGGTTGAAACCTATAAGGCGCACAGCGCACAGCGACGTGCGGGTAGCCAAAACCCCACCGGGCAGTTTACGGGCGCCTACGCCGTGCACCCTTTTACGCAGGCGCGAATTCCGATTTGGATTGCCGATTACGTGTTGGCGAGCTACGGTACAGCTGCGGTGATGGCTGTGCCTGGTGGCGATCAGCGCGATTGGGATTTCGCCGCGCATTTTGGACTTCCGATTAAAAACATCTTTTCCGGTGTAGACATTTCAAAAGGCGCTTATAGCGATCCGAACCACACGTGCATGGCACAGTCCGAATTTTTAAATGGGCTGACCCCTCGGGAAGCCGCTCGACGAGTGGTGGCAGAATTGGAACGCTTACAATTGGGAGGTGCAAGGGTAAATTTCCGTTTGCGCGATGCGGCTTTCTCCCGACAGCGCTATTGGGGTGAGCCTTTTCCGGTTTACTATAAAAATGGGTTGCCGCAGCTTATCGATGCAGCCCATTTGCCCTTAGCGCTCCCAGATGTAGATGCATACACACCGACTGAAACGGGCGAGCCGCCCCTCGGACGCGCTGGGGTTTGGGCCTGGGATACGCGGGGGCGTAAAGTGGTTTCAAATGATCGGATCGACGGGAAAACGGTTTTCCCGCTGGCGCGCGACACCATGCCGGGTTGGGCGGGCTCTGCTTGGTATTTCAATCGCTATATGGACGCGCGAAACGAGGGGGAATGGGCTGCGCAAAAAGCGCTGAACTACTGGCGCGATGTGGATTTGTATATCGGAGGGATCGAGCACGCTACTGGACACCTGTTGTACAGCCGATTCTGGCAAAAATTTTTGTGCGATCGCGGCTGGGCTCCGGTTTCCGAATACGCCAGAAAACTGGTGAACCAAGGGATGGTATGGGGTATGAGCGCCTTTGTTTTTCGCATTGTGGGCACCCGTACATTTGTCTCTAAAAATCTCGCAGGCGCCTATAAAACCACTCCATTGCACGTAGATATTTCACTGGTCAATGCATCGCAGGAGCTCGACTTGGAAGGGTTTAGAAAATGGCGTCCCGAATATGCCGATGCGGAATTCATTTTGGAAGATGGCAAATACATTACCGATCGGGTGTTGGAAAAAATGTCCAAGTCCAAATACAATGTGGTGAATCCAGATGACATCATCGAGCGATATAGCGCCGATACACTACGGTTGTACGCGATGTTTTTAGGCCCGCTGACGCAATCCAAACCCTGGGATACCGCAGGCATCAAGGGGGTACACAGCTTTTTGAAAAAGCTCTGGCGCTTGTATCACCGCGGCGGTGCGCTTAGCCTTTCAGCGGAAAGAGCCGATGGGGTCGAGCTAAAAATCCTTCACCAAACCACACAAAAAGTGGGGTATGCCATCGAGCATTTCACTTTTAATACCGGTGTGAGCGCCCTGATGATTGCGGTCAATGAATTACAAGCGCTGCGGTGCGACAAAAGAGAAATCTTGGCGCCCCTATCGATTTTGCTCTCCCCCTATGCGCCCCATATGGCCGAGGAATTGTGGCATGAGATGGGGCATTCGGAAAGTATTGCCCATGTGGAATTTCCGAGCTTCGATCCTGAATTGCTGGTTTCCGATTCGCATGAATACCCGATCCTGTTTAATGGAAAGCTGCGCTTTAAAATGAGGTTTGCTGCCGATACACCCCAAAGAGATATGGAAGTAGCGGTCTTAGGAGCGGAAAAAACCAGCCGATACCTCACGGGTAAAACGCCCAAAAAAATCATTGTGGTACCCGGGAAAATCATCAATGTCGTGTACTAGTGTTCGGCAGATTCAAAAACAGGCGGAAGATGCTTTTCGGGAAAAGCGATCGGGGAGAAGGTAAAGTTTTGGTAATTTTATCGCTGAATGGGATATGGGAAATATCGGATATATCGACATGGATTTAAATCGGTTGGAGTTATGCGAGTACACGAGTTGATTTTGGATCGCCACAGTCCGTATGAGTTTCTCGATAAGCCGATCGGCCGAGCGGTCGTTCAGGTGCTCTTCGATGCGGCTCGTCATGCGGCTTCCGCTTACAATGAGCAGCCTTGGCGTTTTATCTATGCGACCCGAGATAAGCCGACCGCCTATAGCCGCATTTTGGGCTGCTTGGTCGAAGCCAATCAAAAGTGGGCCAAACGGGCACCTTTACTGGTGTTGAGTTTTGCCAAGAATACCTACACCTACAACGGTACGCCCAACCGGCATGCACAGCACGATTTGGGCTTGGCAGTGGGTAACCTCACCACCCAGGCTTCGCTTTTGGGTCTGCGGGTACACAACATGGCCGGCATTGTGGTCGATCGCATCCGCAAGTCCTTTGAAGTCCCCGAAGGATACGATATTGTGACAGCTATTGCGGTAGGGTATTCCGATGAAGCACACAACCGAAAGCCCCGCAAGCACATGGACGAAATCGCCGCTTTGGGTCAATGGCGTTTTAATTAAATAGAAAAACCTTATATATTCTAAAGATATGCTGGATTTAAATCACATCATAACCCTTTTTTATCGATTAAATTGTGAAACCGATTGACGCAGCTACTGTTATAAGCCACTTAGCGGCTTTGCGAAAAGCCCGACCCCTCGTACACAATATCACCAACTTCGTGGTGATGAACAGCACTGCTAATGCCTTACTCGCCATTGGCGCCGCTCCGGTTATGGCACATGCAGTCGAGGAGATGGCGGACCTGATGTCCATTGCCGATGCGCTGGTAATCAATATCGGAACCCTTGATCCGCAATGGGTTGAGGGGATGTTATCGGCTGGAAAAGCAGCCGGCGAGCGCGGAATTCCAATCGTTTTGGATCCGGTGGGCGCAGGTGCCACACCGTATCGCACACAGACCGCTTTGGAAATCGCAGCGAGCTGTAAACCCACCGTAGTTAGGGGGAATCCTTCAGAAATTATGGCTTTAGTCGATTCATCCGCCAAAACCAGAGGCGTTGACAGCACTACTACCCCTGGAACGGCTTTGGCGGCTGCCAAAGAACTCGCCGAGCAAATAAAATCCGTAGTAGTCGTCAGCGGATCGACTGACTATATCACTGACGGATCGACCGTTCTAACTGTAAAAAACGGGCGCCCACTCATGGCCCGAGTCACGGGATTGGGTTGTACCGCTTCGAGCATTTGTGGCGCTTTTTCAGCTTCGGTAAGCGATGCGCTACACGCTTGCGCCAGTGCGATGGCTGTTATGGGTATCTGTGGTGAAATCGCTGCTGAAAAGTCCGATGGACCGGGAACCCTGCAGCTGCATTTTCTGGATGCGCTTTACAACCTCGATACAAGAGCGATTGAAACGTACTATAAGAACTGAATGCAAAACCGTGTCCTTTTGGAAAACACGAGACTGAAAAATGCACGTCATATATAGCTGTCGGACGATTGGTAAGACCGATGAAGCCACTTGACTTGCGCTTATATCTGGTAACCGATAGCGCACTAGCCAGCCGGGATCAAATCCCTGAAATTGTCGAACAGGCAGTCTGGGGTGGTGTTACGATGGTACAGCTCCGCGAAAAAACAGCAGATACCAAAACGCGCTTACAAATCGCCTTTGCGTTGAAAGAAACCTTAATTGGCTATGCGGTTCCGCTCATTATAAATGACCGGGTTGATGTCGCTTTGGCCGTCGATGCCGACGGCCTTCATATCGGTCAGCGCGATATGCCGTATGAAATGGCGAGAAAATTATTGGGCGGGGATAAAATCATCGGACTCTCGGTTGAAAATATGCGACAAGTAGAAGATGCCAATCAGTTGGATGTGGATTATATCAGCATTTCACCTGTGTTTGTAACACCGACAAAGCCCGAGGCTAAAAATGCCTTTGGCATAGAAGGGCTTAAAAGAGCCGTGCGGATCAGCAAACACAAAACGGTAGCCATCGGCGGGATTCACCTCGAAAATGTTTCGGAAATCATACGCGCCGGCGTGGATGGCGTTTCAGTGGTCTCTGCGATTGTAAAAGCGCAGAACCCGAGCTCGGCTGCTGCGGAATTGATTAAAAATATATCGGATAGCCGCCTTTGAATCCCCGATAAATTTGCCGATATTTCTCATCGGTAGGTGGCTGTCCTATAGCGGAGGTAGCATATGAAAAACGCGATGAATTGGAGTGAAAAAGCATGGGAGGCAATTGCGCCCATCTATGAAAAAATATTGGTGCACCCCTTTATTGAAGAATTGAAGGCCGGTAGCTTAGCGGAAGAAAAATTTAAATGCTATGTGCAACAAGATAGCCTATACTTGGCCGATTTCGCTAAAGTGCTCGCTGCGATCGCTTCAAAATTGGATAAATCCGAACATAGGCAAACCTATTTGGGGTTTGCGTTGGAAACCATTTCAGTTGAAAATGCGCTACACGAGACATTTTTCCAAAAGCGCAATATAAATCCGCTCGTTGAGCAATCGCCCTGGTGTTTGTCTTACACCAGTTTTTTACGAGCACAATTGGTCGATCAGCCCGTAGAAATAGCTATGGCTGCCGTATTGCCCTGCTTCTGGATTTACAAAAAGGTAGGGGATTACATAGTACAAACACAAACCCCCATCGAAAATAAATATCGGGATTGGATCGATACCTATGGTGGCGCAGCTTTTGCATTGTCGGTCGGCAAAGCGATACGAATAACCGATGAAATAGCCGCCGATTGCAGTATGCGAAGACAACGACAAATGATCGACGCTTTTATCACGGCTGCTAAGATGGAATGGCTGTTTTGGGCGGGCGCTTATCAGCAAGCGGAATGGAAAATTTAGAAGCCTATACAGCAGTACTCACCATTGCTGGGAGCGATTCCATTGGGGGTGCGGGAATTCAGGCGGATATCAAGACGATTTCCGCTTGTGGTTGCTATGGCGCATCAGTGATCACAGCTGTGACCGCACAAAATACCTCAGGGGTGATCGGTGTGCACCCGGTACCGATTCAGCATCTCGCAGAACAGTTGGACGCGGTTTGTAGCGATGTCCGTTTTGACGCGGTCAAGATCGGCATGCTTCACAGTTCAGAAGCGATTCAGATAATCAAAAAATCCATATTGAAATATCGGTTGGAAAACATCGTTTTGGACCCCGTAATGGTGACCACTTCGGGGGATAGATTACTGCGAGATGAATCGGTTGTCGAAACGCTACAAAGTGAGTTGTTGCCCTTGGCCAGGCTCATAACCCCCAATCGGCTGGAAGCTGAAATTTTACTGAATAACCCCCTCGACAATCAGTGTGAACTAGCTGAAAATGCAGTGCGACTCGCTGAAAAATACCAAACTTCGGTATTGTTAAAGGGCGGACACTTTCGAGAGGAGAAACTGACCGATGTGCTCTTCAATTTTACGACTGGAACCACTTCGAATTTTGAATCCAAGCGCATCCACACCCCAAACACACACGGTACCGGTTGTACCCTTTCATCGGCTATTGCGAGCTTTTTGGCTTTGCATTTTTCCTTGGAAGAAGCGGTAGAAAAAGCAGTTGATTACCTACATGGGGCTTTACGGGCTGGAAAAAAATTCAAACTCGGCCAGGGGTATGGGCCCGTCCACCACTTCTATCGGTTTTGGTGATCGCACATGCCCATATAGTCCATTTATTAAGTGGGATGGGTGTGAAAACCGTCTTCAAATGAAAATCCTTTGCCGAGCGAAACACCTCGTGCCGTATAGAAAAACCGGCCGTCTATAATTTGAGGGCTCAATTGCCCTGATTTGAAGGACAAATTATCCTTCCTTTGCTGTTTTTGATCTCGTTTTTTACCCGTGGGCAGATAACTTGAAAGCCCAGTCTTATTTTTTTGCATTTGGCACTGTGGAAAATTTGAAGATGGGGGCTTGTTTTTTTGTGTTCGTCCGCTTGTAGCAGCTTAAACAGCGGGGTGTTTTTTTGGCGTTTGCCCTTATGAATTGATCTAAAAAGGAGGTTGTTTTTCCGTTCTCGGTTGGCGGTTTGAAAAGCGGGGCGATTTGTTTTTTGGTGTTTACACCTGCATGGCGGTTTAAAAAGGGGCTGTTTTTTATCCTGTGGCGTTCAGTATATAGCGTTCCATCCGAACTTTGGTGTTTTTT
Organism: Flavobacteriales bacterium; assembly: GCA_036881805.1. Lineage (GTDB taxonomy): Bacteria > Bacteroidota > Bacteroidia > Flavobacteriales > JANQLC01 > JANQLC01. The sequence goes on from JBAJNK010000056.1 coordinate 9,565, forward strand.
GCGGATTTTGTCGCCGTGCCTTCCCTTCACGCGCTTTTCGTCAACTGGGCGTCGCAGGCTTCCTGGGGATCGGGCATTTTGTGCGATGGAATTTCCATTGGGGCACGGATATTTTCATCTAATGGAGATTGTCGTATAAATTGAAAGGGGGCATTTATAACTCGTTTTTTACGATTTCTAGTATCGATTCGTACAAACGGCGCCAGCCTTTCCAGCCCGGGCGCTCTCCGAGGTTTTTCGAGTGAACGACAAAGGTGAAATTCCCCTTCACGAGCTTTGCGGTTTGCAGCAGGCTTTTCAAAAAGGATTCCAATTCCGAATCGGTCATTTTTCGAGATAACTTCATCATATAGGTATCACTGAGCACAAAAGGATGAATTAGAAGAGGCGTCTTTTGCTCGTATTCTAAGTCGTAGAAATAAAAAGGCCTCGAGGTTCCTGCGCGGTAGCCGTAGCGCGCTAGGTACCCCATAGAGTAATCGTCGAATACTTCAGCTTCGACTAAGTAGCGGTATGATAGGGGAAGTCTCTGGTGTAGCAGGTGGAATTGTGAATGCTGTACGCTTCGTTTTAAGATCTCGCTCAAGACTCGTTTTTCCCGCTCCATAAGCGGTTCTCTTTCAGCGGCCTGGTACGAGACCAAGTAGCCTGGGGTGAAGTAATCAGAGAGGTGTTTCACCACGATTTCAAAGCTTTTTAACAGCGGTGAAATGTTTTTGTCGTGTGTACCATATGCGCCTACGGAATAAAAGGCTTGTGTGGGAATCTCGTATTTTTTAAAGGTTCGGATGAGGTACTTGAAGTTATCATAAGGGTCTTTTCGCAAGCCGAATACGCTGAGCCCCCTTTCGATGATGCGCACAAAGTTTAAATGTAACGCATCTTCAATCCAACCGCCTATCGTTCTGACGACTCCCTTGTCTTTAAAGCGGTATATCTCGTCGACCATGAGTAGTTGTTGCCAATAAGTGGCTTTATCAGCAGCTGTGAGGTCCGGAAATCGATCTCGCAATTTTTCGAATAGCTTACAGATCCACAAGTCGACTATGGGCAAATGCAAGAAATTTTGAGCGAAGGCCAAACTGTGGCTATAAGAAAAATGCGCTGAAGTGTTTTTATTCAGTGGGGCGTATTCTTCGTAACGCGTGAGTTGGTAAAAGCTCGCAGCAAAGATGTCAAAGGGGATTGTCGCACTTTTATCCGTTTTAAAAAAACAGGGGATACCTTCCCATAGCTCTACTGTAATATCCTGTTTTTCAATGTTTTGCTTTGATAATAAGCCGTGTGATTTCACGAAAAACTCACCGCCTAGCGGTTGGTTGGCATAACTGAGTTTGGGGCCTTTGTGTGCGATGAATTCGTCTACTTTTTTGCTGAGAATGCATTCTTTCTGCAACATACGCTGAAAAATATGCGAAAATATGTATTCGATACGCGAACTGATTTTTGGTGTATAGACCAGAATCATGAATTAGAGCGATCCATTATCGGAAAAGCTAAAGTAATTCTTTTGGGAAAATATGACGTGATCCAATAAGGCTATATCCAGCAGCTGTGCAGCTTCTTTAATCTTTTGTGTGATAGCCTGGTCGCTTTGGCTCGGTTTTAGAGAGTCGGAGGGGTGATTGTGACAGAGGATGATTCCGCTAGCCGCATGGGCTAAGGCTTTTTTTAGGATGATTCTCACGTCTACGGTAGTTTGCGAAAGACCGCCCTTGCTTAGTTGTTCTTTACTCAAAACCCGGTTGCTTCGGTTTAGTAGCAAAAACCAAAATTCTTCATGATCTAAATCACTCAGTTCGGGTGTCATCATTTCGAATACATCTCGGCTGGAAATAACGATTGACTTTTTATTGATCTCGGCGGCTTTTTTCCGCCGGCCGAGCTCCAGCGCTGCCAGTATACTTATCGCTTTGGCCTGTCCGATGCCTTTGAATTGGCACAGGTCTTCCAAAGAGTAGCGCGCCAGTTTATTCAAGTCGTTCTCGACCGCGTCGAGCATACGCCGGCCGAGCTTTACAGCTGATTCATACGGGGAGCCAGAACCGAGTAAAATGGCTAACAATTCAGCAGTGGAAAGCGCTTTCTTTCCTTTTAGAAAAAATTTTTCTCGCGGCCGATCATCTTCCGCCCACTCTCTGATGGGTTTGTATCTTTCCCTCAAGACCTCTTCTGACATTGCGGACTAAATATATGAAAAAAATTGAGATGGAGAAGAGATGGAAAACAGGGCCGCCAGCCTATATGGGGTTGAGATGTCGTCTCGAGGATGAAATTCTCGTGCCCCAGGTGCTAGGCGAGCGGACGGGTATGCAGCTACGACTTTGCGCCTAAGGAATTCACGTGAAGCGTCAATTTGGACTTTAGATTGGCCCCTTTGTTTTTATGAACAATGCGCTTCTTGATCGATTTATCAATCATCCCATACACTTTTGGAAGCGCTTCTGCCGCAGCTTTGACATCGGTTTCCGCGCGCAACCGGCGCACGGCATTGCGCGTAGTTTTGAGTATGTATCGGTTGCGAAGACGTCTTTTTTCAGTCTGACGGATTCGTTTTAATGCGGATTTGTGATTTGCCATAGTTTTGTTTTACTCATGTGAGAATCTCTTTTCTAGATCGAATTTTGTAGCCCATAGGAGAATCGAACTCCTGTTTCAAGGATGAAAACCTTGTGTCCTAACCACTAGACGAATGGGCCGTTTCGCGAAATGCGACTGCAAATTTAGAACTATTTCTCAAGGCGGCAAATCTTCGGATAAATCATCCCCATAGCGCTGCCCGCTGCAAACCAGATACTTAAAATCGTGTACTCGTTTTTGAAAACTTTTATTTTTTGGGTTTTACCCCAATGCTTTCGAGCTGTATATCGGCTGAAAAATTTGTCGTTTATAAGCCTGCAACCCTTACGGCGTATGGGTTTCCAAATTTGCCTATCGGGCGATAGACCCAGCGCTTAGATGGAATCCGATTAAAGGACTTTGCGCCTTAATAAGCCTTGGCGTACAACACCCGAACCTTTGCCGGTTTTCCGCTATACGGGTCTGTGCCGTTCGCTTCTGGCGCATCCAGCGGAATGCAGCGGATGGTCGCGCCGGTCTCTTGCTGGATGTCCGATTCGGTTTCTGCACTGCCATCCCAAAGCGTCGAGAGAAAGCCGCCTTTGCGCGCTAAAACTTCTTTAAACTCCGGGTACGACTGCACTTGGGTGACATTTGCGTTTCTGAATGCCAGTGCTTTATTAAAGATGTGATTTTGAATGTCGCGCAACAAATGGGGAATTCTATCCCCGACTTTGTCTACTGGCACGAGCTGTTTTTTCAATGTATCGCGTCTTGTTAGTTCTACCGTAGCGCTTTCCAGGTCTCGAGGGCCGATAGCCAAGCGCAGCGGTACGCCTTTCAGTTCGTATTCGTTAAACTTCCAACCCGGTTTATATGTATCGCGGTCATCGAACCGTACCCTTATATTTTGGTTTTGCAGTTTTTGCTGAAGGCCTCGGGCCACCTCAGCGACTCGTCCCAGCTCGGCTTTGCCCTTGTAGATGGGGATGATGACCACTTGTATCGGGGCTAAATTAGGGGGTAGAATCAAGCCGCTATCATCGGAGTGCGCCATGATTAAAGCACCCATCAGTCGGGTGGAAACGCCCCAGGAAGTAGCCCATACATATGTTTCTGCTCCATTTCGGTTCGCAAATTTCACGTCGAAAGCACGGGCAAAATTTTGACCTAAAAAATGTGAGGTGCCCACCTGTAGGGCTTTGCCGTCTTGCATCATCGCCTCGATGGTATAAGTTTCTAAAGCACCTGCAAAGCGTTCGCTGGGTGTCTTTACCCCTTTGACGATCGGGATGCCCATAAAATTCTCGACGAAATCGGCGTATACGTCCTGCATCCGTTTGGCTTCTTCAACGGCCTCTGCTTCGGTAGCGTGTGCCGTGTGCCCTTCTTGCCATAGAAATTCAGCCGTGCGCAGAAATAGGCGTGTGCGCATTTCCCAGCGCACCACATTGGCCCATTGGTTGATGAGTAGGGGTAAATCTCGATACGATTTTATCCAGCGTTTGTACGTATCCCATATAATGGTTTCAGAGGTCGGACGGATGATGAGCGCTTCCGCTAACTTTGCGGTGGGGTCTACTTTTATGTCACCGCCCGCCTCATCGACTTTCAATCGGTAATGGGTTACTACGGCTACTTCTTTGGCAAAGCCTTTGACGTGGTCCGCTTCCTTAGAGAGGTAAGATTTTGGGATTAAAAGCGGAAAGTACGCGTTGACATGTCCGGTATCCTTAAACATTTTGTCCAACTGTTGTTGCATCTTTTCCCAGATGGCAAAGCCATAAGGCTTAATCACCATGGAGCCTCTCACACCGCTATTCTCAGCGAGACCGGCTCGTATTACCAATTCGTTATACCATTTGGAATAGTCCGCCGCGCGTGGGGTTAGTTTGGCCATGTCACTTTTTTCAATTTAACGGTTTGGCATAGCGTTTGATACTACTTTTTCAGTAGGCAAAGCTACAGGTTTTAGATCGAAATTCATCTGCTATTTGCACTTATGAAAATGCCGTTGTACAAAGCCATTTGTCCATTACTCCGCCGGGGGATTTCCAGTGTGCTTTTCTCGGTCCTTGCGGCGGCGTGTATGATGTATTATCCCACGGCCTACACATCTGAAGAAACAGATGGGATTTATGCAACCAACAGTGGAATAACCGATGGGGATTCGCTTATCCAACAGGCCTATTACGGTAAGGATATCGACTTGAAAGCTTATGGTGATTTGGACAAAACCCGGGTGGAATACGATCCGAATTACAATCCAAATGCAGGCTCCAACGGCGATTTGTATATAGACATATACAACGAGGGCTGCGGTCTTTATAGCTATTGCGGCACCTGGGGTTCCCTTTATCCGTGGTATAGCGGTTACAGCACCTGGGATTACCTTTATCCGTGGTATAGCGGTTACAGCACCTGGGATTACCTTTATCCGTGGTACTATCCCAGGTATCGCTATTGGGGAGTGGGCGGACTGTATTACACCGGTGGTTGGATCAGGGATCGCGATATACCCCGTCGCACCTATTTGAAAAACCCCAGATACGATAAGTTAGGGGAAACAGATCCACATCGCTACAACACCAGTCGCTCGAATATTAGAAAAGTGCCTGGTAAGAACCCGCGTTATTATCACAGAAAATACACCCGTACGCCTTCCCAGCGGAATAATGCTTCTCGGAACTATCACAGGAATGCGGTACCGCATTCAAACCCTTCAACTGTAGGGAGCCACAAGTCACGGGGGCGTTCAGCTCCTTTGCGTTATCACAGGCGGTAAAAAGAGATAAAGGTTAGATTTTGTATATGAAAAAGGGTTTCTTCCTCCTCGGCATGCTCGCTATTTCTCTTCAGTCGGTGGCGCAGCGCGATTTGTATTACTTAGACCAGTCTATTGTGTTTTCTCATAACCCGATGTGTGGAACCGCCCGGTTTCGGGCGCTGAGCGGCTCCATGGGCGCCTTGGGTGGAGATATAACCGCTGCTGTGACAAACCCGGCAGGACTGGCTGTATTTTTAAGGCCGTCGGCAAATCTGACGACGGGTATAAGCTCGTATCGCAACCGAGCCGGTTTCTATGGTGATAGCGGGTACAGCAACGCGGCTGATGCGACAAACTTTAATTTGAGCCAAGCCGGTTTGGTATTTATATTTAGTCCACCAGTTGCATACGACGGGGCGGTAAACCGCTTGGCGCTGGGCATCAACTATCAGCTGAACGCCGATTACGACCGAAACTTATATATCGACTCACCGAGACATACATCTATCACCTTTTCCCCTGAGGGCCGAGTTGACGAACCGGACAAATGGCAATTCGATGGGTATCAAAAAACAGCGCGCGGGTATAAAGATGTGGTGAATTTTATGGGTGCTATCGGTCTGAATGATCGCTTTTATTTCGGCGTTTCCTTGAACGCGCATAACCTCCAGTATAAAAACACCTATATCGGCTATAAGCTTGAAACGCATTCAGAATCCGCTAGCGTCGGTGAAAGAACGAGCGCGTACACTGAGGGCAGTGCGTTTTCCTTTGCGCTGGGTCTTTTGTATAAAACGCCGGTCAACCTTCGATTCGGTCTTTCTTACACCACGCCGCAATGGTATAGTATGCGGGAAGATTTCACCGACCCACAGGACGATACGCCGCTTTATTTCAAATACGATTTGAAAACCCCTGACCGATGGAATGCGGGTGTCGCCTATGTCTTTGGAAAATCTGCTTTTATCGATCTCGATTACTACCGAAAGGGCTATGCGAGCATGCACCTCAGTCCGAATAGGGACTTTACAACTGAGAATTATGCAATTGGGGATCGCATTCGATCGACCGCCAACCTGCGAATGGGATTTGAAAAACGCGCAAAAAATGCCAGCTTTCGATTGGGCGCTAGGTGGGAGCAATCACCTTATAAAGACAAACCCGATTATTTACCGGTTGGCGATCTGTGGGGCGCTTCTGCCGGCATAGGCTACCATTTCTCACCGAATTTTAGGATTGATCTATCCGGTGATTACGCCTATCAAAAGCGGGATTATCGCATCTTTTACGGAAATTTGACATTCGTCGATATTCCCGATCCGGTGCGCTTAAAAACGACTCAAACCCATGTTTTGCTAAGCCTGAGTTACGCCTTTTAACCCACTCGTCTTTCCAAACCGCTACGCAAAGACGAAAAAAGTAATTCCGGGATTTTAGATCAACCCCACAGGATGGTATCGCGATTGGGATTTTGCGACTCGAACACAGCACAGAAAAAAGCCTTCTTTTCAAACCATCAATCGGGCGCTAAAAGACAAGGCTATACTTTCATCGGGCTACTATAGAGATGCCGGGATAAAACCGGAGAAATAATCCCCTTTTTCAAATCGACATACCGTGTAGATAAAGCCAAAAAAACACCCCGCTGTTTAAGCTGCTACAAGCGGATGAACACAAAAAAACAAGACCCCATTTTCAAATTTTACACAGTGCCAAATGCAAAAAAATAAGGCTGGCTTCTCAGGCGAATCCCACAGGGATAAAAACAAAAAATAAGCCCGTTTTTTAAATTATTGCCAGGCGTAAACCCGTTTTCCGAGCGAACGCATACACGGACAAAAAACAATTTGAATCCCCGAAATGGGGCGATTGACTAACTTTGGGGTAGCGCTTACACACGCCTTTGTCGATGAAGTTCACCCCCCAGCACGATCAGATGGATTGCGGGCCGGCCTGCTTGCAGATGGTGGCCCACGCCTATGGCAAAAATTATCCGTTACCATACCTGCGCGATCACTGCTTTATCAGTCGAGAAGGGGTGAGCATATCGGGCATCAGCCAGGCGGCAAACCACATCGGATTGGAGACCTTTGCCGCCAAATCAACGGTTAAAACGCTTATCGAATCGGGTGTTTTGCCCTGCATTTTACACTGGAATCAAAACCATTTTGTCGTATTGTACGCGATGAGAAAAAAGCGATTCTCAAAAGGCTACTGCTTTAAAATCGCCGACCCGGGGCACGGGCTAATCACCTTAGATGCGGAAAACTTTAAAAAATCCTGGCTATCCCAAGACGACAAAGGGGTGGCCCTCTTTCTGGAGCCTACCGAGCCATTCTATAAACGGGATACGCCCCCCAGGCGAAAACTCGATCTCGCCTACTTAATCGGTTTCTTAAAGCCCTACAAAAAGGAAGTGATTCAACTCTTTCTCGGCTTGCTCGCGGGGAGCTTGTTCACCCTGATCTTTCCCTTTCTCACCCAAGCCTTAGTCGATAAAGGGGTGGCGCACAAAAGCCTGCACATCGTATTCTTGATCTTGTTGGCCCAGGTGTTTCTCTTTCTCGGCAGTGTAGTCATCGAAATCGTCCGAAACTGGGTGATGCTCTACGTGGGGACTCGCATCAACATTACCATCATTTCGGATTTCCTGCGAAAAATCCTGCGGCTGCCCATTCGGTTTTTCGACACCAAACTCATCGGAGACTTTAACCAGCGCATACAAGACCACGAGCGCATTGAGATTTTTTTAACTTCGCAGAGTTTGACCACCCTGTTTTCGCTGATCAATTTTTCCGTCTTCTTCTTTGTGCTCTTTTACTACGGTTTCAAAATCGTCCTGAGCTATGTGTGCCTCACGGCCATTGCCATACTTTGGTCTGTCGTCTTTCTCAAGCGGCGAAAGATATTGGACTATTACCGCTTTCAGCGCCGGAGCGAAAACCAGGAATCCATCTACGAGCTGATCAACGGGGTGCAGGAGATCAAGCTAAACAACTTTGAAGACTACAAGCGCACGGAATGGGAGGGCATCCAGATCAAACTGTTTAACGTAAACCTCCGGATTCTCAGGTTAGACCAGTTTCAACTCATCGGCTTTAATTTTATTAACCAATTTAAAAATATTTTGGTCAGCTTTATCGCAGCCCGAGAAGTGATACTGAGTCACATCACCCTGGGTGCCATGCTGGCGGTTTCCTATATCATCGGCCAGATGAACACACCGGTCAATCAGTTGATCGGCTTTTTCCGCTCCCTGCAAGACGCCCGGCTGAGCTTGGAACGGCTCAGCGAGGTGCAAGATCAACCGGAAGAGGAGAGAAAAAACCAGCGCTGCCTTTCACAAGTGAACGCTGCTGCTCGAAACGAAACCCCAAAAGGGATCCAAATCAGCGCCCTCGATTTTCAATACGAAGGGCCGAAATCCCCTTTTGTGCTCCGAGATGTAACGCTCTTCATCCCGGCGGGAAAGACCACTGCCATCGTGGGTGCCAGTGGAAGTGGCAAGACTACACTGATGAAATTGCTGCTCAAGTTCTACGAACCCATCCGGGGCGACATACGGTTGAACGGCTGTGATTTGGCGGAGCTCTCACCGAGCAACTGGCGCCGCAACTGCGGTGTGGTGATGCAGGAGGGCTATATATTTTCCGATACCCTCGAACGAAATATCGCAACGGGGGAGGCGACCATCGATGGCGAAAAACTGGAACGCGCCCTCCGAATGGCCAATATATGGGACTTTGTCGAGTCTCTCCCGCTCAAACTAAAGACCAAAATAGGCGCCTCGGGCAACGGTATTTCCGGCGGACAAAAGCAGCGAATCTTAATCGCTCGAGCGGTTTACAAAAATCCGCACCACATCTTTTTTGACGAGGCCACCAGTGCCTTAGACGCGGAAAATGAAAGCGTCATTCACGAGAACTTACAGGGCTTCTTTCGGGGCAAGACCGTTTTGATCATCGCACACCGTTTGAGCACGGTCAAAAACGCCGATCAAATCGCCGTATTAAAAAATGGGCAGCTAGTCGAAAGCGGCAACCACCAACAACTGGTACGAAACCAGGCGGATTATTTCAATCTGGTGAAAAATCAATTGGAACTGGGCACTTAGAAAAAAACGGATGGCAAAGGATTTACAAAAGGAATTGGATAAAAAGCGTTTTGCATTGGTGCGCTACGGCTTGTTATTGGTTTTATCGACCATTGGGCTCGTACTCCTGTCATTGATTTTTATAGAGATAGAAGGCCGATCCATCTTGTCCAGCGTCCTGGCCTATTATTTTAGATAAACCGCTAACAGGCCCACCTATTGGGTGCTTAACAAATCATTTGGCGATACGGGACGACCGTTTTAAATCCCTTTTGTCTGAAATAGGCCGGTGCGCTTTCATCTCCGACAGCCAAGGCGAAGTCCCCGCCCCAGGCGCCTGAGCTCTTGACTACATGCGGATAATCGGCAAAATAGACTGCCTGGATGGGCGGCCGGTTTAAGATTCGGCTCACGACCTGTTCGTGTTCGGTGAGCAAGCGTTCAAATGCGCTTATATCCGGTGCTTTGATCACGGCTTGGGTCAGTTCGGTGAGCGTTTCGACCCATTTACCCCGATGGGCTTTTTTTCGATAAGCGGCGATGGCCGAACGGGTGCTCTGTTTTCGGTTTAGGTGGACGAAGTACAAGCGGTCGGCAAAGGCGGGGCGGAAATCCACTTCCTGAGAGATGGGAGTCCCGTTTTCACGGTGAAACAAAACCGGCTTGTCGTGCTGTGCACAGGCGATATCACAACCGCTGCCCCCCAAGGTTTCCGCTTGCAACCAAAAGGGATCGACCTGGGCCCAGGCAGCGAGATTGCTCACCAAGGTCGAACTGCTTCCCAGCCCCCAGTTCAAGGGAAATTCCAATCGGGTGCAAACGGCTGCGCCGCTGGGCAAAAAACGGGGCTTACGCACCCGGATTTGAGTTAGGATTTGCTGCAAACGTACAGCTGTGGGCGGGTCGGTGGCGCGGATGACGGAAAAGTCCGCCGTTCGAAAATCGGCTTTAAACCAGATCTGTCCTTTATCCGTATGGCTCTCCCAGCGCAAAATGCCCGGTTCGGCCTGCGACACACAGCGCAATGATTGTCCCATTTGGGTGGGCAAGCCGAGTGCCAGGGCGCCGTCCAATACCGCGTATTCACCCGTGAGCAAGAGTTTTCCGTGGGCGTAAAACCGCTTTGAATCCACCGTTCAAAAGTAGATATAAACCCAATCATCAAAAATAACCGTGCCATTCGTGCGCGGATTAATATTGACAGAGCCGACGAATACGAGGTATGTGACCCCATAGACTTACTATCGAAAAACAAGCTGCATCTTAAAAAAATGCAAATGTGGGTCTTGCCGCTGCGGGGATCGGTTGGATTTTATATGCTTTGAAAAAAGATTGTAAGCCTTTTTTCTAGCCCATGGTGCCCGGCACGTCAAGCGGTTTTTTAGCCCGGGTTTTTAGGTATTGGGTTTCCGCGCTCCGTTTTTTGCTTTCAGCCCTGAGATATCGATACGCGTCTCGATCGGCGGGGACTAAGAATTCCTTTTCTTTGAGCACTTGAAATAAAGGCCCTTCCAATTCGTCAAAGCGCTGGTGCAA
>JBAJNK010000057.1:0-7630 GCA_036881805.1 Flavobacteriales bacterium
AAGATTGTAAGCCTTTTTTCTAGCCCATGGTGCCCGGCACGTCAAGCGGTTTTTTAGCCCGGGTTTTTCTGATGTAGTAATCCAACAATAACTTATCCTTATAGTTAAACTTAAAGGGCGGACAAGCGGGTTTGCCCTCATGCCAAGATTTGGGACAACCACCCCCGCATACGGGCAGGTGCACACAGCGCTTACACCACGTTTTTCCCGAATCGACGACTGCTGACCAATTCCGCAAGCTGGCATTGGGATTGTAAGTGGTTGGAGAATCGAATAGATTTCCGATTCGGCTCTCCCCTTGGCTGTATTCTTTATCGTAGGGGAACTCCCAACAGGCATACATATTCCCAAAGGCGTCATAGACCTCCGAGTCTTTGTTCTCGACCATACAGACGCTGTACACCCTTTCGGGTAAAATGCGGACGCGTATCCCGTTTTCATAACAGCAGTAGAGCCATTCGACCTCCTTTTCGGCGAAAAAATCCGCATCCAAGCTGTCCTTGCCCGCATCATTGCTGCCGAAATCGACAATAGCTGCAAAATACATGGATATTTTTTCTTGTAATTTTTTTTCTTTGACCAATTGAATCAAGGGCGTTACATAGCGATGGTTCGTCTGATCGATATTCACCCGGATGCTTATCTCACAATTATGCTTTGAGTAGGTTTCCGTACGGGTCACATCGACTATATTTTGCACGATGATATCAAATGTAGGAGCACCCTTTTTGGTCATCCGTCTCTGGTCGTGGCTTTCAGCCGTGCCATCCAAGGTGATTTGATACTGCGTTATCCCGCATTCCCCTACCAAGGATTCAAATACCTTTGGCTTTAAGCTCAGCCCATTGGTGATCATATCTGAGCGGTAGTCGTATCGACTGCGGCGGCACCATTCGATCAATTTTTGGGATGTCTTCCGGATCGACCGCAATCCCGTCAGGGGTTCGCCGCCATACCAGGTTACCGACAAACCCTGATAGTTTGGATTTCGTTTGAGTAAATGGCTGATCCGTTCCACATATTTGTCGATCACCGCATCATCGGCGTAATGTTTGGTATGGGTCTGCCCGCAGTAGTGACACCCCAGCTGACAATTGGCGGTGGGTTGTAGGGTGGTGGATAGGTATGGGGTATCGGCGTTATGTCTTTGGTTTTCAGCCCTGAGATATCGATACTCGTCTCGATCGGCGGGGACTAAGAATTCCTTTTCTTTGAGCACTTGAAATAAAGGCCCTTCCAATTCGTCAAAGCGCTGGTGCAAAGCCGACTGGTATTTGTTCTCATCTATTAGTATGGAGGTAGCGGTTCGGGTGGAAAACACAATCCGCTTACCCGGCATGCCCACCGCATCCAATGCATCTGTGCTGATGTGATATCGGGAAAATTTTAAACCTTTCATATGTTGAAAATTGTTCAGCGGTTTGCTCGCCCGGACAGCATGGGGTTTGAGACGACTAATACGCTTATAGGCATCGTCGGTAAGCGAGTAATATAGGATGGTGGTCAAATCGTTTTTATAGATGTGATTGAATTCGATATTATGGGTAAATTCCGGTTTGAGATCTGGATTGCCCACCGTATAAGAGAATGGGTCGGAAAAGTGCTCAAAAGGGTTGAGGTGGTGAAAATTCGGTCGCCCAATCCGCCGGCCATAGCTCAGGGAAAAAGCATTGTGGTCATTGGGCACATAAGAGGTATAAGCCGTGGGAAACAGATCCGAATACCCGTTTTTCGTATCCCTGCCCATCGTCTTGGATATACCTCGGGTATGAGTGTGTTCATACCGCAGCCCCAATTGGGTACCCCATTTGTCATCCCAATGGATGCGAGATGAGACATAGCCAGCGGCGATGCTTTCGCGGTATTCAAAAGCGTCGGTTTGGTTTGGCTTGATCCGACCCAATAGTGCCGGGTCAACCGCAATGGAATGAAACTGGCTGGAGCGCTTGACTTTCGTAGCGGATATTTTGCCCCCAAATGACCATTCGAGCCGTTTGTAGGGAAGCACCAGGTCGGCTTTGGCGGCGTAATTGGTGATATTTAGACCTGCCGATTGGCTTTGGCGCTTGTGTTGAATCGGTTTCAGTAGGGCAGAAGAAAAACGGCTGTCCGAATCCGCGTCGTGATCGAAAAGATCTAAGTTTAGGTGCAGCTTTTTTTTACCCGTTGTGTCCAACTTAAAGTCCGAAAAAACATTGACGGCTATGTGTTTGGAATCGCTAAGCGCTCGGCGATTCGTCTGAATGATGGAGTCCGATTGGGCATGGCCTCGGCCGAATATCGCTGTCCGGATATGGCTTCTGTTCTCGGGATGGCTACTCGTCGCTACGAGCTGGGATCCCAGTGTCCACTTGTCGGAAGGCCTGTACTCCACCGTAAGCCTGCCGCTTTTAGAATCGGTGAAATTCTTACTTTTATGGTTTTCCGCCCACCTTTGAGTCGGATAAAAGTAAACGCTTTCTTCCTCCGGTGCCCGAGCGCCCTGGGTAAGGTTCGAGAAGGCGGTCGTGGATAAACGGTTCTTTTGGTAATTTGCTATGCCTTTGATTCCCCCTGTTGGATAAGTGGATTGGCTGTAAGATGGTATGATATGCGCATTCCAATAGTTTGATCTGTGCTTCATCACAATGTTGATCAGTCCGCTGTTGTTCGCTGCTTCGTATTGGGCCGGCGGATTGGAAATCACCTCGATCCGCTCGATGTCGCTCGCGGGAATGCCCTGTAAAAAAGCGATTAAATCCCCGCCCGATAAGCGGCTAAACCGACCGTCTATCAGGACCGACACACCCTTTTTTCCGATCATCTCGATCTGACCCATCTCCGCTTTTACCCAGACCTTCGGGCTGATGCGCAGCGCATCCAAGGCATCTCCACCCGACTTAGCGACGAGTGAATTGTCCACATGAAACACCAAGCGGTCTATCTGTTGCTCGATTAGGGGCTTGTGCTTCGATACCTTTACCGCTGCAAGCCGCCTTTCGCTCGGCTTTAAAACCAGGGTGCCCAGCTTTAGAGAATCCCCTGCCTGAAGGTCTATGCGCCTTTGTTGGTTTTGATAGCCGATATGCCGCACCTTTAGAAGTAAGTGTCCTGCTCGATTGAAGTGCAGGCGAAAGGCGCCCACCGTATCCGAAATGGTACCGGCAAACACCTTGCCCAGGCTATCCGTGATGATCACATCGGCAAATGCGACCGGCTTCCCCTTTTCATCTGCGAGCTTTCCTCTTATCAAACCGTCTTGATTTTGTGCCCATAGTCCAGCACTAGCCGTAAACCCCAGCAGTAGAATGGTCTTGTTAAGTAGATTCAGACTGTTTTTTTTAAGCATTACGAAGACCAAATTTCCCTTATGCCAAGCACACATCTAAATCTTATATGCTCTGTTTGATATGGGGGGATTTATCTATACGCATAAATATCGGGATTATACAAATGGTTGGGTTGCTAAATCCCGACAGGCTGGCTTTCTCTACAGACCTTTTCTGAGAGTTGTGTAAGCGCTTTTTCCACAAAATTCCCACACTTCCTCAAATTATCACAACTACCCGAAAATCTTCGACAATGGCTCAGCGTATCACAACCCGCACCCCCTTTAATAGATTGAGAGTCTTGTAAAATCTCAAAAGAAGGCTGTGGATCGCTTTGGGATTGCATCCATTCCCGTAATTTTTGTTTAAACATAATCAGCACATTTAAAGTGAAACATTGGGTTTGGGGTACAATTTAAAAAAGGAAAAAGATATATCCCAATAATTTTATTAAAAATCGGGGTGAAATGGGAGGGTAGTTATAGTGCTTTAAGAATCATTGTAGTCGAATATAACAATCGGTACAGACTGAGCGATTTTTTGCCCTATCCCACCTTATAGAAATGGAGATTTTGTGCCTTTATATTATCGATACAAACCCCTGGGATAAAGATTAGAACAGATAGAGACCACGAGATTTTTTCACCCCATTCCACCCTATGGAAATACAGATTTTTGTACCTTTACACCTCGATAAAACCGCTGATATGAAAATAGAACAGATATACACGGGCTGCTTGGCACAGGGTGCCTATTATATCGAATCTCAGGGTGTGGCTGCGGTTATCGATCCGCTGCGCGATCCGCAGCCCTATATCGCGCGGGCAAAAAGAGACGGGGCGGTTATCCAATATATATTGGAGACGCATTTTCACGCGGATTTCGTCTCTGGCTGTATGGAGCTGGCCCGAAAGGCAGGGGCTACCATCGTATATGGGCCTGGAGCCAAGCCCGCTTACGGAGCGCATATCGCGCGAGATGGCGAAATCTTAAGGCTGGGCGATCTGCGGATAAAAGTGCTGCATACCCCAGGGCATACCTTCGAGAGCGTTACCTACCTGCTGATCGATGAAAACGGCAAAGACCGCGCTATTTTTACGGGGGATACCTTATTCTTAGGGGATGTGGGCCGACCCGATTTGGCACAGGGAAAAGATGTAAACCAGACACAACTCGCCGGCATTTTATACGATTCCCTCCGCGAAAAGATCATGCCCTTGGCCGACGATGTCATCGTATATCCCGGACACGGTGCTGGCTCGGCTTGCGGTAAAAATATGAGCGCCGAAACGGTGGACACCTTGGGCCATCAGAAAAAGACCAATTACGCCCTTCGAGCTATCGACAAAGCGACATTTGCGAAAAAACTACTGGATGGACTAACCCCCCCCCCCCAGTACTTCGCCAAAAATGCGGCCTTGAACCAAAAGGGCGCCCCAGCTGTGGATGTCTTATATAAAAAGGGAACTCGCCCGTTGAACCCCGATGAATTCGAG
Source organism: Flavobacteriales bacterium (assembly GCA_036881805.1). Classification (GTDB taxonomy): domain Bacteria; phylum Bacteroidota; class Bacteroidia; order Flavobacteriales; family JANQLC01; genus JANQLC01. The sequence continues at coordinate 4,805 of JBAJNK010000057.1, forward strand.
CGTTTGGCCGTGGAAGAAGGGGCACGCATACTCGACACACGCCGTCCGGCAGACTTTGCCAAAGCCCATATACCCAACGCCATTTTTATCGGTTTGGACGGGGCATTTGCCCCCTGGGCGGGAACGCTGATCGCCGACCTGAGATGCCCCATCGTCTTTATCGCGCCCAATGGGCGCGAAGCGGAAGTGGTACAGCGGCTGGCCCGAGTGGGCCATGACGGCGTTTTGGGCTACTTACAGGGCGGCTTGGAGGCTTGGGTCGAGGCCGGTAAAGAAACCGCTAGCCTGGCGTCTATACAAGCGGATGAATTGGCAGCGCGTTACCACGAAAATACCCGAGTCTTAGACGTGAGACGATCAGACGAATACCGGGCTAGCCATATAGAAAATGCGATTTCTTTTCCCTTGGCTCAAATCGATCAAAATCCGATACCCCTAGCTGCTGAACAGCCCTATTTCCTCTATTGTGCGGGGGGCTATCGCTCCGTGATTGCGGCTTCCATCCTCAAGTCTAAGGGTTTTCACCGCTTGACCAATATAGCAGGCGGATACGCTGCGATCCAAACCACCGATCTGCCGAGAACGACTGCCGTTGGCACCCTGAGCTAAAAAATATGCCCGTCGTACGCCCCGCGCTCATCTACCTATTTCGGGTCTTTAAATACAAACCCCTTACCAAATCGTGAATCCAATCGGCTGCACTGAAAAAAAGCATGGATTTTGTAATTTTAGAACCGGATATAAATAGGCTCGTAGCTTACAAAAAAACCGCCCACATATCGCTTTTCGAGGTGTTTGCGCAGCAGGCCGCAGACATAATTTTTTTGGGCTGGTTTGTGAAAAACGGAAGGGTTGTGCGCTTTTCTACCTGTTTTTACGGCCGAACGGGTTTTAAATAAGGAGCGGTTGATGCGAGGATGAAAGACGAGCAAGGTACTGGAAGAGCCAAAAAATGAGGCGGGTATAGTCCAAAGATTGAGAAACGGGGAAATCGGGTCTGTATCGCGACGAGCAAACAAAAATGGGTAGAGCGGGACAAAGGGTTTCCATCGCAGAAGCGGCAGGTATCATCCAATCGGGTGATCGGGTCCATCTGCATTCCGTAGCTATGGCTCCGCAGCCGTTTATCGATGCGATGTGCGAACGGGGACGAGCCGGCAAGGTCCGCAACATAACCATCCAACACATCCACACCGAAGGCCCGGCGCCTTATATCGAAACGGAATTCGAAGGCATTTTCCATCTGGAATCCCTATTTGTCGGGGCAAACGTAAGGGCGCAAACCCAAGCCGGTTATGCCGATTACATACCCGTTTTCTTAAGCGAAACCCAGGAATTGATTCGCAAAAAGGTTTTACATGTGAACGTGGCCGTCGTACAGGTCAGCAGTCCCGATCGACACGGATATGTTTCATTGGGCGTCTCGGTGGATTGCAGCCGAGCAGCGGTTGAAGAAGCGGATACGGCAATTGCCATCATCAACTCCCATGTCCCCCGTGCGTTTGGAGATGCCATGATGCCGTTAGACAGCTTTGACCTCTTTTGTGAAGACCATACGCCGTTGCCCGAACACCACGACCCACCGCTGACAGCTGTCGATATGGCCATCGGGAAAAACATAGCCGAATTGGTCCCCGACGGCGCCTGCTTACAAATGGGTATCGGCGGCATACCCAGTGCGGTATTGAATCAGTTGGGAAACCATAAAAATCTGGGTGTACATACCGAGATGTTTACCGATAGCATACTCCCATTGGTGAAAAGCGGTGCGATTAACGGCATGAACAAGAAGTTGGATAAAGGTAGAATCATCTGCTGTTTTGCCATGGGCTCAAAGATGCTTTACGATTTTATAGACGACAACCCGGGCGTTGCGGTGATGGATGTGGCTTACACCAACTCTGTCGATATCATCAGACAAAACCCCAAGGTTTGCGCCATCGAATCTGCACTATCGGTCGATATAACCGGTCAGGTCTGTGCCGACTCCATCGGGACTGCGCATTACTCCGGTATCGGTGGTCAGCTCGATTTTATTTGCGGTGCTGCTGCTTCAGAAGGGGGTATACCCATTATTGCCATGCCTTCGACGACCCGACAGGGAATTTCAAAAATCACGCCTACCTTGTCAAGGGGATCCGGGGTGGTAACGACGCGCGGTAATATGAGATGGCTCGTCACCGAATACGGTGCGGTAAATTTATTTGGAAAAACCCTTCAACAAAGAGCTAAGGCCATTATTTCAATCGCCCATCCCGATCGCAGAGCGGAGTTGGACCGGGCAGCCTTTGAGCGATTCGGAAGCCATTATCATTTTATTTCCAAGCCATCGCAGTAAAGACCAAACCGATTTGGCGCAGATCTGACTGAGAATGGATAGCCGTTTTATGGCGGAGCCTTGCATGGGGCTCTTTTCGGGTGAATGAAGACGTGAGCGGCTTTACAGAGCGGGTTGTTTTAATCGTATGAACGCGCCCGAAATCCAGGCTTATTTTTAGTTCCTGCAAGGCGTTCGAAAAAGGGTTTGTTTTTTGCTTTCAGTCGATGGTCTGAAAATTTGGGCTTTATTTTTTGGTTTTATCTCTTGTGGTCAGCTGCGCTGGCTTTTGTTATATCGCTTACTATTGTAGATCGGTTTAAAAAGAGATTAGAGTGTCATAACTCATAAAATCCTATTATTTCTAACGGGAAAAACCAAAAGGTTGTCTTAAAATTCCCATAGGACTTGGATCTAATTCTAAGCCAGTATCATCTACATACATTTCATAGGTCAGGTCTTCATTGGGATCGGCAGGGATCGCCTTTAAATACAAGGTGTAAATATTC
>JBAJNK010000058.1:0-7211 GCA_036881805.1 Flavobacteriales bacterium
CTATCGCTTTGGGCAAATAAACTTTGGGAAAGTATGGCTTTTTATAAAAGAATGCTTAGGTTTACGCTGAGATATATGCCAAACCCCAAATGGACAATGATGAAAAAGGAACTGGACATAGCGCGTTTCGAGCCTTTGGAAAGCGCAGGAGATGTACTGAGAGGCGGTTTTTCGGCTGTTTATGGCGGACCGCCAGAAGGTGAAGAAAAATTGGAACCCGGGTTTACAAATTCGATTTCTGATTGCTCAATTATCAATAATTGTCATGCATCTAATTGCACTGCGGATTGTGGGCAAAAACGAACATCAGCTTTTTAACTGACGCTCACAAGGACAAACGCCAAAAAAACAAGTCCGATTATGTAGCTATCCGTTGTGGTAAATTCAACCTGAGTAAGGCAGACTTCACATGCCAGTCCGACTAGAGTAAAAGGATTTTAGCAGGTGAATACAGCTGGCTTATCGATGGGATTTTGTAATTTTATCCCTTTATTTTTTTGAAAAATTTTGCTGAAATTTTAAAGCGCACAAAACACATGAAAAAAGGGGAACGGGAAAATAAAAGTGTGCGCATACAAAAAATGAGCAAAATCACCCCTTGATTTTAAATGGATTAAACTCGAGAACTTCAAAGTGGTCTCCGCTGCCTTACCGCTGTTGGGAGAAGCCTTCGATCTGCACCCTTAGATCGCTGAGTTCACTTTCCAGTTCAGATACCTTTTCCGCTAAGTCCGCATTGGCATTGGGTGCTTTGAATTGCAAACCGAGTGCCCAATAGCAGATGGTCTGTATGTCTTTTGCATCAAGGGTAAAGTTGGGGTAGGCGCCCCTATCGATATGGTCGCTCGTCAAAATTAGAGAATTCCGTTCTGGAATCCGGTTTTTTATTCTTTTAAAATATCCCTTTCCTTCGGTATCTACCACCACGCCTACAAACTGTTTGGGCATATCCCGCCATTCGGCTCGCTCCAATATGCGCACGATTTGGAATGAGCCGTCGTGAAAGGTGGGTGTCATGGACATGCCTTTCAGGCGTATCGTAACGTGAGCGCCCGATTGTAAGAATCGAGCTGGGAGCGAAATGAAATCTTTGGTTTCCGCGTACGCATCGTTGTATAGCCCAAAACCGGCCGCAGCGGATATATTGGATACGGGAATAACTCGGTTTCCCGAAGTATCTACCGTTTCCACAATTATTTTTTCCCGAGTGGGGCGCTCACGCTTGAACATGGGGCCCTTTCCGAGGATCAACCACTCTGCACATACATTTGTGAACCTTTCGAGTATGATTTGCAACATTTCTGAGTCCGGCTTGTTGCGTTGGGTCGCAATATTGGACATCCTGCCGCTTGAAATGCCGATCTCCTTGGCGAATTTATTCTTGGAAATACCCAGATAATCAATTAGTTGAATAATCCGACTATTTATTTCAAATCTTTTTACTAACATTTCTTTGAACTGCTCAGATTTCTTTATATATTTGTCCACATGAGCGAGTAAATTTAATAAAAATGATCGAGTGAGCCCGCTGACGCACTAAAAAAGTGGGTCGTGAAGACTTATGTGATACCGAAAGTCCGCTGGACACCTCAGCGCAGTGAGCCCTGAGACAATGATGGACAATAGCCGAGAAATGCTAAAACAAACCCAGGTGGCTTACCCCGTGGATCATGGCAGGCACTACAATTGTGCTTTGTATGTCATGGGTAGGTGGTCTTGCAAAATCGCCGGGCTGGGCAGCGAACTCTTGTACGGTAACAAAGTATCGCAAATCAAAAGGCGAGAACACCCACTCTTGTACAATATCGCTGACAAAATGCGCGCCACCTGTCGTGTATGTGTCAGATTGCGGACTGAGCTCGCCCGATTAAAAGGGGTGGAAACGACCAAAGCGTACCCGTTGAGAGCGAAAAGGCGAAGCACATATTTATAAATCGATATAAAAACTGAAATTATGGGTAAACCGATGGATAAAAATTACGAGTTTACGGCAGGCCAACTGGCCGATAGTCATTTGGCAAAGTCCTTAGAAATACTGCGATCGGGCTTGCGCACTACAGGGGGTTAATCAGGCCTCTAAGCCCACCACCGGCCAGGGATACGCTCCCAGCCCCCGCCTGCGCCCCTGCCGATCAATTGAAAGTACGAGCCGAAAAACCAAATCGCTTTACACCCAACCCATATAGGACACGCCAAAGACCGCACCCTTTTACAATCCTCGAAATTACGGACAGAGCAGGCGCGCAAAGCTGCCATTTAAAAAAGCCCAAAGACTCGATCACGGGATGATAAAAAGGGAAAAAATGAGCCGTTGCGGATAGGCTGCAGCACTATAGTGGGAGATTGGCAGCGCAACACAAATCGACAAAGGGTTTAAACAACACTGCATTGAAAATAAAAACCCTTCGTATAAAGAGAACGGCTTTATGAATAGACTAACCTATTTAGAACGGCTTTATGCAGCCTTGCAATACGACACATTGGTGTCTCGCATCTATACCTGTGATGCGCGCTGGGCGATACACGGGGAAATCGCCAGGGTAATCCATATGCATGAGACAGCGGTAAGCCCTCGGATAGTCCTGCCTAAGGGAATCCCGCAGAGACGGCGTTGCCGCATCAACAGCGATCGGCAAACCGAGGTGTACGACGTGGAAAATACATGTTGGAAACCGGTGCACCTCCTAGAAAAGGTAATGCGGTGATAGCCGGCCAAGCCTATGGACACCCCGAGCGCTAAAGAAAGTATGTACCGTTCAAGGACAATCAATCTCTAAAAAACCGATAGCAAATGCCTACCCCCTTAAATATAAGCCACCCCAGCCTCGAAGAAGGACAGCAGAAAAAGCAATTGGAATCGCATCGGGCATACGAACACTTTAAAAACACCTGTGATTTGGACGCGCTGTGCCCCATGCAACTGCTGGCAGATCGAGCCATGGGTCATACGAGGCACAATGTAGAGAACAACAGCAAGCTCGAACTTGCAAAAGCTCGAAAAGCCTTAGAAAAAGCCAAAGCACTCGAGGCGATCCAACTGGCCCAGGGCGCCAAATGGGTGCGCGAGACAGATAGTACTTGGATATTGCGTAAGGCGCATAAGAAGAAATGCAAGCCCATACGCCAAACCATCCCAAAGCGGCTGATCTGACCAAACTGGGATAAACCACCAAAATTGGAAAACCGAGATGAAAGCATTATATTTGTGAAACGCCACTCCTATCTACTATGCCCAAGTTACATTCGACCAGAGAAAGACACGAGATTGTGCGCCGCAGCTTCGACCAGCTGTGCAAACGGTATCCCCAATGGCGCGTGGATGCCTTAATCCAAAAAACAAGTCAGCGCACCGGTTATGCCACCCGAACGATCGAGGGCATTTTACGCGGGGAATTCGAACGGGACTAACAAACTGCGCCTCGATTCATTCCATTTCTAAAAGACGAATCGCCGTTCCAACTGTTTGTAAATCCGAGTTTCAAAATCCAAGCGATACGCCAGCATTTTGTGTGTCTGGCTCAGAGACTGTTCTAGCTTTTGGGATAGCGGCTTAAATTGTGTACCGGCCAGCCACTGAACGGCTTCCGCTACTGTGTCTATGATTTTTAGATCGGTGAGTCCCCGTGCCAGCTCGGCTGATTCGTCAAAGTTGTCAGCGCATCCCCCCACGTAGAGATAGAGCGAAACCACAGCCCGCCCTTCTTGCAGCTGCTGCATCAGATCGGCATAGGCTATGGCGCTGATTTCCATCAGGCAGGCGGGCAAGGGTATCGGGTTTTTGGACTTCGGTCTTTCAAACTGCCCTTTTTGCCAATCGAAAAAGCGAATGTCGGGAATCGTTTCGATTTGCGCTTTTACTTTGCAAAACAATTCTTCTCTTACATTCAGATTTGTCATCGGTCTCTTTTTAAATTTTCGTTTGCTGCGTATTTCCATCCCTTCTTTGGCATGCTTTATCCGCGGGCTTTGGGCATGGCGGTAAATCTCTTTTACCGAGACGCTATATAACTCTTTTCGTCAGCTCGACTGGAGCTATCTTTAGTTTTCCCGTACGCCTACTCATAAGCCGCATCTATGTAGATTTTGCCATCGGCCCCGTACGCCAGCCTAGCTATGCGCATGCCGTCGTATTCAAAATTTCGCTTGGCTTTGATGAGCAACGCTTTGGGATCTTCTCCGTTCAGCTCGTCGGTGATGCCCACACCGATTTCCGGCGCCGCTTTGTATTCGCCCTTCTGCGCGATCAGCAAGTGCTTTTGGTGCTGTGTGGTGCTCGCTCCGATTTGAAAGTCGAATTCCTTTAACCCGACATCTTCACCTGTAACCGCCCGTAAAACAAATGCGCCCGCCGCATTGACGAGTATGTCTTGCATCTCTTTTCGGGCAAAGGTGCCATACGCCCAGCTCGGAGAAAATTCTGTAAACAGATCGTGTCGTACGACATGCGTATTTCAGTATGGATTGACCCCAATTTCTGCTTGGCGATTTGAGCAAACCGTTCTGCATTTGCACCTTTGACCCGACCTAAAAAGACAAAATACATCGATATGGGATTGCCAAGCGTAACGATAAAATTAGAAAATGGTCGACTCGGTCAGACTCCGCAAACCGAAGACGGTATTGCCGGCATGATATTGACCGGTGCAGCCACTGCGGGAAAGATCGCAATAGGCGAGCCGAAGGAATTGTTCCGCCTGGGCGATGCGGAGAGATTGGGTATTGAATCGGGCGGAAAAAACGCCTTTGCACACAGCCAAATCCGCAAATTTTATGAAGCGGCTTTGCCCGGGGCAGCGCTTTGGGTTATGCTCGTGGATGCGTCGGTAACCCTGGAACAAGCTTGCGACTTGCAAGGTGATTGTGCACCGACATTGGAAGAAGCGGCACAACGGCAGATCAAACTGTTGGCCGTATCTACAAAAGCAAATGCGGCCAGCCCAAGCCTGGTAGGCGGCTTGGATGCCGACATTTCAAAAGCCGTCTTAAAAGCCCAGGCATTGGCAGCGTATTACGCCGAAAATTACAGACCCTTCCGGGTTGTACTGGACGGTAAAAACTTTAGCGGCACAGTTTCCGACCTGACCGATTATAGCGAAGGCGATCAGAATCGCGTTTGCATCTTTTTGTGCAATGACAACGCGAGTAGAAATGCCGATGTCGGCACCCTACTCGGACGTGCAGCTGCGCTACCCGTGCAGCGCCATATCGGGCGCGTGAAAGACGGCCCCCTAAGCGCGCTAAAAATGTACTTCACCGATGGGCAGCCCGTCGAAGCACACGAAAATGAATTGGGCCACATCCGCGATAAAGCCTATATCAGCTGTAGAACTTATGCGGGCAAGTCGGGTTACTTTTTCGCCGACGACCCCACGCTGACTTCGGATACAGATGATTACAACAGCCTGGCCAGGGGACGGGTCGTAGATAAGGTCATCGGGCTGGCTTATGCCACTTATGTGTCGGAGTTGCTCGACGAGATTCCTTTGGCGGACGATGGGACGATTAACCCTGCACTGATCAAAACCTGGCAGAACGAAATTGAAAATGCGATTAACCTCGCGATGACTGCAAATGGAGAAATCAGCAGTGTAAAGGCTTATATCGATGAACACCAGCCGATATTGCAAAGCGATACAATACAGATCACCTTGCGCATCTTGCCAGTGGGATACAACAAGTTTATCGAGGTGCATTTGGGCTTTGACACGAATGTAAACAACGCTTAAAAACCGATTGAATGCGCAATTTTAATAGTAGACAATACGGATGGTGCGATGTGAACATCGCAATCTGTGGACGCGTACTCACGGAAGCGACGGGATTCAAGTCCACCGTGAAGCGCAAAAGGGAACGCTTGTATGGTAGGGGCTCCAAAGCCTTTGACATACTCGATGGAAATGTAGAGGCCGACGGAGAGCTATCCCTTTGGCAATCCGGCTTAGAAGCCTTGGTAGCAAAAGCACCCGACGCGGATATAACCCTGATGAAATTCGATGTAGTCGTATCCTATGCGCCTAAGGGCAGTTACCGAATTGTGACCGATATCTGGAAGGGGTTCTGCCCGACTGAAAACACCAAAGCACTCAAGCAAGGGGATGCCCATATGGAAGTGTCGATCCCCGGCTTAATCCTCGATGTTAAATACGATCAATAGATGGAAGCGATAACCCCAGAACAAATCCGACAGTGGAAAGCTGAGCACGGTGATGTGTTTGAAGTGGAAGTGGACGGCCATCGAGCTTACCTGAAAAAGCCCGATCGAAAAACCCTTAGCTATGCCATGGCTCAGGCACAGACCAATCCCCTGGGCTTTGCGGAAGTGATTCTAAGAAATTGCTGGCTCGCCGGGGACGAAGCGATCCAGACCGACGACAGCCTCTTCCTAGCCGTCAGCAGCAAATTGGATGAATTGATTCAAATAAAGGAAGCCGAGCTAAAAAAGCGCTAGCGGATTCGGATGGCAGTCCCGAATCCAATTGGATCAGCTATATGGATACCGTCCTGGCATATTACCTCGGTATCGATCCGCACCGACTGACCGACGCAGAATGGATAGAAAAGATAGCCCAGTTAAAGGACATCAGGCAAAAGGAAGCCCGAAATGAGGCAGCGCATCCAATCCGTTAAATAGCCATCTTCAAAGTAGGGGAAAAAAGTATGTATCCAGTCCGCAACCCAAATAGAGAACGACCGAATTATGTCAACTGAGAGCAGCGCAAAGCGTTTTAATCGACTACTTTCTACGTCAGGCCTTATGGATAGTAAGCTGCTTGCAATTGCCCATACGGTTGCCAAAGTAAAAAACTGGTATAGCCGTTTAAAGCCATGGGCTCAGCGCATCGAGAAGCTGTTCAGCGATGCAAAGCATGTAAAAACGATATGGAATTCCTCAGGTCACGGCGGATTGGGCGTTAAGGTAAAAGGGCTTTTGTCCCATTTTAAACAGTGGAATCCGTTGGTCGGCAAGCCGATCGATAGTATAAAGGATGTAAAAACCGTCTGGGATTCTCTGGGTCACGGCGGATTGGGCACTGAGATAACCGGGCTTTTGTCCCATTTTAAACAGTGGAATCCGTCGGTCGGCAAGCCGATCGATGGCATAAAGGATATAAAAGGGTTATGGGATTCTCTGGGTCACGGCGGATTGGGCGTTAAGGTAAAAGGGCTGTTTTCCCGTGTTAAACAGTGGAGTCCGTTGGTCGGCAAGCCGA
>JBAJNK010000059.1:0-6536 GCA_036881805.1 Flavobacteriales bacterium
ACCAGTTTTGGCTTTGCCACCACGAGAACGGACATAGGAACTGGGTCGTTATATTTCAACAACAACCCGAGCCGATTAATAGGCTGATTATCAGCGTAAAAATAATCTGTTTGGTATTCCCATTTGCCGCAGTTCCACTTTCCCCAGCGGAATTCATATCATCGCGCAAAACTTTGCATAAACAATCGATCACCCACCACAATAGGTATACCATATAGTATTTCTTTTTGTGTTTTTATATAATTAATCATACTTATGAAATCAATCGACAAAATAAAGCGAAAACCATTGGGATTATGGATGGGGTATGCCTTATTATTAACAGCGTGTCAAAGAGACGAACAGCAATTGAGCGCTGCATTGCGTTTTTCAATTCACGTTCAGGAGATACCGCGTGCTCAGGAGGTAGGGATTGCAAACCAAACCCATGCAGATAAAGGCGCACAGATAACAGGTCAAGCGGAACAGCGAGTCGCAAAAACGGCGAGCCCAACAGCAAGAGAAGAAACAGAGACAACCACAACGGACGATCCGACTGTGGTTAAAATACAAATAAGCATCTCAGATGGAAGTGCTGCCACAATAGATACGACTTTGACATATGACGAAACACGTAATATTTCGGGACCATTATACTTGGCTCCGGGCACTTATTTCATCACTAATTTTTTGGCAAAAAACAGCAGTAATACAACGATCTATACAGCACCTGAGAAGGGCAGCAGTATGAGTCAATTCGTGTCTCAACCCCTTCCTTTAGCGTTTACCATTGCTGCTAAAAGCATGCGACGAGCCAGGGTGGATGTGATTCCTGCAAACGGTAGGGGAAGTCGAGAATTTGGACATACGGATTTTTCAGTTCATATCGTGCCGATTTCACATTTTCACCTAGCTGTTTTGGATGGCGAAACCCAGGCGCTTATCGACTTTTACCTAACCCTATCCGCAAGCACCGCGAGAGACCCAAGAGATGGCAGTACAAAGCAGACAGCCAAAAGAGTATTCATCGATAATCGTCATTATAAGGCCGGAATCTGGCGCATTCTCATTCCTGAAACGTATGGGGATTTTTACATCCGGATTTCAGCGTCAGGCCACCAAACGATGGTGCAAACAAAGACGCTGAAAGAATTAAAGGCACGGGTATATCCAAATGTTTGGAATGTTTATCTCAAACAGACTAGAGAAAAGCCGCACCGGAATAACCTTCAAGGAACCCAATTGAATGCTGCGAGTTAAAAGCAATGTAACCCATAAAGCGCGGATATACAGATCGGCTGGGGGTATACCGCTTTATCGACCACCACCTGTGATACCGCTCTTGTGTGCTTTGGCACACTTCTTGCGAGTATACCGTAAAGTTAATAATTAAAATCGATAAAAAAGAAAATTATGAAAAATTTAGTTAGATTGGTGATGGGGCTCGCCTTGTTAACCGCCTGTCAAAAAGATGAGCCGTATTTAAGCTCCGCATTGCGCTTTCAAATGAATGTTAAGCGATTACCGATGGTTGCTCAAGCCAATGGAAATCCAGGAATAGCAATGGTGAACGAATCGACATCGGAAGAAACAGAGATGGGTGCGCAGCGTCCGACTCAAATAGAAATAGCCATTAATAAGGGAGATCAAAAAATAGTGGATACGACTTTGACATGCGACGCTACAAAACTTTCACAATCATTATCCTTAGATCCAGGCACTTATTTCGTCACGAAGTTTTTGGCAAAAAACGATGCGAATCAGACGATCTATCTCGTACCTAAAACGGGTAGTAAAGTGGAAAAATATGTGTCCCAAGCACTTCCCTTACAATTTACAGTTACTACAAGTAACGAAAAGAAGCAAGTTAACGTAGATGTATTGCCTTATACAGATTCGGGAGATGACGATCTGGATATACTCGGACAATATGGGTATTCCAGTCTTTTATTTCATGTGGTGCCGCTTTCAAGATTTGAACTAGCTGTTTTTGATGACGACACCTGGGATCTTATCGATTCACACCTATACCTAAGTTCATCCTGGATGAAACAAGAAAAAAGTGAGGATTTAAAGAAGGTAAAGAAAAGGGTATTTTTCGATTATGATTTGGAAGCCGGCACCCATGGCATACTCTTTCCTGAAACGTATGGCAAATTCTTTATCAAGATTACAGCGGATGGCTATGAATCGTATTCCACGAACAAAAAGATGGAAGAATTGAAAGGTTTTAAAGGAGCGCTAAACGTTTGGCAGGTTTATCTAAAAAAGGCGGACAGCGAACCAACGAATACCAGAAAGAGTGGATAATAGATCAATCCATTGATTCGAAGTTAAAAAAAGCTGTAACTCCTGCTTCTAGCCATTAAAAATGATTCACAACTGTGAGACGGTTCCTGCTGCTATATACCGCTTTGCTCCTCTTGTCCGCTTGCCGAGAAGACGACTTGGCAATGGGGGGAACCGAGCAACTGCGCTTGACGGTGGACTTAAAAACAAGCGCTTTGAACCATGCGGTAGCGCGTAATGGAACCCGAGGAGAAGCCAGTTCAACTGTCGCAGTCGTGACGATCAAAGACGGTGAAGATGCGATTTACGACCACAAAGCCCTACAGCTCTTTGCCGACGGTAGCGGACACCGCGCTTCAGCGTATTTGAGTGTAATGCCCGATCGGTCTTATACGATTGAAAGCTGTGTCGTAACAATCGATGATCAAGACCTAGCTACGCCTGATCGAGGCAGCGAGCTGGCACAATACGTAAACACGCCTTTACCCATCTCCTTTGAGGTGGTGCGAGGGCATCCCTTACAAACGCTTTCCCTAGAAGTACTACCTGCCGACGATGTTGCAGCGGAGTATCAAGTAGACTACTCTCGCTTTGTACGCATTCCCGACAAAAACTTCAGGACGTATTTAATCAGTCGATTTAAAGCGGCTTTTTTCGGCCGATGGATGGACCCCTCAAATCCAAGCGTATTAGAAGCCGAACAAATCGACGTACACGGCAGGCAGATCCCTTCCCTACAGGGCATTGAGTGCTTCACGGGTTTGAAAACCTTGAAATGCGATGACAACCAATTGGGAGAATTAAAGTTAGCTAAAAATGAGAAGTTGACGTATTTATCCTGTTCTTCCAATCAGCTGACGGAATTAAAGCTGGAATCGCAGGAACAGCTGGAAACGCTATACTGCCAAAGAAATAAACTAAAGGTGCTCGATATCAGCCCAAACAAATCCGCGACATCTCTGCACTGCGCCGAGAATCAATTGACCGATTTAACGTTGAGCAACAATCTGAGGGTATTGGATTGCAGTGGAAACAAATTAACGCGCCTGGATTTAAGCCAAAATACCGACTTGAACGAGCTCTACTGCCAAAACAACCCCCTCACCGAACTGGACATAAGAAAACTCAAAAAGGAGGCGGACGATGAGAAACTCCAAATCTACGGGGGGGAAGGGACACCACATCAATTGCGGACTTTACGGGTACACGAATTTTCAGAAAATCACGAGGAATTCAAAGACGTAAAGCGCACAACCCCCGAGGCGATTATCTCCACCTATGACGACGACGACAAACAGATTTGTAGCGATTACGACCCGATTGCAGAACAATGCAAAGATGGTACCGGCGACAAGGGCGGTGGCAGCGACAAAGCGGTAACTGCTGGTGGTACCACAACAGTCGTAGTAAGCACAGCAACAGCCTTTGGGTATGGTATTAAAAAAGTAAAAGACACAAAAAAAGTAGTAGGAGTTGGCTCTCAAACGGTGGAAATGACCGAAAGAACTCCTAGTAAAGAAATTTCGTCCTCCAGCGAGGAAGAAACCCCTAGTAAAGAGGATCCACCCTCCAGCGAAGAAGAAGAGTCTATTACAAAAAAGATTGTAGAAGAAGCAAAAGAAGAAGCAAAAGAAGAGGCCGTCGATCAGTCTGAGCAACAGGCTTGCGAATCGATGTCTGATCCAGACAAAAAAGCTATATGCGAACAGGCGAAACAGGCCAAGGATTTAGGTAAAACCGGTTTTGATCTTTCCGGTGCGGGTCAATCGGTCAAAAAAGGTAAATCAGAACTTGGAAGCGCCCAAGTCGAAACTAAACCCACAAAAAAACATACCGAAGGAGAAGGTTCATCCGAAATCACTGGTGAAACCCGAACCACAGAAACCACAACGACTAGTAGCAAAGGCACCACAAGCAAAACTAAGACCACAGTAGATCCAGCGCGTATTGACGATATAACCGATTCGCGCCCAGATGCCGTACATCAATTAGACAACGCCAACATAAAGGGAAAGGAAGCAAAAGAGCTAAAAACAAATGCAGAGAAAACAACAACCGATGCAGATGATATAATAGGAAAAGTAGAGCGTAGAGAAATAAAACCCAAATCAGTCCATGTAATCCACATTAGAAGAAAATTATTGCACCAACGCACACATTTATCAAAAGAGATAGAAGAAAGATATAGCGCAGTAGCAGAAGCAGGTAAATCGCTGGAGGCGGTAGAGGTAAAAATAAGTAAACTAGAGTCGATAGAAACCGCATTAAAAAGAGAAGGAAAACTAGACGAAGGGCTAAAAGCAAAACTAGACACAAAAGGAGCGGCTTTAGTGGAAGAAGAAGGCATAAGAGAAGACGTATCCAATAATTACAGACAACAGATAGAGGCATTGACAAAAGCAAGAGATGGTATAGTAATAAAACAATCAGCGCTAAACCAAATCGCACCCACAGGATATTCAGCACATAAGCGTGAAGCAGTCGGCAAGACTCAAACCACGAGTAGCACTACAACTGAATCCAAGGGAGGTACCCCGACCAAACAGACCGAAATCACGGAAGAAACCAAGACGACTAGCCGTGAAGAAGTCGCAGGCGAAACGACGCGCCCAGGAGAACAACCCGGTACTAGTCCTAGAGGCGCCACAAGCCAAACTCGAACCAGAACCCCGAGCACCAAATCCGATCCTGTCACACAGGCCCGAATTAAATTACACCAAGCCCAACAAAAGGGAGAAGAAGCGGAGAATCTAAAAGCAGAAGTAGAAGAAACAATAACCCATGCAGATGAAATAATAGGAAAATTAAAGCGTGAAGAATTAGCTCCAACATCACAAGATGTATGCGCCACCAGAAGAAAATTAAGGGACCAACGCACACATTTATCAAAAGAGATAGAAGAAAGGTACGATTCAGCAAAAATAGCGCGTAAACCGCTGGATGCGGTAAAGAGAAAAATAGAAGAATTACCGGAAGGGGAAAGGGAATCGCTATCAAAGGAATTAGAAAGAAGAAGCAGATTATTCAAAGCGTATAGGCGACAGGAAAAGGCATTGATAAAAACAAGAGATGATCTAGTAATAAAACTATCAGCGCTAAACGAAATAGCCCCTCCTAACGTGCCAACCCATCGGAGGCGAACCCAGTCGGTAAAAGACTTGCGCAACCCAGGTAGGAACGGGCCGATCACTTACATATGCATCCAGCTTAAACCGCCAATATTTTCAGCCTCGATTTAACAGCTCACAAGTGGTCTTTGGGTTATAATTTCGATATTTGCAGTGCTGAATCACCCATAATGGTAACGATCGAGAAAGTACAATCCAATAGAGATAAGCGGGCATTTATTCGCTTTCCGTTCCAGCTCTACAAAGGCAACCCCTATTGGGTACCCCCGCTGATACGGAGTGAATGGGAAACGCTCGATGCGGATAAAAATCCGGCATTCGATGCGGCAGAGGCGCACTTTTTCTTGGCCTACAAAGGCGGCGGGGTGGTAGGCCGCATCGCAGCCCTCATCAACTGGACTGAAGTGCGCCAACAGGGAGAGAAAAAAATGCGCTTCGGCTGGTTTGATGTGGTAGACGACTTAGACGTGACCCGCGCCTTGATCGATGAGGTGCAAAAGATAGCCAAGGCGAAAAAACTCAGCTTTTTAGAAGGCCCCCTCGGCCGCTCCAACTTAGATAAAGCCGGTTTGCTGACCCGAGGTTTTGAATCGGTCTCCACCCTGGCAACCGGATACAACCACCCGTATTACCTACAACACCTACTGGATTTGGGATTTGAAAAAGCGACGGAATGGGTGGAATACACCATAAAAGTGCCCGCGCGAATCCCCGAAAAAATGCAGCGGTTTGCCCGCTTAATCCAGTCGAAATACCGGTTGAAAATCCTCAGGTTCCAATCGAAAAAAGAACTGGCCCAACATGCGGATGAGCTCTTCGATTTATTGGATGAAACATACCGCAGCTTGCGCGCTTATGTGCCGATTTCCGAAAGGCAAAAACAGTATTACATCCAAAAATTTATCCGGTTGATCCACCTGGATTACATCGCCGCCATCCGTGATGAAAGCGATGCGATGATCGCCTTTGCCATCACCATGCCCTCCTATTCAAAAGCCCTACAAAGCGCCAAAGGGCAGTTATTTCCATTGGGTTTTGTCCACCTATTGCGCGCCCATCGAAAAAATAACCGGGCAGACTTGTACCTGATTGGCGTCAAACCGGAATTCCAAAAAAAAGGGGTGACGGCCATCCTCTTCG
>JBAJNK010000060.1:0-7274 GCA_036881805.1 Flavobacteriales bacterium
CAGATCGACTCCCACAGGACAAAGACAAACGACAAAAAAATAGCCCACTTTCCAGACCGAGCCCATATGACTGACAACGCAATTGGGATTTTGCAACCACAACACAGTAAAGAAACAAAAAATAAGTCCTGCTTTTCAAGCCAAAAGGTCAAAACCAAAAAAAGTCCCTTTTTCAAGCTGCCAAACGAGAAAATGCCTCCTTTTCAAATCGACACACAGCGCAGACAAACCCAAAGACAAATCTTCTTTTTAAGCCGCCGCGCACATACAAATACAAAAAAATACCCCCTTTCAGACCGTTCCACATAAAACAAGAGCGAAAAAAATAAGGCCGGCTCTTTAGACTGCCAAGCGGAAACAAAAAAACAAAGCCAACCCTTAGATTAACCCGCTGTGGATAAACACCAAAAACCCCTTTTTAAGCTGCCATACAGTACAAATGCACAAGAAATCAAAGTCAAAAAAATAAGTTCCCTTTTCAAATCACCACACAAGGACAAGAGCAAAGGAGGTAAGTCTGCCTTTTCAAACTGCCAAGCGGAAACAAGCGCCTTCTCCCAATCACCACACAGGGGCAAACTCAAAAAATAAAACCCGTCTTTTTAAAACCACCACACCGGACAAATATTGAAAAATATCTGCCTTTTCAAACTGCCAAAACGGGATAGATATAGATAGCGCAATGCTGGGCTTTCAAACCGTCCCGCAGAGACAAACATCGGCAGCGGTAAGAGCTCTCTTTTCAAACTATCACCCACAGGCGCAAAAAACACCTCCCTTTTTTCAAAACGCTGCACGAGATAAAAACCACTTCTCCACAGAGACCGGGCAAAGGCTACTCCAATTGGAGCGACTCGAAAGTCTTTGTACCCGGGGCGGGAATCGAACCCGCATTCCGTTGCCAGAACTGGATTTTGAGTCCAGCGCGTCTACCAGTTCCGCCACCCGGGCAAAGGCGGCGACAAAAGTACCAAAAAAGAACTTTGAATCCGAGATTTGCCGCCACAAGGCATACTAGGGCCTTTTTCTTACCTTTGTACCGAGGTTGCAAAAATGCAAAAGACGCATCATGTCTGAAGAAGTGAAAATCTTCTGTACCCGAGCCAGCCGATATCTAGGCAAAAAAATCGCGGAAAACTATGGCAAGCCCTTAGCTGAAATTGCCCTTGACGAATACAGCGACGGGGAATTTAAACCCTCCTTTGAGGAATCCGTACGCGGTTGCCGCGCTTTTATCATCGGTTCTACCTTTCCACCGCAAGACAATCTAATGGAGCTGCTGCTGCTCATCGATGCGGCCAAACGCGCTTCGGCTCAAAAGATAACCGTCGTCGTACCGTACTACGGTTGGGCACGACAAGACCGAAAAGACAAACCCCGTGTTCCCATAGCTGCCAAGTTGGTCGCCAGTCTAATCGCTACTGCTGGGGCTACCAGGCTGATGACCATGGATTTACACGCCGACCAAATACAGGGATTTTTTGAAATTCCCGTCGACCACCTGTATAGTTCATCCATTTTTCTTCCCTATATCAAAAGCCTAGGGATCCAAGACTTAGTGATTGCATCACCGGATATGGGGGGAGCCAAACGCGCGCACAACTATGCCAAATTTTTAGACTGCGATGTCGTCATTTGTTACAAGGAGCGCAAGCGCGCCAATGAGGTAGGCAAAATGATGCTCATCGGAGATGTCAAAGGTAAAAACGCGATCGTAGTGGACGATATGGTGGATACCGCTGGCACCTTGACCAAAGCGGCTGATATGATGGCTGAAAAGGGTGTCAGAAGCGTCAGTGCTGTCTGCACGCATTCCCTGTTATCTGGAAATGCGATGGAACGCATAGCACATTCAGCCCTGGTGCAGCTAATCGTAACGGATACGATTCCCATACAGACAGCTTCATCTAAGATAAAAGTGCTATCTTGCGCCCCGCTTTTTGCCCAGGTGATGAAAAGCGTACACAACTATACGTCGATCAGCCCCAATTTCATCATATAATAAAAACCCATGAAAACGATACGGATTCAAGGTAAAAAAAGAGCGCGCCTGGGTAAAGCAGCCACACGCGCCCTGCGCAAGGCTGAAAAGGTTCCTTGTGTTATGTACGGGGCTGGTGAACCCATCCATTTTGCTACTGATCAACTCGGTTTCAAAGGCCTGGTCTACACGCCGGATGCCCATTTCGTAAATGTCCAGCTCGAAGATGGTGCGCGCCATGAGGCCATACTGCAAGATGTGCAGTTTCACCCGGTAACGGATGCCATTTTACACGCCGATTTTTATCTGTTGCAAGCCGACAGACCTATATGTATGTCTATTCCGGTGCGTTTAACCGGCCGCTCACGCGGCGTCACGGCTGGCGGCTCCCTGAGCCTCTATATGCGTCGCCTAAAGATACGCGCGATCCCCAAAGAAATGCCCACAGCAGTCGAAATCGATATCACGCCCATGCGCATTGGAGACCGGAAATACGTAACCGAATTACAGGGTGTTGGAAATTACAAACTGCTGCATCCGGATAACGCAGTAGTCGTAGCCGTACGCCGATCAAGAGCTGCCATGTCGATGGGTGTGGAAGCCGATGCAGGAGGCGAAGAAACCGACTCGGAATCGGAAAACACCTGAGCGCCCTTACCGCCATAAAAGTAAAAATAAAGGCTGTCGGACAGGCTATCCCTAGAATCTACAACAAAAGAGCAAATCTGCTTTCTCACACCGTTACAAAAGGCCAAAAACAAGGCGTGAGACCGGATTTCCAAATCCCCACAAAAGGTCGAAATCAAAAAGGTAAAAGCTGGCTTTTCAGGTAATCCCCTAGAAGCAAAACCAAAAAACACGGCTGCGCGATCAGGCTATCCAACCACAGGGTAAAAAATAAAGCCCGCCTTTTAGACTCACTTCACAGTGGCGAACACAAAAGATAAGGCTGGATTTTCAGTTAACCCCATAGAGACGAGAGTAAAAAACAAGACCACCCCATCAGGCTGTCCCCCAGCGGACAAATACCAAAAAATAAAGTTGTGTTTTAGACCTTCTCATATAGCATAAGCATGAAAAATAAGATCAGTTTCAAACGTCCAACAGGAAGAAAAGCCCCGCTCAAAACATCACAAAAACAAGAATCAGGCCAGCGGATTAGACTTGGCCCCGCGATAAAAGACAGCGGCATTGAACACAGGGAAAAAATAAGTCAGCTGTATAGGCGCTATCTCACATGGGAGAAAACCCAAAAAATAAGCGCTTTTCAGGCGCTCCCCAATGGATTGAGGCCGTGATCGGACTTTTACAATTGGAACCCAGCACAGACAAGCGCAAAAAAATAAGCTCGGGTTTTAAACCCCCAACCGGGGATAAAAAACAAATCCCCTTTTCAGGCGTCCCATCGGGACGAAAAATAAACCCCGCCTTTCAACCCGGCACAAAAGGACAAAAAAGACCCCGCTTTTTTAGACGACTACCCAAGCAGTGCCGCTGGAACACAGCACAGACAAACACGAAAAACAGGGCTGGACTTTCATCGGGCTACTATAGCCATGCGGAGATAAAAACGAGTTCTCGCTTTAGACTGATTCCCTTTGATTTACAGCATGATCGGGCTTTTCTAACCCGAATACAGCACAGGGACAAAAAAGTGAGCTATCCTTCCAAGCCGCCCCATAAGGATAAAAGTCAAAAAACAAATCCCGCTTTTTAAACTGTTATGCGCAATAAATGCAAAAAAATAAAGGCCCTCTTTTTCAAAACATTACAAAAGTGCAAAAACCAAAAAAGCGTACCCCGCTTTTCAAACCGCTGCGCATAGGTGAATACAAAAAACAAATCTCTTTTCACCCCGACCCCACAGGATAAAACCAAAAAAGCCCGACTTTTTAAGCTGTAAAACGAGAAATAAACCCCATTTTTAAGCCGCTCACCAACCGGGAACAAAAAACCCGTCTTTTAAACCGAACCAAGGGATAAGTCTCCTTTTCAGTCCACCCCCACAAGGATGGAAAATAAGCCGCCTCAAAAGGACAAAAACAAAATACAAGCCCCCATTCTTTAAACCCCCAACCGGGAACGAGAAATAACCCCCTTTTCAAACCGACCCAAAGAAGACAAAAACAAAAAATAAGCCCCATTTTTTAAACCGCCAAACGGGAATAAAAACAGAGATAAGGCCGACTTGCCAAACCGTTGTAGGAGCAAAAAAACCCATCTTTTTCAAAGCCTTAGAAAAAAGAAAGGGAACAAACCGACACGAGGAGAAAGACGCCAAAAACAAGCCCGCTTTTTCAAATCCTTTCAACAGACAAAAGATAAGAACATCTCTTTAAATCAAACCGTTGTGGTAAAGACAAAAAGATAAGACTGGAATCTCAGATTATCTCCGCCCACAATGACAAAAAATATCCCCTTGTTCGAGCCATCCACCGGGAATAAAAAACAAGCCTTTCCGCCAGGCCATCAATTGGAAACGAAGGAATATCCATTCTTTTTAAACCCGCACAAAACCAAAAAACAAGCCCGCTTTTTCAAACTGCCAGGCATAGGGGAATAAGAAAAACAAAGTCAGATATGATTGGGCGACAAAGAGAAGGCGGAATTGAACAGCTGCTCACTTCAATCATATATGGGGCGCGGGCGAAACACCTTATCCCACTCGCATCGGGTCTGCAACCGAAGCCAAATATTTTTCAGCATCCAAAGCAGCCATACAACCCGATCCAGCTGCCGTGACCGCTTGCCTGTACACCTTATCCCTCACATCGCCTGCAGCGAAAACGCCGGGCAATGCAGTTCGCGTCGAATCGGGCTCGGCGACCAAATAACCGAGCGGATCCATTTCCAGCTGCCCCTTAAAAATAGCTGTGTTGGGCCTGTGGCCAATGGCGAGAAACACGCCTTCCAGTTCGATCTGCCGCACTTTTCCCGTCTCGTTGTGAAAGACTTCAATACCGGTAACCACCTGCTCGCCCAAAACTTCTCGCAATTCGGTATGGAACAACACCTTTAGATTTTCCGTATTTTCCGCCCTGTGCTGCATGGCTTTACTCGCTCTAAAGCGGCCTTTTCGTATCAATAAATAGACGACCCGGCAGAGCTTAGCCAAATAAGTAGCCTCTTCAACCGCAGAATCACCACCGCCCACAACGGCTACGCGCTGGCCTTTAAAAAAGAATCCATCACAGGTGGCACAGGCGGAAACCCCATTACCGAGCAAGCGCTTTTCAGATTCCAGTCCCAAATATTTGGCCGAAGCACCGGTACCGATAATGACCGAACGGGCACGAATCGCCCCGCCCCCATCGATGACGAGTTTGTGCCATCCCCCCCTTTCTTTGGAAAACGCTACAGCGGTTACCGAAGTCAATCGCACATCGGTACCAAAGCGCTCTGCCTGGCTGCGCAAATCTTCCATCAGCACAGGTCCTTGTACACCCGACGGATAACCGGGGAAATTATCCACCTCTGTAGTCGTGGTCAACTGGCCCCCGGGCGCCATACCCGTGTACATCACGGGGTGTAAATCCGCACGGGCGGCGTAAATAGCGGCTGTGTATCCAGCAGGACCCGAGCCTATGATCGCACATGTTATCTCTTCGATTCGATCAGTCATAAAACGTTTATATTTTTATATGCTATACATCATTATTTTACATAAAATAGTTTAATTTTTAAAAACCCGAAAGGCGTGGCTCAATGCAGCAGTTTAAACGTTAATTCTCTCAATATACCCAAATGACTGGCAACCGCACCAACGCCTTTTGATCGCGCATCGGCCTCTCGAATATACGAAATGCATTGGACGGCTTTCTTCAAATGATAATTTTGGCTCGCTATTCGGTAATCCCCCACAAAAAAACGGCTGACTCCCAACTTATTGGAAATGTGTTGTGCCGACTTATCCCGCTCTGTGTGATAGGTGATCAGATTGGTAAAAAAATGATACAACAGGTTAAGGGTAATGGCGATGGGGTTATTTTTTGGATTGGCACCGAAGTAATTGACGATTTGATTGGCTTTCCGCAGATCCCGGCTACCGAGTGCTTTGAGCAGTTCAAAGTTGTTGTAATCCTTGCTGATCCCTATGTTGCGTTCGACTATTTCTGCCGTAATTCTTTGACCTTTGGGAACGACCAACGCCAATTTACACAGTTCGCTAGCGATTCGAGATAGGTCCGAGCCCAAAAATTCGCCCAGCAGATGGCTGGCTTTTTCACCAATGGTGTATCCCTTAGCTCGTAGCTCGGAAGCAATCCAAGCTGGAATCTTATCTTCATACAGGCGTTTTGACTCGAATACGACACCATTCTGTTCGATGAGTTTGTATAGTTTCTTTCTCGCATCCAGCTTTTTATACTTATAATCCAGCACCAAAAGGGTGGAAGCCAGCGGATTTTCGGCATAAGCACTCAGGCGTTCAATCGAACTGGACAGCTGTTGCGCCTCGCGTACGATCACGAGCTGATAATCGGATCGGACTGGGTAGCGCTTGGCATTTTCAACAATGGCATCGACGGTGGTTTCACCGCCGTACAAAACAGTCCGGTTAAAACCCTGTTGCGACTCCGTCAAAACGCAGTCTGCGATATGGTTTGAAATCGAATCGATAAAGTAAGGCTCCTCACCCATCAGCAGGTAAATGGGTGCATATCGCTGGGCTTTAAGCTGTTCGATTATCGCGCTATAGCTGCTATTCATAGGTTGCAAAGTTACGCATAGCAGACGGTGTACAGGCAAAAAACAACCTGCCACTTTTAAACCGTCGCGCATGGACAAAAACGAAAAAATAAATCCTTCTTTTTAAACTGCCAAACGGGATTGGAGAAATAAATTCCTTTTCAAATTGCCATAATTAAGGCCAAAAGCAAAAAATAAGCCTCATTTTAAACCGCTGCGCACATGCAAATACCTAAAAAAGCGTCCTCTTAGTCCCCCTATAAGGGTAAGGGCAAAAAAACAAGTCCACCCCCTTTAAGCTGCCACATAGGGTAGGAGAAAAAAACAAAGCTGCGTTTTCAAGCCACCCCACAGGGACGAAACCACTCACCCCTCTTTTAAACCACTACGAGCGAACAAACACCAAAAAATACGCCTTTTTAAATCGCTGTGCACACACAAATATCAAAGAAAGCCCCTTTCTCTGCCAAACAGGGACAAGGCCTCGAAAATAACCCGCTTTTTCAAACCGCCATGCACATACAAATATCAAAAAAAGGCCTCTTTTTCAGACGTTCCACAGGGACGAAAGCCCCGCCTATCGAACCACCACGCACGGGGAAACAGC
>JBAJNK010000061.1:0-14473 GCA_036881805.1 Flavobacteriales bacterium
CATCTGAAGAGCCAACTGCTACTAAACGATAAAACCAAACAGGGTCTATTTTTCATCGAATTGGAGTTTATAGCAAAAATACATCGTATCTTCGATTGTCCTAATGAAAGCTGAAGGGGATTTTAGAGGTCCCATTTGTACGGTCCGATTTCAAAAAAGTGGACAAAGCGGCGGCAATGCAAAAAAATAAAGGCCGGTCCATGGGGTAACAGCAAAAAATAATACCCCCTCCGAATTCAAACCTTACATTTGTCAAAAAAACCCATGTCTAGCAAAGGGCTTAGTCGCTGCTTTCTACCCCTTATTTTAGCTGTTTTCACCAACGGCTGCACGAGGGGGAAAAAGGCGTTGCAACGCGGTGCGCTCATCGAGGCAGCATCCATACACAGCGCACTCATCATCGAAACAGCCAATCTCGAGGCGGCTTACACCAGCCTGGGGGAATCCGAATTGTGGCAGTCTATCAAAGGACTCGATATGGGCAAGGCGCTGAAAAAAAGCCGCGATTGGTTGGAAGTGATTTGCAAGGCTTCTCAGGGTCTGGTGCGAGCCGACAGGCGGTTTGTCATATGTGCTGGTGAAAACGGCGTAAGGTCCTCGACGCTCATCTTTTATACATCCGCGGGTAAAATACAGTCGGATTCGCTGGTTAAAAACCTGTCGGGGCGATACCGGTTTTCGAGCTACCGATACGATGGTAAAAAATTATTCACAGGCCGGTCAATTGGAAAAAATCCCGATCTGTACTTTTCGCTGTATCGAAATGTATTCCTCTTCAGCAGCTCCAAATTGCTGGTCGAAGAGGGCATCCGCCAGCTCGACTCGGATACTTCACTATTGAAACAACCCGATTTTGCATTTTTATACCAAACCAAGAGCAACAGCGCTGATATAAATGTATTTATATCCATTGGGGAAAGCGATTCCCTCTTGCGCAACTGCTTTGAAAAATACGGGGGGAGCCAGCTACAAAACCTAGCCGATTGGGCTGCTTTGGACGTGGATTTCAAGAGAGATCGCTGGAATATAAGCGGCGTGTTGCAGGTGAAGGACAGTTTGCCGAGATTCCTCAACCGTTTCAAAGGGGTGCCTGCCCATGCCGACTATGCGAGAAAATGGATCCCCGCCTATGCAGCGGCTTACGTATTTTACGCCATTTCGGATTACGCAGCTTACTATCAAAATCTGAAGGGCTACTGGAATCAAAAAAATGCCTTGAAGCGAAACCGGGACACCCTTAGCAAATGGGGGATTGTCCCAGAAGACCTCTTTTCGTGGGTATCAAATGGCTTTGTAAACTTTTATACCTTTGAAAAAAACACCGTACAAAACAACCTGATCCTACCGACTGACGAACCGGATGAGGCGGCGGAAAAGCTCGCTGCCCACAGCGAGGTCTCGCAGACCTACCGCGGATACAAACTGTGTAAACTGAACAATCCGAAACTCTTGGACTATACTTTTGGAAAGGCTTTCTCCATGGCCAATCCCCATTACTTCATCGGTAGAAATGCCGTGGTTTTCTCAGGGAGTACAGTTGTCTTAAAAAATTTGATCACCCAATTGTACAACCACAAAACCCTGGGCAGTTCGGATGAAATACTGCAATTCAGAGATGCTTTTGCAACCCAATGCCAGGTTTTTCTATTCGCACAAAACCCGGGGGGGCTGCGATTCATCGCACCCTTGCTCTCGAAGCGAGCTCGGAAAAACCTTTTGCGACAGCGGGGTATGGGACAGATTCGATTTTTTGGCTTGCAATTGAACTTCAACGGTGAACAAGCGGTGCTCACAGCGGTTTTAAAAAACGGCCAAGCGGCGCGCAAAAATGTGGAACCGCTGTGGACTTTGGAATTGGGTGCCCCCATAGTGTGCGGGCCCTTTGCTTTCACCAACTATAGGACTCGGCAAATGGAAATCGCATTGCAAGACGGGAAAAATACCCTTTATCTAATCGATAGCAAAGGCGATATATTGTGGCAGAAGCGCTTATCCGAAAAGATTATGGGTGGCATTCACGAAATAGATATATATAAAAACGGCAAGATTCAAATGGTCTTTAATACCGCAACACACCTATACGTGGTGGCTCGAAACGGCAAGGATGTCAAACCGTTTCCCATCGCTTTACAAAAACGGGCTTCTGCGCCCATGGGGCTTTTCGATTACGACAAAAGCCGAAATTACCGCCTGCTCATCCCCGAGGGCAAAAACTTTGGATTGTACAACCAGGCGGGCAAAAAGGTGTCCGGGTTTCATTTTAAACCCGTCAAAGGCTACATCGACTCAGCACCGCATCACTTCCGAATCGGCACAAAGGATTACATCGGAGCCACTACCAGCGCTGGGGAAATCCTGTTATTGTATCGCAACGGGCGCATTCGGGTGAAAGTACCCAAGACATACGATCTATCCGGACAGCCGTTGGCGCTGGTACCCGGGGAAAAGCCACATTGGATCACCACCACGACAAAGGGGGCATGCCTCAGCATTTATCCGGACGGAAAAACCGACATTTCCAATTTAAAATTGAAGACGGGGCATGGATTTCGAGTGGTCGGAAAGGGTGTGGTTTTCCGATCGGGTGACGAGTTGAGGCGGATGGGGAACAAGGGTTTTACCTATCGTACAAGCGGTGACCTCGCTTACCTGAGCACAGGTAAAGCCGGCCGGCAGCGGTATTACGCTGCAACCGACCGGGCAAGCAAACAGGTCTATCTAATCGACAGTCGGGGAAAATTGGTCAAAAGCTTCCCGGTGTACGGCGACGGCAAAACGGTGATTTTGGATTCGGACGGGGATGCAAACCCAGAAGTGGTGGTAGGCACTGCGAAAGGACAGCTCATCTTTTACGGGAACTAAAGCAGCATCTGATCGGGGATAAGGGCTACTTCAAAGACCGATTCAAAGCATTTTTTGAATTTTTCTTTTACCTCGGA
Organism: Flavobacteriales bacterium; assembly: GCA_036881805.1. Taxonomy (GTDB): domain Bacteria; phylum Bacteroidota; class Bacteroidia; order Flavobacteriales; family JANQLC01; genus JANQLC01. The sequence continues at coordinate 2,940 of JBAJNK010000061.1, forward strand.
CATCGGGACCTCCCGTTTTAATTCACATTGTAGGGAAGTTATCGCTTTGTTCTCGATACCACAGGGAATGATCTGATCGAAGTAACCCAGGTCGGCATTTATATTGAATGCCAAGCCGTGCATGGTCACCCAGCGGCTGGTGCGCACACCCATCGCGCAAATCTTGCGGGCAAAGGGCGTCCCCGCATCCAACCAAACACCGGTTTCACCTTTGGAGCGCATCCCTCGAAGCCCATAACCGGATAGAATTTGGATGATAATGTCTTCCAAATAGCGCAGGTATTTGTGTATATCGGTGAAAAAATGATCCAAATCCAAGATGGGATAAGCCACCAACTGTCCGGGACCGTGATAGGTGATATCCCCGCCGCGGTTAGTCTTATAAAACGCGACCCCGACCTCGACGAGCTCGTCCTTATTCGCGAGTAAATGAGCCATGTGCCCACTTTTGCCTAAGGTATATACATGGGGGTGCTCTACGAGCAGCAAGTGGTCTTTTGTCGCAATCGCCTCCGGGTTTCTCGCCTGCCGGCGCGCCATCTTTTCACGGATTGTATTTTGAAAAATTTTTTCCTGATAATCCCACGCTTCTTTGTAATCGCACAACCCCAAATCTTGAAGGTGCACTTGTCTCATGGCGCAAAATTACACTTTCTGCCCTTCTCAGGGCCTTGTGCTTCGCGCGGGACTCCAGCATTTTTCACCTACTCCGAGTTAAAAATTGGGTTTTTGTGTTCATCGGACTCAGCATTCGGGGAAAAGGTGCGCATCAAATATGTACCTGCCCGTATTACGGGGTAATGCGCCGCAAAGCCACTTGTACTTCGGTTTACCTTCCAGCAAAAGAGAAGCGATTTCACCGTTGTAACCCCTGTGCTACCCCCACCGCAGGTGATCCCAGGACATATGGGTTTTGTATCACGGCCAACCGGAGATAGTTTTTTATCTTTCAAATCTTTGTCGAGCGGCTTACCTTTGGCCGTTTAAATTACCCCACGATGAAGAGAGGCGTGTCATTAATCGTTTTAGCTGCTGGCAGAGGCAGTCGTTTCGGTGGCTTAAAGCAATTTATACCCGTTGGTCCCCATGGCGAGAAACTACTCGAATACACCCTATATGACGCCCTACGGGCCGGTTTTAGCCAAGTGGTTTTCATCATACGAAAAAGAATTTCCCAAGAATCGCATGGCGTTTTTCAAGACCTGGCCAAGCGCATTCCCATCGCGCTGGTGCATCAGGAAATAGATGTACTGCCAGCGGGAAGCTGGCGTATTGCAGGACGAGAAAAGCCCTGGGGGACAGGCCATGCGCTTTGGGTTGCTCGCGAAGTGGTCCAAGAACCCTTTGGCGTTGTCAACGCAGATGATTTTTACGGTAGAGAAGCCATTACAACCCTGGCCGAATACTTGCAAAATCCCGGGACTGCCCCTGGCGCTTTGGTCACGTATCCGGTGGAAAAAACCCTCTCGAGATTTGGCGCCGTCTCCCGAGGTACATGCCATGTGCAGAACGGGTACCTAGCGGGCATTGCGGAACGGGAAAAAGTGGAGGCGGTGAATGGCGAAATAAGCTATCAGGGGTCGAGCGGCAGGATAGAAATACCAAAGGGCACACCTGTTTCAATGAATTTATGGGGGGGCACACCGGTCATTTTGGATCGAGCAGAAGCCTGTTTCAAAGCATTTCTCAAAGAAAATGCGCAGCGTAAAAACGCCGAATTTTACCTCTCCACCATTTACAACCGCGCCATTGGCGAAGCCGGTATAAAGATAAAGGCGCTGCATGCCGACAGCGAATGGTTTGGACTGACATACGCCGAAGATATCGACTGTGTCAAGCAGCGCATTGCGGACTTAATTCAAGCCGGCATTTATCCAGCGCATTTGTGGACCTGACCCCATATGAGCCCAATTATCCAGTAGCACGACCCGGTTTGTCTCAGGCTCAGCTGCTGTGCTATAAAACAGCAATCCCCCTTTTCAAGCCACTACGTACAGGCGAATACAAGAGGGATAAAATCAAAAGACAATGCTGGGTTTTCAACCCACCGTACAGGAATAAAAAATAAGTCCGCTTTTTCAGCCGTCGCACAGAGACAAAAAAGTAAAGCCAAATCTTCAAACTGAAATCCACGAGACAAACACAAAAAATAGTCCCATCTCTCTATATTAAACTGCTGATTGGGAAGAAAAAAGTCTCCTTTTTTAAACTAAACGCCAACGAGATGAAAAAAAGCAAGCCTCCTTCTCAGAATAATCCCATGCAGGCCAAATACCAGAAAAATAAGACCCTTTTTCAAGCCGTCGATCGGGAATAAAAACCCGCGCTTTTAAACTAAAACCCATAGGACAAACACAAAAAATAGTGCTATACTTTCATCGGGCTACTATAACCATGCGAGGAGCGAACAAGAGATTGGGCTTTAGATCGTCTCCATTACGAGCAAAAAACACCCTGTTTTCAAACCGTCGCACAAGAGAAAAATAAAAGCGTAAAAACCCACTTTCACACCCCAAAAAGAACAAAGGGAAAAAATAAAAGTTATCCTTTGGGTTCGGCTATACGATATAAGTCAGCGGGACCGATCACAGGAATAAAAACAAAAGAACCCCGTTTTCAAACCGCCAAACGGGAAAATGCGCCTTTCCAAATCGACACAGAAACAAAAAAGTAAGTATAGCGCTTTAAAACCGTCACAAAAGGAGAAAAACAAAAAGTAAGACCTGCTTTTCAGACTGCCCCTGAGTTGGGATATATAGTAAAAGGTAGCGCAAAAACGAAAAAATAAGGCCCTTTTTAGACACCCACATTCGATTGGCGATTGGATTGGGATTTTGCAGCCGCTATACGGAATGCGCACAAGAGAAGAGGCTGGGTTTCAGACTCGACTATGCGATAAAAATCAACAGGGTTGAATCACACGGTGACAAAGCCAAAAAACCCTTTTCAGGTGTCCCACAGGGACAAAAACCAAAAATATATCTCTTTTCAGCCCGACCCCACAGGAACAAAAATAATAGGCCCCGCTCAGACCGTCCCACATAAAACAAAGGCGAAAAAATAAGAACCCCTTTTCAAGCCGCAATAAAGCGTTAAAGACAAAGGATAAACCCAGATTTATCGGCTGCCCACAGAACAAAAAACAAGTGCCTGCTCCCGATCACCACACAGGGCAAACGCAAAAAATAAGCCCCCATCTTCAAACTGTCCACAGTGCCAAATGCAAAAAAAATAAGACTGGTTTTCAAGCCCTTACACAGGAAAAAACAAAGCTGATGGAGTCAGATGCGCCACATAGGACATTGTAAAAATACCCTTTTCAAGCCGTCGATCGGAGCGAAAAATAGGCCCCTTTCAAACCCACCCATTGTGACAAAACCCAAAAAGCCCTGTTTTAAATGCGCGCTTAACTCGAAAATCCGTTTACCGTTTCGCGCAGGGCGACTAATTTTTGGAGCAAGTCGGGGAGCGCATGCAGATTTAGCATGTTGGCGCCGTCGGATTGGGCTGCAGCGGGGTCGGGGTGGGTTTCGATAAAGATGCCGTCTACACCTGCAGCAATGCCACTTCTCGCGAGCGTCTCTATCAATTGGGGCCGTCCACCCGTAACGCCGGCGCTCAGGTTGGGTTGTTGTAAGCCATGCGTGACGTCTAAAACCGTAGGGGCATACCGCTTCATGGTGGGGATACCGGTAAAGTCCACGATTAAATTTTGATAGCCAAACATCGTGCCCCGTTCGGTTAGCACGACCTTTTCGTTTCCGCTTTGCACTACTTTATCCACTGCGAATCGCATGGCTTCGGGGCTCATAAATTGTCCTTTTTTAAGGTTGATAAACTTTCCGGTTTGGGCTGCAGCCACCAGCAAATCGGTTTGCCGCACCAGAAAGGCGGGAATTTGCAACACCTCTACATAGGGCGCGGCCAGCGCTGCATCGGATTCCTTATGGATGTCGGTTAGGGTAGGTATGTCAAAGGTTTTGGATACTTTTTCGAGGATTTTCAATGCTTTTTCATCGCCGATTCCCGTAAAGCTATCCAAGCGAGATCGGTTGGCTTTCCGAAACGACCCCTTAAAGATGTAAGGTATCTTTAGCACATCGGTCAGGGTGGTGACTTCCGCTGCGATTTCAAGCGCCATTCCCTCGCCTTCGATGGCGCAAGGGCCTGCCAACAGCAAAAAATTGCCCGATTCTAGGTGTTTAATTTTCGGTATATGGGATAGGTTTACCATAGACCCTGTCAGGTGGACGGGCAAATTTACAATTCTATTTTGGATTCCATTTTTGCGGTTGTTTTTCAGTTTTGCGCGAATTGTGTAATTTCGGTTTGCAGAACCGATACGAGATGAAAGAAACCGCCCGAGTACGCTGGGTACCCAGCGGGGATTGTAAAGCGCAATCCAATATGAACCGGTACAGCCGATGGCTTACCGACTCCAAAGGGCTTACATTTGCGGACTATCAATCGCTATGGGCTTGGTCTACAGCAAATCCAGCTGCCTTTTGGGAAACCATCTGGAATTATTGCGGTGTGCGGTCTGCGGCGTCCTACGAATCGGTATTGCGAGGAGAAGCCATGCCCTTCTATCAGTGGTTCAAAGGCGCCCAGCTAAACTATGTCGAACACATCTTTTTAAAAGCGGATCACAGCCATCCCGCTATTCTCTTTCAGCGGGAGGGAAAGGGGATTCAGGAGATCGATTGGTTTGAGCTGGAGCGGAAAACCGCCTCACTAGCTGCTTTTTTTAAGGCGGCGGGGGTGGAGCCAGGGGATTGTGTAGCGGGTTATTTGGCCAACACGCCTGAAGCGACCATCGCTTTTTTAGCCACCGCAGCCTTGGGAGCTGTTTGGTCTTGCTGTTCGCCTGATTTCGGTGTGGATAGTGTGGTGGAACGCCTGAAACAGATCAAGCCCAAAGTCCTAGTTGCCGTAGATGGCTACACCTACGGTGGCAAGGCGTTTTACCGCAGGGAAACCGTTGAAAATATCGCCCGGCAATTGCCCTCGGTACAAAAGCTCGTATGGGTGCCTTACCTGAATCCCGATGCCGATTACGAACGCAAAGAAGGGGAAAAAAGCATGGCTTCCATCTTTTCCACCCGTGTGGCTGAATTGACTTTTACGCCCCTTCCCTTTGCCCATCCCATTTGGGTTTTATACTCTTCGGGCACGACGGGCCAGCCCAAGGCCATCACCCACTCACATGGCGGGGTGCTCTTGGAGCACCTGAAGTACTTGCAGTTGCACAACGATGTAAAGCCTGGGGAACGCTTTTTTTGGTTTACCACCACAGGCTGGATGATGTGGAACTTTGTCCAGGCCTCATTTCTGGCCGGTGCCACCATCGTTTTGTACGACGGTAACCCGATGTATCCCCAAAAGGATGCGCTGTGGGCCTTGGCTGAAAAGGCGCGAATCGCGCATTTCGGTACCTCCGCTTCCTACCTCAGGGCTTGCATGAAATCGGGGCTTAGGCCGGGCAGGGATTTTGATCTGCCTGCCCTGCGTTCCGTGAGCGCTACGGGCTCGCCCTTACCCCCGGAGGCATTTGATTATGTCTATGCCCAAATAAAAGAAGACGTTTGGTTGGTTTCCATGAGTGGTGGTACCGACGTTTGTACAGCTTTTGTGGGCGGCAATCCCATGCTGCCGGTTTGCGAAGGAGAGATTCAATGCCGGGCACTGGGGTGCGCGCTACATGCTTTTGATGAAGGGGGGAGGCCCTTGATCGACCAGGTAGGCGAAATGGTCATCTGCGCCCCGATGCCTTCCATGCCGATTTACTTTTGGGGGGATGAAAATTGCAAACGCTATACCGATTCCTACTTCAAAACCTATCCCGGCTGCTGGCGTCATGGGGATTGGGTCGTGGTCAGCTCACGCGGTTCAGTAGTGATTTTGGGAAGGAGCGATGCCACGCTCAACCGCCATGGTGTTCGAATCGGTACTGCCGAGATATACCGCATCACAGATAAAATGCCACAGATTCGAGACAGTTTGATCGTCAATATCGAGCGTGCAAATGGAGCGTCTTACATGCCGTTATTTGTTTTGATGCGAGAAGGCGAACGGTTGGACGATGCGATCAAAGCGGTAATTCGGGCAAAACTAAAAGCGGAAGGCTCACCCCGGCACGTTCCAGATGCCATCATCCCAGTAGCAGCGATCCCCTATACCATTAGCGGTAAAAAGATGGAAACCCCGGTGAAAAGGGTTTTGATGGGGGTGAATCCGTCAAAGGCATATCAAAAAGATGCGATGCAAAACCCGGAGTCGATGCGTTTTTTTATAGACTTTTCAGCAGAAGTGGGGCGGGCTTTATCGGGTGAAGGAAGTGGGTCCAAATGAGTGAAAAGCCCCGATATATCATTTATTGAAAGCAAAAAAATAAGGTTGGATTTTAGGCCGTCTCACACAGCACAAACAGGAAAATTAAGCCCACCTTTCAAAAGGTCGGGCAGGGAGAGAGAAGCCCCTTCTCAAACCGGCTCGCAGAGGTAGGCAAAAGCAAAAAAATAATACCCGCTTTTCAGACTTAACCATCCAATAAACATCAGCGTGGCTAAGCCATTATAGACAAGCGCAAAAAGGGTTTAGCCGGATCTACACCGCTGACCAACCCGTCAATCACAGGCCTACAAAATTACTTAGCTTTGCACCCACCGCTATTTTGGTACAGATTGGCGACATAGAATTGGGGGGCTTCCCGCTGTTGCTCGCTCCGATGGAGGATGTGAGCGACCCGCCCTTTCGCCGCTTGTGCAAAGAAAACGGTGCAGATGTCGTATACACGGAATTCATATCTACCGAAGGGCTGATCCGGGCGGCGGCCAAGAGCGTTCAGAAATTGGATATCTACCATTACGAGCGTCCGGTGGGGATACAGATATTCGGGGCGAGGCGCGATGCCATGCTGCAAGCCGTAGACCGCATTGCACAGACTCGACCCGACCTCATCGACATCAATTTTGGCTGTCCGGTCAAAAAGGTGGTCTCCAAGGGTGCCGGTGCGGGCATATTGCGGGATATACCCAAAATGGTATCCCTAACCCGAGCGGTGGTGGCTCGCACGGACTTGCCCGTTACCGTCAAGACGCGCCTCGGTTGGGATGCGAACAGCATTTGCATTGTAGAAGTAGCTGAACGCTTGCAGGATGTGGGCATACAGGCGATTTCCATTCACGGGCGTACGCGGGCGCAAATGTACAAAGGCCATGCGGATTGGCGCCCGATTGCCGCGGTAAAAAACAACCCGCGCATGCACATCCCCGTCTTTGGCAATGGCGATGTAAACAGCCCTGAAAAGGCGGTCGAGATGCGGGATCGCTACGGCTTGGACGGGGCTATGATCGGGCGTGCCAGCATTGGAAACCCCTGGTTCTTCAATGCGGTGAAACGCTTTATGGAAACCGGGATGCCGGGGGAAAAACCCAGTATTGGGAAGCGCATCGAAGCGGTTCGAAAACACTTGCGCTGGTCGGTAGATTGGAAGGGGGAACGCAGGGGCATCTTAGAAATGCGGCGGCATTACGCCAATTATTTCAAAGGCGTTCCGAGCTTTAAGCCCTATCGCATGCAGCTAATCGAGGGCGAGTCGCTGGATGCCGTCTCAGGCGTGCTCACCCAGCTCAGCAGAGACTGGGCGACCGATCCAATCGCTTAAGCCCGCTTCCCAAAGGCCAAATCACCCGCATCGCCCAGACCGGGGACGATGTAGTTGTCGGCATTTAACTCCGGATCTACAGCAACTGCCCACAGGGTTACGCCACCGCTATCTTTAAAGTGTTTTGCCAAGGTATCGACCCCCTTTTCAGAAGCTATGATGACAGCGATATGTAAAGACCTGGGTGTCCCGTGCGCAGCCAAAGCCCCATGTACGTGCAACAAGCTCTGGCCGGTAGCCAACATGGGATCGACGAGCAAAACATCCCGCCCGCTCAGGTCGGGCGAAGCCGCATAGGCTAGGTCCACTTCGATTTTTCGGCTTCGATCGGATTTTCGAAAAGCCGAGACAAAAGCGCTATCGGCCCGATCGAAAAAGTTGAGAAACCCCTGATGCATGGGCAGTCCAGCGCGCAACACGGAGCCGATAACCGGCCGGTCTGCCAGGGTGGAAACACGAGCCGAGCCGAGCGGCGTATCGATACGCTTCTCTACAAAGGGCAGTGTTTTACTGACTTCATAGGCCATTATCTCTCCCATGCGCACCGCATTCATCCGAAACCGCATGGCGTCTTGTTGCACCTGTTTATCTCGCATTTCAGCTGCGTATTGTCGCAGCAAGGAAGGCGTCTCACCCAGTTTGATCACTCTCATAGTAAGCTCGTATATTTGGCACAAATTACCGAAAAAATGGGCTTTACGGCTTTGGCCAATCAAATCTTTAAGGCGTGCATCGGGGATTACCACAAAACGGATGATATACATGCGCAGCTGCGCAACCCTTACCCCAAGGGTACAATCGAACACCTATTGTACTTGAAAAATGGGATCGATACCCTTCAATGGCATTTGGAGGACCGCATCCGAGACCCGGATATCCCAGCTGAAGAAGCCTTGCAGATCAAGCGCCGGATCGACGAGCTCAACCAGCAACGCACCGATACGGTGGAATATATCGATCATTGGTTTTTACAAAAATATGCTGCAGTCATTCCGGATAAGGATGCCAAAATCAATACGGAAAGCCCAGCTTGGGCTGTGGATAAGCTCTCTATCTCAGCCTTGAAAATATACCACATGCGCATAGAAGCGACGCGAGAAGGCGCTTCGGAGAACCACAAAAGACGGGCACGCGAAAAATTAGCAGTGCTCTTAGCACAACGCCGAGACCTCTGCCAATCCATCGAAGAATTGTTGGCAGACCTAGGGGCCGGAAAAAAAATCACGAAGGTGTACAAGCAGATGAAGATGTATAACGACGCAGCGCTCAACCCGGTTTTATACAGTCGGAAATCAGCTAGTCGCAAAAACACACCCAAGTAGCACCCAACTCATGGTCAAATCCAATCCACTCGTCAACCCCTTAGGCCACCTGATTCTTTCATTCCAAACCACCGCTCAGTTATCTCTCGTGTGCGAATAGCACCCCTGGGCACAGGGTTCTTTCAGGGCGCGGGGAAAGCGAGGCGCTGAGATTTAAACTACCTTTACGGCATATGCGAAAGCGGCATAAAAAAATCCTAGTCCTGCGGTTTTCCGCTATGGGAGATGTAGCCATGACGATTCCCGTCATCCAACAACTTCGCGCCCAACACCCCGACTTGGAACTGACAGTGGCATCCCAAAAGCCTTTCGAGCCCCTCTTTGATGCGATTGGCGTTCGATTTATCGAAGCGGATTTATACGGCAAGCACCAGGGAATCAGCGGTCTGTATCGCCTGTATCGCGAATTAAAAACAGATCGCTTTGATGCTGTGGCGGATTTGCACGGCGTACTGCGCACCGAGATTCTCAATGCGCACTTTCGGTTGGCCGGTACCCGGGTAGCTCGAATCGACAAAGGACGTGCCGAAAAAGCCAGGCTGACGCGCAAACACGATAAGCAGCTACAGCCGCTAAAGCCGGTTTTTCAGCGCTATGCGGATGTGTTTGAGTCCTTGGGACCACAGGTGAATTTGGACGATTCGCTACAAAATTTTCTCGGCTTTTCAAAGGCGCGGATCCATGCAATTGGCGTCGCCCCTTTTGCTACCTATCGCGAGAAAACCTATCCGCTGCAACGGGTGAAAAGGCTGATCGAAACCCATCTCTCGCATTCGGATAAGGAGATTTACCTCTTCGGTGGCGGTGCAGCAGAGGCGAAGGTACTCGGTGAAATGGCCGCTGTGAGCCCGCGCATCAAAAACGGCGCACGGTTGGATTTGCGAGAACAGTTACAGGTAATGGCTCGACTAACCGTTATGTTGAGTATGGACTCTGCCAATATGCACCTGGCTTCCCTGGTGGGCACGCCTGTAGTTTCCATCTGGTTGGCCACGCATCCCTACGCTGGATTCCTGGGGTATGGCCAACGCATGGCAGACAGCTTACAGCGCACGGACTTGGACTGCCGACCCTGTTCCACCTTTGGGCGTAAAAGGTGTTGGCGCGCGGACTGGGCTTGTCACCAACTCGACGAGCAAGCCATCGCAAAAAAACTACTGGCGTTTTGATGGAATTGTATAAGGCGTACCCCAATCGCTGCCTTGTTGTCACGGGAATCGACAGGGCATTCAAAAAATAAGGCCCCCTTCTCCAACCGACTTATAGAGGTAGACAAAAGTGAAAAATAAGGCCGGCTCTTTAGACTGCCAAGCGGAAACAAAAAGACAAAGCCACCCTTAGATCAACCCACTATGGGTAAACGCCAGAAAACCAACTCCCACTTTTTAACCCGCTGCGCACATACGAGTACCCCAAAAACCCTTTTTAAGCTGCCACACAGCGCAAATACAAAAAACAACACCATTTTTCAAAACGTCAAATGGGCGTAAAAATAAGGAGGGATTTTAGCGCATCATATCGATTGATCCTCTGATCGGACTTTTGCAGCTGCGATGCAGCACAGGCAAGAAAAAGAACAAATCACCCTTTTTAAGCCACCACACAGCGATAAAAATGGGTAACAAAAATTAGCAAGGCTGATCAGGGATAAAAACCAAAAAACAAAGGCCGGATATTCGAACCGACCCACAGCAGACAAAGTCATAAAGTACCCGCATTTTAAACCGATCCATAAGGAAGCACAAGCCCCTTTTTCAAACACCACACAAAGTAAGCTTATTCTTTTTTAAACGCGCCTCATATGATTGACGGTGTGACCGGGATAACAGCGCCATGCAGAGATAAAAACAAAAAGACACATCCACTTTTTAAGCCGCTGCGTATAGATGAACACAGAAAAATAAGTCTTGCTTTTCAAACCCTTATAAAAGATCAAAAACAAAAAAATAAACTATATTTTCAAACCACATGCAGAAGCAAAAAATACTCCTTTTTCAGATTCGATTATGTGATAAAAGTCAGCATGGCTGACCACGGGAGCAAGACCAAAAGAATAGACGCCATCTTTTAAACGCTTTGCATTTTAAATGTTTGGCCTTTCCAGTTGTAGAACCGATTGATTTTTACTTTTATCTGATGTTTTTTTATAACTTAGCCGTTGTCAATCCCAATACTTGAGAAATGCCAAAGCGCGCGTTTTCTGCCATCGGCCAGTGGTGCCTCCTATTGGGGTGGATAATGCTTATCGCGAGCTGTGTGCGCGATGATGATTGGGATATGCGCACCGCTGTGCAGGACACAGCGTCTCACCCTGAGATTCAAAGCCCTTCCGTTGCAGAAATTCAGCGCTTTGTAAGCGACAACCGACTGCTCAGCCCTGCGAACGGAAAGCCATACCGGGTTATCCGACCGCTTGGATATGTGAAAATGTCCAATCGAGAAGCTGCCGCCGGGGTTATGCGACTGGTAAGGGATGGTAAAATCGAGCAATGGGTTTTCTATAAGGAAGATGGTGCATTGATAGCCAATCGGGTACGCGCCATTCG
>JBAJNK010000062.1:0-19278 GCA_036881805.1 Flavobacteriales bacterium
AAAGAAGTTGCTCTTCTTAACAACAACATCAGCCTTTGTCTGACAACCATTTACAATGGACTCCATCGCAGTTTTGCCGGGTATTACATAGTCTTTTCCTGCTACAATATATTCAGCTTTTCCAAAATGATTGATAATCTTACTATTGACCTCGCTAAAATATCTAAGTTTGATCCTATTGGGTTTCCTTCGGTTTATTTCTTTGACATATTGAAAAAAGTCTGCCCATAACTTTTGATATAATTCTCCGTCGTACCCTGCGAGATAGAATAAAATCTCAGTATCGAGAAAGATCGTCAAATCGCTTTTAAACGACCCCAACTCATTTAAATCACTGCTGTAACGGATGCCCGAATGCAGCACAACTCCTTCCCTTACAAGGGAAAAACGCTTTTTAAAATCACCATCGCCTTGTCTGCTGATTACGAATGCGCTGATATATTTGAGATAAGGCGTATCATCTTTTTCATCGATAATAAATGATACAAATGAGTGAACGACAGCTTTTTTTTCAGACCCCCCTAATGGCCGATTTAAACGACCGGCCATATAGTGCAATAAATCACCTATGACTTTATCATAGACATCTTGAAGAGACTCTTCTTTCTTATTTAGTTCCTCGTTTGCTTTTAAATTAAAATGGTCAACAACACTATAACCATTTTCTTTTCTGGTGAGAAATTTACTCAGCCTTTTTAATGAAGTACCTACTACGGCTTCTGGGATTCTAAATCCATAGGTTTTATTTAGGTCTTCCGTTATTTCAGTAAGGTTAAACGCATATTTTGACTTGGTGACTATGAGCTGTTTTACAAATGTTGATATTACCTCGTAAATATCCTTATTTGTATTGTAAAGCTCTCTAAATAAAGCCAGTGAGGCCAAAAATCTATTGTCTTTTATCTCTTTTATCATTTCTCAATTTACGGATTGATACTTATTTTGTGAGTTAAGATAGAAAATATTAAATTAAGGCTTAAATCACATTGATTTGATATTGGAGGCATGGAATGTCTGTAATTCCGTATGGGAAGCTGAGCCGAGCGTCCGTCCCCTACTGTGCGCTTAAAAAAGACATTACTCTTTGGTAGCATTCCTGCGGGTTCTCCGCGTGCAACCAATGTCCCACACCGCTAACCGTCTCGATAACCGAATTTGGGAAGCGCGCCTGAATCAAGGGCGTATCAGCTGCGGTGATGTAGTCCGATTTTTCCCCCCGAATAAAAAGTGTGGGTTTGGTAAACGGCCGATCGCCGGGCAGTTCGGCGATCAGTGCACCGTAATTTTCGACCAAAGCCGGCAGGTTAAACCGCCATTTAAATCGGGGTTTATCCGCTTTGGAACGGTATAACCCCTTCATCAAAAACTGCCGAACTCCCAAATCGTTCAAGTAATTGGCCAGCCGCGCTTCCACCTGTGGCCGAGTGCGCAGCTCACACAAATCAACCCCCGCTAAGGCTTGAAAAATCGCATGGTGATGCGGTGTATATCTTCGGGGTGATATGTCGACCACCACGAGTTTGGAAACGTTTTCCGGGTGGTTTATCGCGTAGTACATCGCCAGTTTTCCGCCCAACGAATGCCCCAAAAGATACGCTTCTTGCAACTGGTAATGCGCGACGTAACGCGCCACATCCTCACCCATCGCATCGAGCGTCATCACACTGCTGTGAAAGCTGCGGCCATGGTTGCGCAAATCGATCAGGTGTACCGCATAATCTCGGGCAAGGCGCCTGCCCAAGGTCATCCAGTTGCCACCGCTGCCAAATAAGCCGTGAAAGACGAGCAGTGCCGGACTATTGCCCGGGCCTAAAATATCAGCGTGCAAAAGCTGCATATATTTATATAAACCAATTACCACCCGTCTTGCGGAATGGCCTTATCCGTCTTTTAATGCAGCTCGTCTCGATATGTCAGTCACGGCTATACGAAGCGCGCTTTTTACCGCCGCTTTCTCAAAAATACGAGAACCGCCATATACCTCGATTTTGCAGCCATTTGAGCCCCGCGTTTACACGAAAAAATACCACTGCGCACCACGGCTCCTGCTAAAATCCAAAGCAAAAAATTACCCCTGCTTATCGACCCTTTTCTACTTTTATATCTCACCGTATTAAAAACCAACCAGCAGCCATCGAGTACTTTGGAAAACCACCATCTGTTGTCGTGCACTTTTTTACCATAAGAAAAAATCCGTCAGCCTTATTTTTTGGCTTTTCTCGATTAAAACCATACGGTGGCGCACAATCATGCTAGCTTTGAGAGAGTTTGTGCAAATAACTTTGTACGGTACGTGCCAAGCCCGAATAAAGGGCTTCCGAAATCAGTGCATGACCGATGGAAACCTCTGCCAAGAAATCGATTTTCTCCTTTAAAAAACCTATGTTATCGCTGTTCAAATCATGGCCAGCATTTACGCCCAAGCCCTGTTTATAAGCCAACCGCGCCGTTTCCACATAAGGTTTTACCGCTGCATCGGGTTGGCCATTGGCAAAGCCTCGGGCATAGCCTTCGGTATAGAGCTCGATGCGATCGGCTCCCGTTTGAGCTGCATAGGCTACGTATTCGGGATGCGGATCCAAAAAAATAGCAGTTCGAATCCGCTGTTGCTTTAACTCGGAAACCACTTGCTGTAAGAAAGACAAGTGCTCGACCACATCCCAACCGGCGTGAGAAGTAATCGCCTCCGGGGCATCGGGCACTAGGGTGACTTGGTCGGGTTTCACCGCCAAAACCAAATCCATAAACCTTTGGGTGGGATTGCCCTCCACATTAAACTCGGTGTGTACGACAGGGCGTAAATCGCGGACGTCCTGATAGCGGATGTGACGCGCATCCGGACGCGGATGCACGGTGATTCCCCCGGCGCCAAAAGCCTGTATATCCCTTGCCAATTCTACCACATTGGGAGAGTCCCCACCACGGGCATTGCGCAGGGTAGCGATCTTATTGATATTTACGCTCAGACGCGTCACCATCGGATTTAAAAACAAAAATATAACTTTGTCGGTAAAGCAATCGCATTTATTTTCGGTAAATTTGAATCCAAACCCAGCCTCGTGGATTTACACGACCTCATCACAAACGATTGCAAGCCCTTAGAACCGGAAGATTCCACGACGCATGCCCATGCGTTGTTCGAGGCTTCTCGCTTAAGCCATTTGCCAGTGGTAGCAGACAAAACCTACTTGGGCGCCTTGGCAGAAGAAACCGCGTTCACCGCAAGAAAAAAGCGCGTTATCGATTATCAGGCGCACTGGGAAAAAGAACGCTTTATAAACGTGGAAAAAAATGTACTGGATGCCGTACAGGCGATAACGCGCTTCGGCGGAGATTTACTGCCGTTGCTCAATGACGAGCACCAATACTTGGGCTACCTCACCACAGGTGATCTGATTCAGCAATTTTCATCCTGGCCTATTTTCCAAGAATTGGGTGTCGTCATCGTGATTGAAACCACTGTGAAGCGCTATTCGATGAGTCAGATTGCAAATATCGTAGAATCGCAAAACGCTCGGATTTTAGGCTGCTTCATTTCAAATTATCACGGTGATAAGGTAACGATCACCCTTAAAATCAATTCGGAAAACCCGAGCTCGTTGGCCGATCATTTTGCGCGCTTTGGATATGAGATCAAGAAAAAATTCTATTTCGATATGGGAGATGATGTGCTGCGCGAGCACTACCTATCCTTAATAAAATATTTAGATATTTAAATGACAGTAGGGCTGTATGGAGAAAAGATCACCGCTGAGTCCGCAGCATTTCTCAAGACATTTCTCAAAATGCTGGCAGAGAAGCACATCGATTTCCAGATTCACGAACGGTTTTATAATGCGCTTCAAGACCATTTGAAACCCGCTGAAAAAGTGGGTGTCTTCGCCGGCCGAGAGACCTTAAGCGATCTGGACTTGCTCTTTAATTTTGGGGGAGATGGAACGATTCTACGCGCCGCTACCCTGGTGTACAACACCGGAATTCCCCTCGCTGGAGTCAATATGGGACGCCTGGGTTTCTTAGCGAGCTACAAGAGCGATGAGCTGCTCGACCATTTGGATGCGATCGCCAAGGGGGAATACCAAGTCAGCGAACGCGCCCTGCTATCGGTAAGCCTAGACAAAAGACCGGAAAGGCTTCCCATTCATTTTGCCCTCAACGAAGTTACCGTAAGCCGCAAAGCGAGCTCCTCGATGATCAGCATCCGGACACGATTAAACGAGGAGTTTCTCAACACGTACTGGGCAGACGGTTTGATCGTTTCCACCCCCACCGGCAGTACCGCTTATTCGCTGAGTTGTGGTGGCCCGATCCTCATGCCACAAAACGATAACATCGCCCTCACACCCATCGCACCGCACAACCTAAACGTAAGACCAGTCATCCTCTCGGATGAAAGCGAAATCAAACTCCAAGTGACGAGCCGCGAGCGTGAATTCTTGGTCACCCTCGATTCGAGTTGGGTTTTGTTGGACACAGCTACCGAACTAACCATCAAAAAAGCACCTTGTAAGGTAAAGATCATCTACCCGCGTGATTGCTCATTTTTAAATACACTGCGCAACAAGTTGCACTGGGGGGCAGACCTCAGAAATTAATGGTGTTGGATTTGTTTATATTTGTGGGATTTTTGAACGACATGTGCGTTTTAAGTCTTTTATGAAGCGAGTAGTCTCCTTATCGATAACCGCATTTTCAAGTGCTGCTGTTGTAAAATCTCTCATCGACCCAAACCATATTACCAGATCCCAATCCATGGCATTACGCAATCAAACCAACATGGAAAAGCTACCCCAACACGTAGCGATCATCATGGATGGGAACGGCAGATGGGCGCAGCGAAGAGGTATGATGCGCACCTTTGGTCACCAAAGCGGTGTAAAGTCGGTGCGAGATACAGTAGAAGCCTGTAGAAAATTGGGTATTAAATACTTAACCTTATATTGCTTTTCTACCGAAAACCAGAAACGCCCGCGAGAAGAGGTAGAAGGACTGATGAGCCTCATGGTAAAAACCTTGCAAAAAGAGAAGGAAAAGCTATTTGAAAACAACATACGCCTCAATGCGATTGGAGCGATCGACAGCTTGGCACCAAAAGTGCTCCAGATACTCAGAGAGGTCATGCAGTATACCGAGTCAAGAGAAAATATGTTAACCCTAGCGTTAAATTACGGTTCACATCAAGAAATTATACACGCCATGCGTAATATTGCAAAAAAGGTAAAAAACGCCACTTTACAGGCGGACGAAATCAATATGCAATTGCTCGAAGACCACCTGTACACAGACGATTTGCCAGCTGTGGATCTGCTCATCCGCACTGGTGGTGAACAACGCATCAGCAATTTCTTACTTTGGCAAATCGCCTATGCAGAACTCTATTTGAGCAAAGTACTATGGCCTGATTGGAGAAAAAAGCACTTTTATAAAGCGATTTCGAGTTATCAAAAAAGAGAGCGAAGGTTTGGCAAAACCAGTGAACAAGTGAGCCATAGTGATTTTGTATGAAGATATTGAAAGCGATCCTTCTGCTTATTTTATTTGCCATTTCCTTTCGAGTAACCGCACAATATACTGGAGATGAAAAAAAATACACGATAGCAGACATAACCGTGAGCGGCGCTGCACAATACAAGCCACAGACCATCCGCAGTTATACTGACTTAAGGCCCGGCATCTCCATCATCGTACCGGGAAGCAAATTGCGGAATGCAATCACCAAATTGTGGAATAGCGGTTTATTCGAAAATGTCGACATCTATGCCACGAAAATCAAAGGCGACAAAATCTGGTTGGAAATCTCCCTGAGCACGCGCCCCCAGATTTCCAGGATAGCGGTTAAAGGCGTACGACAGAGCCAGCGCGCAGACATCATCGAGGAAAACAACTTAAAAATAGGCAATCGCGTAACCGAAAACCTGATTCTCAGCACCCGCAGCAAAATACGCAATACATATAGGGAAAAGGGTTATTACAAAGCAAAGGTAAGCGTAACGACCCAACCGGACACGGTAAAAAACGGTGAAGTGCTGATAGTTGACATCGATCGCGGCAGTCGGATTAAAGTCAAACAAATCCACTTTACGGGGAATTCGCTGCTGCGCGCTGGCAAATTGAAAAGCGTGATGAAAGGGACTAAGAAAAAGGCTTTTTGGCGTATCTTTAACCCCTCTCGATTTCGGGAAAAAAGCCTTGAAAAAGATTTGCAAAAGATAACGGATAAATACAAGCGTTATGGCTTCCGAGATGCACATGTCGTAAGGGATAGCGTCTACCTGGTAGGGGATGATGCAGTTATCGATATCGAAGTGTACGAGGGCAAGAGATACTATTTTGGAGACATCAAATGGATCGGAAACAGCATCTACCCGACGAGCTGGCTCAATCGCATCTTGGGGTATGAGAAAGGAGACCCTTACGACGTAGTGGGTCTGAACTACAAACTAAATGGCAACCTGGAAAAGCCCAATGCCAATAGAAACAAAGACGTCCATTCCTTATATTTGAACAACGGATACTTATTCTCCAATATTTACCCGGTCGAAACCTCGGTAGAAGGCAATTTGGTAAATGTGGAAATCCAAATTCGAGAGGGCTTCCCAGCCCATATCAACCGCGTATCGATAACCGGAAACAACCGAACTCACGACCATGTGATCTATCGGGAAATCCGCACGAAACCGGGCGACTTGTTCAGCAAGGAGAAGCTGGAGCGCACCTTTCGAGAAATCGCTCAATTGGGCTTCTTCGATTCCAAAAAAACCGGTATAGACCCCAAGCCGAATCCCGAAACCCAAACCGTGGATATCGACATAAACCTGAAAGAAAAAGGCTCTAGTCAATTCGAATTACAGGGCGGATATGGTGGAGGCGAGTTTATCGGTTCCTTAGGGTTTTCGTTCAACAACTTTTCAATCCGAAATCTATTCAATGGAAAGGCTTGGCGACCCATACCTATGGGAGACGGAGAAAGGCTATCCCTACGGCTACAAGCCGCTAGCTATTACAAGTCATACAGCTTCTCATTTACCGAACCTTGGCTGGGTGGGAAACCCGCTTCGCTCAGCATTTCGGTATATCGAAATAGCCAAAAAACCAACTGGGAATACGGCGCAATGTCAAGCGATTTCGATGCGGGAAAGATAGATGTAACCGGATTTTCCGTCGAGCTGGGAAAACGCCTAGCCTGGCCCGATGATTACTTCGCCTTGAGGCAGCAGCTAAGCTTTGAACGATACGATATTCAAAATTACTATTTAGATGCTTTCCATTTTGATTCCGGGTATTCCAACAACGTAAACTATACGGTGAGCCTGGAGAGAAACTCATCAGGCCCTGATCCCATTTATCCGAGGCGGGGCTCCGATTTCAGCATCTCTGTAAAAGCGACGCCTCCTTACTCGCTCCTAGGCCTAAGCGACTTCAAAAAATACAAAAAAAAGATGGATGAGATAGAAGCCGCGGCAGGTGCAACCGAGCAGCAAAAGGATGAAGCCAGAAAAGCGTACTATCAGGCGCGTTTTCGCTGGTTGGAATTTTACAAAGTCAAGTTCAAAGGGGATTGGTATATCCGTATGACCAAAGATCTGATCTTGCGCTTTAATACTGAATTGGGCATGTTGGGTGCGTATAATTCAAAAAAAGGCATTTCGCCATTCGAGCGTTTCTACATGGGCGGTACCAACCCGCTCAGTTGGAACTTCGACAGCCGTGAGTACGTGTCCTTACGCGGTTATCCAGAGCCTTCTACCTATGGTTACGATCCGTCAAATCCGCAGAACGAAGATATTACACCCGTTGATGGGGGGGTGTTATACAACAAATTTTTACTGGAACTTCGCTATCCGCTAACGCTTAACCGAACGGCCTCCGTCTACGTATTGGGCTTTGCAGAAGGTGGGAGCATCGCCGATCGATTCGACAGCTGGTATCCCTTCAAGTTAAGGCGTTCAGCAGGCGTGGGAATGCGCATTTTTATGCCATTCGGCGCATTCGGTATCGATTTCGGCTATGGATTTGATCCGTTTATCAACCAGACCAAGCCTTCAGGCTGGCAAACCCACTTTACCCTTGGACGACAATTTTAAAATAGTTAGATTTGCAGCCGTGAATTCAAGGTGGTGGTCTTCGCCGTCAAATGTAATGAAAGCGTTTATTTTACTCTTTGCGTTTTTCAGCGTTTCCGCCGGCGGCTATGCCCAGAAGTTCGCTTATGTCGATACCCATTACATCACCGAGCAAATGCCGCAGTACAAAAGTGCACAGCGCCAACTAGACACTTTGGTAAAGCGTTGGCAAGAAGAAATCGAAGCGGAACAAAAAAAGCTCGAAGCGTTGAAGCAAAACCTAGCCGACGAAAAAGCATGGCTTACCGAAGCACAAATCAAGGCGCAAAAAGCCGATATTGAAGCGGCACAAAAAGAAATAGAGCAATTACAAGTCAAACGATTCGGAGCGGATGGCGACCTGTTTAAGCAGCAAAAAATTCTGGTAAAACCCATACAAAACGCCATTTGGCAAGCTGTCCAGCAAGTAGCTAAAAGGGGGGGCTATGACTTTATCTTTGACAAAGGCAGCGACCTGATCATGCTGTATAGCAACGACAAATGGGATGTAAGTGCCGATGTGCTACAAATTGTAAGCCACAAATAAAAAACCAATTATATAAGCCATAAAAGATGAGAAAGCGAGTAAAGTTTTTTTTGATGACAACCATGTTGGTAACCACTGTCGCTTTTGCCCAGGGACAAAATAAGATCGGCTATATCGATTTGGAAGCTTTGATATACCAAATGCCCGATATGCAGCACGTACGCCAACAACTCAAAGCCTTTACCCAAACCAAACAACAAGCGGGTCAAAAACTGCTTGAAGCCTATCAGACCAAACAGCAAAAATATAGTGAAGAAGCGCCTACACAAACGCAAAACATCAACAAACAGCGCGGCGAAGAATTGCAAGCACTACAGCAAAAAATACAACTCGAAGCCCGAAAGGCAGAACAAGAAGTGCAGAAGAAACAAGCAGAACTGATGAATCCCCTTCTGAGTAAAGTGCAAAAAGCCATCGATTCCGTAGCGAATAAAGCGGGATATGATATCGTATTGAAAAGTGAAGCCATAATCTATTTTAAGAGTCAAGCGGACGACCTCGCTCCCAAAGTGATGAAATTGCTGGGCATCAAGCCCAAAAAGTAGCGATGACTGCAGTTTGTCGTCTGGTATCCTACCTGTAGCAGAATTTCTCTATTTTTAAAACATGAATGAAGAGGCGATCGGCTTTTTTGACTCCGGCGTCGGTGGACTTTCCGTGTGGAGAGAAGTCATCGAGCTGATGCCCGATGAAAGTACCATCTATTTGGCTGATAGCGCCCACGCACCCTATGGCAAAAGAAATGGGAAAGAGATTCTCCGCCGCACCCAAAAAAATACAGAGCGGCTACTGGAAAAAAATGTAAAGCTAATCGTAGTAGCCTGCAATACCGCTACTGCTGTTGCAATCCAACACTTGCGCACGAGTTATAAAGTCCCGTTCATCGGAATTGAGCCAGCCATTAAACCCGCAGCCCTACAAACGCGAAACTGTAAAGTTGCCGTATTGGCCACGCAAGGCACACTGAGCAGCACCCTTTTTGCGCAAACCGCGCAACGCTTTAGTCAAAGCACAGCGCTTTTCATACGAGAGGGAAAAGGCCTGGTCGAACAAGTGGAAAAAAATGCACTGCACACTGCGGAAACCAAGGCATTGCTGCACGCGCAATTGAAGCCCATTGCGGAAAAACGCATCGACTTTTTGGTGCTCGGCTGCACCCATTACCCTTTTTTAAAGGAAGAGATGCAGAAAATCGTCGGACCAAACGTGGAAATTCTAGATACAGGAAAACCGGTTGCACGGCAGACAAAGTGGATTCTCATGCAGAGAAAAGGGCTTAATACGAATTCCAAACGAGCGAAACACTCGATTTTCACCAACGGGGATACAGGCGTTATCACACAGCTAACCCAAGCGTTTCGGCCGCCGCAAACCCAAATTAAATACCTGCATTTTTAAGTTTTTTGAGTACCTTTAAAAATAAAAGCGATATGATCGTCGGAAAGCCAAACCTGGAAAAACGCTTGAGACAGAAAGCGATCCGAGTGAGCCAGGAAAGCGCATGGCAAGCGCTACGAGAAACCTGGGCGCGCATGGAGCGAGAAGAAGCAATCCTTTCAGATGCCATTTCCACCCCTTTCGCTGCACAAAAAATTCCAGCGCTCAATTGTGACAAACTCAAACCGGAAAACATCTTCCATCTTTCCGAAATCAAATCGATCTGCATCACATATCGCTTGCGCTTTTTGGGCTCACACCTGTTCAAAGGAAAAATACCACCCGAAGCCCTACTCAAGGCTGCCAACCTAGCGCGAGAACACAAGACAAGCCTACAAAATTTTAAAATCCTCGCGCCGGGTAAACAGTTCCAGCTGGAAGACGCGAATGATCCCATGCTCTTTATCCCGCTGGACGGTGAACTATACTATCTGGTGCACAAATGGGGAGCCGATTTAAGTCGATGGCGAAAGCTCTGGGTCTATCCACTTCAAAATATCATGCCCATGTTTTGGACTATCAATGCGCTGAGTTTGCTCTTTGCCGCCCTACTCCCTTTGAAAGCATTTACGAGTAACGCCCCAAACTGGTGGCGTATCGCAGCCTTCTTTTGGTTCTTTAAGGTCTTGTCCGCATCGGCCATCTTCTTGGGGTCTAAACTCTTTGTGAACTTTAGCAGCGTACTGTGGGACAGCGAGTACTTTAATGCCTAGCCCCACCCCGATTCAAACCTTATCGGACTACACACAACTGCAAACGACTAAAATCGTATATTCGTACCCTGGTTTTTTGCCAAAAGATGAAATTTCGCATAGCGCCCACCGAAAATCCGACTATACTGAAATTCGTTGCCGACCAGATGCTGGTAAATGGCGGGCGCTATGAATACAGTCATATCAAAGAAGCTGGCAAGTCTGAAGTAGCCCAAAAACTCTTTCACTTCCCCTTTGTCGAGAAGGTGTACATCACCGCCAATTTTATCGCTGTACAGGGTTGTGAAGCGATCACATGGACAGATGTAGCCGAAAGGGTTAAAGACCAGCTCGAGGTATGCACCCGAGGGCTGTCAGTGGTGGTAGCAGATGACACGGAAAGCGGTAAAAAACAACCCATTACGGTCTACATGGAGATGACGCCCAATCCAGCTGTTATGAAATTTGTAAGCAATAAGCCACTGGTAAAAGGCATTTTTGAGTTCAAAAACAAAGATGAGGCCAAAAGTTCGCCTCTTGCTACCGAATTGTTTGCTTTCCCTTTTGTAAGAGAAGTATTTGTGACTGAAAACCGCGTTTCGCTTACCAAATACGACTGGATCGAATGGCGTGACATCGCACTGGAGTTGCGCGAATTCATAGCCGACTACCTGCGAGATGGGAAACTCGTTTTCCAGGGAAGTGACAGCCCCGAAAAGCAGCGCACAGGACAAAGGCCAGCTCGACGAATCGTCCTTACCCAAACGGAAAAGCGCATTTTAGAAATCCTGGATGAGCAGGTAAAGCCAGTGGTAGCTGGAGATGGTGGAAATATTGAATTCTTACAATACGATGCAGCGGAAAAACGCGTAACCCTATTGCTACAAGGTGCTTGCAACGGCTGCCCATCCGCAACGCATACCCTAAAACAAGGGATTGAATCCCTCTTAAAACAAGAGCTACCGGCATACGTAGAAAGCGTAGAGGCTTATAACGGTTAGTTAAAACACCCATTCCGATCCCTCCCCCCACCGAATTCGGTGATACGCCCGCTCAATATTCAACGGCTACAAAGTAAAAAAAGCCCGTTTTAACTCACGCATGGATAAAGGGGTAAGGCTGGCTTTCCAAAACGAATCAAAGGAACAAAAATAAACGCCTTTTCAAGTTATCACATAGTGTAGAAAGTGAAAAAATAAGATCGGGGTTCAATCTCGACTATGCGATAAAAATCAGCTTTTTAAGCCACTTCAAAGGGAAAAGGACAAAAGCAAAAAAACAAAACCCGCTTTTCAAATTAACGCACAGGGATCAACAGTTAACAAAAGTCAGCGGGGCTGAGTACAGGGACGAAAAAATACCCGTTTTTCAAATTAACACACAGGGATCAATAGGTAACAAAAGTTAGCGGGGCTGAGTACAGGGACGAAAAAGTATCCGTTTTTTCAAAATAAAAGATAAAAACAAATAAGATAGGGTCTATTCTTCAAGCGCTTAATTCGACTTTTGCAACTGACACAAAGCACAATCCCCTCAAAGCGAATCAAAGGGATAAAAACAAGCCCCTTTTTTAAACCATCCCCAAGGGAAAAGGACAAAAGCGAAAAAACAAAACCCGTTTTTCAAACCGACTTGCAGAAGTAAAGGGCTGGCTGTTTTAACCCCAGGGTAAACAGCAAAGAGATGGCCCGTCTCTTAGTGACCGACCGCAGAAAAAATACCAAAAACAAGCCCAAACTTTCAAACCACAGGTCGAAATCAAAAAAAGCCCCCTTTTTAAACGAGCACACACAAACAGCAACAAGGTAGTATTGAGATTTTGCAGCCGTCAAGTAGGGAAAAGAACAAAAAAACAAGCCCCTTATTCAAGTCGATCCATATAGGTAAACACCAAAAAATAGGGCTGGATCCCCAGCGGTAAGAATCACTTTTTCAAACTATCCCCCCATCCTTCAAACTGCCAAGCCAGACGAGCACGGAAAAGTAAAACCGCCTTTATGGCAAACACGAAAAAAAGCCCTTTTCATACCTTTGTATGACATGGCATCGGACATTTTAAGCACGCCCATCGAATATCTGAAAGGCGTAGGCCCCAATCGTGCTGCGCTCTTACAACAGGAGCTCGACATCTACACCTTTAACGATTTGCTCTACTTTTTCCCCTATAAGTATCGCGATCGATCTCGGATTTACCGAATTGCGCAGCTGTCCGATATCCAAACGGAAATACAGCTGTTGGTTCAATTTTCGAGTTGGGAAGAAATCGGCGAACGCAAAAAGAGACGACTGGTAGTCCACGCTTTTGACCCCAGCGGAACCCTAGCGTTGATCTGGTTTAAAGGCATCGAGTGGATCGAGTCCCAACTCCAGCTAAACACCCCTTATATCGCTTTTGGCAAGCCCTCGGTGTTCAAGGGAAAAATCAATCTCATACACCCTGAAATTCAGCCCTTGGCCACCTATGAAAAAGAAAAAATCGGCAGCTTCCAGCCGCTGTACAACAGCACGGAAAAGCTGGGCGAGGCCCAGCTGACCAATCGTGTCTTCAACGCGATGGTAAAAACCTTAATCCCAAAAGTGCAGCCCTACATTCGCGAGAGTCTATCCCCCGACTTGCGGAGAGAATTCTCGCTGTTGGGCAAAGGAGAAGCCTTGCGGGAAATCCACTTCCCCAACACTTTGGCGACTTTGCAGCGGGCCCGGTTTCGCCTCAAATTCGAAGAGCTCTTCTACATCCAGCTCAGCCTGCTCTACAATCGGAACCACAACTACCAAAAATCCGTGGGGTTTCACTTCCCCGAGATAGGCGACTACTTCAATACATTCTACAAAAACCGATTGAATTTTGAACTAACCGACGCACAAAAACGCGTGTTAAAAGAAATCCGTCGCGACGTCAACACCGGTCATCAGATGAACCGACTCTTGCAAGGCGATGTGGGCAGTGGAAAGACCATCGTAGCATTTATGAGTATCTTAATGGCTTTGGACAACGGTTTCCAAGCTGCACTGATGGCACCGACAGAAATTTTGGCCCAGCAGCATTTTCAATCGCTGAAGGCCTATATCCAGGGACTCGACATCTCGATTGGACTGCTCACTGGCTCCACCAAAAAAAAGCCGAGAACCAACATGCTGAGCGCTTTACAAAGCGGGAAACTAAAACTGATCACCGGCACACATGCCCTGATTCAGGAGACCGTACAATTTAAAAATTTAGGACTGGCCATCGTCGACGAGCAGCACAAGTTTGGCGTAGGACAGCGCGCCGAACTCTGGCAAAAAAACAATCCAGCGCCCCACATATTGGTCATGACGGCCACACCCATACCCCGCACCTTGGCCATGAGCCTATACGGCGATTTGGACATCTCGGTTATCGACGAGCTGCCACCTGGGCGAAAACCGATAGAGACCTATCACCAACGCGATAGCAACCGCTTAAAAGTCTTTGCCTTCCTCAAAAAACAAATCGACCTCGGACGCCAGGTTTACGTCGTCTACCCGCTTATCGAAGAATCCGAAAATTTCGATTTAAAAGACCTGATGGACGGTTGCGAAAGCCTGAGCCGTTATTTTCCCCCACCGGCTTATCAGTTGAGTATCGTACACGGACAGATGAAAGCCCAAGACAAGGCATACGAAATGCAGCGCTTTGCCAAAGGTGAGACCCAGATCATGGTAGCGACGACGGTGATTGAAGTCGGCGTAAATGTACCCAACGCATCGGTTATGGTCATTGAGAGCGCCGAGCGCTTTGGGCTTTCACAGCTGCACCAACTCCGCGGACGCGTCGGACGGGGCAGCGACAAATCGCATTGCATACTGATGACCCGAGATGATTTGGGCGCGGATTCGCGGGAACGTATACAAACCCTGCTGCGCACGCAAAACGGCTTTGAAATTGCCGAAGCGGATTTGAAATTACGGGGACCCGGGGATTTGATGGGCAAGCAACAGAGCGGTGTGCTGCAAACCAAAATTGCAAACATCGTACAAGACGGGGATATCATGTATCGGGCACGGATGGCAGCACGCCGCATATTGCGGGAAGACAGTGGCTTAGAAGCAGCGAAAAACCGTGTGATCAAGCGCGTTTTCCAGCAGCTGCAAAGAGAAAATGTAAAGTGGAGCCAGATCAGCTGATCCCCTTCTCTAAAATGGAAAGGTTTTCGCTATGTCCACGAATCCTTAAATTTGCTACCATTTGTTCAAGGACAACCCCCATGAAAATATCTTACAACTGGCTCAAAACATTTGTCGACATCGACCACAGCCTGGTAGAGATCACCGACATGCTGACGGACTTGGGTCTCGAAGTAGCTGCCGTGATACCCTTTGAATCCATTCCGGGTAGTCTAAGAGGGCTGGTCGTGGGTAAGGTGAAATCGGTTGGGCAACACCCGAACGCCGATCGACTCAGGTGCACCCGAGTGAATGTGGGCGGGGGTACCGAACTGCAAATCGTATGCGGTGCACCCGACGTGGCCGAAGGACAAACCGTCGCCGTAGCCCCTCCAGGCAGCCGCTTATGCGACAGCGCGGGAAAATGTTTCGACGTGGAGAATCGCAAACTGCGCGGTGTGCTTTCCGAAGGTATGATCTGTGCCGGAGATGAAATCGGACTCAGTGCAAGCTGCGACGGCATTTTGGTCTTGGACGATAGGTACTGTGCCGGCACACCCCTCTGCGACGTCTTTCAGCCGGAAACGGATACCACCATCGAAATCGAGCTGACCCCCAATCGAGCGGATGCCATGTCCCACTGGGGTGTGGCGCGCGACTTAAACGCTCGCTTTCAGCTCCACGGCGAAAAGACACAAGTGCGCCAACCCAGCATAAAGGCTTACCGACGAGATCAGGACGAACGCCCCATAAAAATAACGGTAGCCGATGCCGCCCCGGTGCCGCGCTATGCCGGTGTGACACTGTCCGACTTGCGGGTAAAACCCGCCCCCAAATGGTTGCAAAACCGACTAAAAGCCATTGGCTTAACACCGGTTAACAATGTGGTAGATGTGACCAACTATGTTTTACACGGGCTGGGACAGCCCTTGCATGCCTATGACTACCATGCGATTGGCGGTGGCGAAATACGCGTGACAAACGCAGTCGAAAATACCGAATTGGTTACGCTGGACGGGATCACCCGAAAGCTAAGCGCCGAAGACCTGCTGATTTGCGATGCTAAAAAACCGATGGGGATCGCCGGTGTAATAGGCGGCTGGCACAGCCGCGTGACGACTGAAACGACTAAAATATTCCTGGAAAGCGCGTATTTCGACCCGATTTCCATACGAAAGACGGCGAGACGGCACGGCTTGCATACCGATGCTTCGTTCCGTTTCGAACGCGGTATCGATCCGAGTCAAACCCTTTACGCCTTGCAGTACGCGGCACTCTTGCTCGAGGAAACAGCCGGTGCCCAGGTAGCTGGAACCCTTTGCGACTACTACCCCAAGCCCATCCCCAATCACAGGGTTAGCATAAGCCTGAGCCGGATCGACCAACTGTTCGGCGAACCGATTCCAAGGGAAACCATCAAACGAATCCTGTGCGCATTGGAAATTAAAATTCTAACTGAAGGGAAGGACCGACTGAAATTGGAAGTTCCGGCTTACCGCGTAGACGTGACGCGAGCGGCAGATGTAGCCGAAGAGATCTTGCGCGTGTACGGATACAACCGCATTTCGATTCCCAATACGTGTCACATCGCACTACCCCATCAGCGAGATAACACCGCAGTGCGCCAAGAACGCATGGCCGAGCAACTCGCCGCCCTCGGATTCCAGGAAATGATGGCGGTATCGCTCACCCATTCGGATTACAACGCTTATTCCACAGCGCTCTCCAAATCGGGTATGATCACCATCTCAAACCCGCTGAGCCGGGATTTGAACAGCCTGCGCCAAACCCTGATATTCGGTGCACTCGAAGCGGTATCCCGAAATATAAAACACCAAAACCACCACTTGAAGCTGTTTGAATTCGGAAAGGTTTACAACCGATGCAAGGGCACATGGACTGAAGAACAGCGAATCGGCTTAACCCTTTGCGGCCAAAAAACGCCGGAATCCTGGTATGTGAAAGCCAGCCCTACGGATTTCTTCTACTTGAAGGGTTACCTGGAAGTTTTACTCGAGAAGTCCGGGATTGCAGCTGTAACATACCGATATGTAAAGAGCGATATTTTTTCTGAAGGCTTGCAGCTATTCACAGGGGAAAAGGCGATTGGCAATATGGGGGTTGTCCGCCCGAGCTTGTGCAAAAAGTTTGACGTGGCAGTACCGGTCTTTGCCGCTGAATTAAATTTGGAAGCACTCCGCCGGAACAAGAGCGAAATGCGGTTTGAACCCTTGCCCAAATATCCGGCGGTTTGCAGGGATTTGGCACTACTGCTGCCCGATGAAGCCGAATTTTCAGCAGTGGAACAAATCGCTTTTGAAACCGAGCGACAGCGGTTGCGCGCGGTAAACCTCTTCGATGTGTATCGCGGCAAAGGCTTACCGAAAGGCAAAAAATCCTATGCGGTGCGTTTCACCTTTCAGGATGTACGGGCTACGCTAACCGACAAGCGGGTGGATGCCATAATGGCTAAGCTGGTACAGCGCTATGCGTCAAAGCTCCACGCAACGCTGCGGTCGTAATGCGCCCAGCTGTACGGCATCCGGATCGATCGCCCCCAAAGTAAATCCAAGCCCTTCAAACACCACAGGGGCAAAAGAGCAAAAGTCTCCTTTTCATGCCAACACGCGGCGCAAACAAAAGCAAATTTCCTTTTTAAATTGTCATACACAGGCAAAGACAGAAAAATAGAACCAGCTTTCTATATGGGGCACCCCGGATAGAAAAATACCCCTTTTCAAATCGACCCGTAAGCATAAAAATAAGTCCCCCTTTTTCAAAGAGATCAAAAGCGAAAAACCCACTTTTAAACCCGCTATACAGGAAAATAACCCCCTTTTTAAACCGACTCACAAGACAAAACAACAAAGCCCAAGTCGCAAAAACTAAGACGCAAGCCCCGAGTTGCAAAAACCAAAGCCCAAAAACCCTTTTCAAATAAGACCCGCTTTTCAAACCATCACGACGAGCAAAAAATAAGGTTGGGGGCTCAAATCGCCCTTACAGAAACGAAAAAACAAGCCCCCTTTTTCAGATGTCCCATAGAAACATAAGGGGGTAAAACGAATTCCATCAAACTGAGGAAGGGTGAAAATGGGCGGAAACGCCAGTAATTACAATTAATACAGGCGAATGAGGCTGGATTAACCAAACAAAGACGAAATCCGATATAACCGCCATTTAATCGTAGGTTAATCGTCATTATGAGACGGTACGCACATGTCTTTTATCATTAACCGTCGTATAAACGCCATAAACGGGCTATCTCCTATAAATAAAGGCTTTAAAGCGCATCGAAACCACTAAATCGCAGCTCCAAAATGGTCTTTAAAGTATTTACCGATCGTCTTTTTAATCGCAATGACCCTGCGGAGCCCATTCATAATCGTAAGTGTGAGCTGCGCATCTAGGACAATATCTAAAAGTGTAATTGGAGCATAGTGTATCTCCATTATTATTGTAAACCGCTACAGTAACCTTGGGCGTCTTTCTCTTTATTTCCTTTATTTCCCTATAATCTTTTAATGCTTTGTTTATTTTCAGGATACGCAATCTATACCCTTGTTCGTTGGAATCGTAGTAGATTTCAAGCGGCTTATCACGTTGGTTATAATCGTCATCATCGTAGGCGTACCGAAATCCAGTTACGTCTAAATAGTTCAGCTCGTTATGATAACACCACAGCTTTTTCAACTCGGTATTTTGACTCAAATCCAATCGACTTAAGTGATTAATCCGACAATCCAGTATCTGTAAGGCGTTGTTTTTGCTGACATCGAGATGAGTCAAATAGTTGCTAAGACAACTCAGTTCTTTCAATTGGTGATTCTCGCTCATATTTAGGGTCGTCAATATGTTTTCGGAGCAATTTAGGTGTTGCAATGCTTTAAAACTTTCGATTCCGCTTAAAGACTTTATATTCTTTCTACTCACGTCCAACTGCTCAGTCGTTCTTACAATCGGATCGTCGGGGTCCATTTGATCCGTTATTCGCCCCCGGATTGAAAAAGCCCTTTTAAACCTCTCTTGCAAAGTACGCTTTAAGTTATCATCAGGAATATCGACCAGCCGATCCCTGCACTTGCCAACAGCGGCTGCATCGGTATCGTAATCAGCAGAGAAATCGTAGTCGGTGCAGGTTTCCTCACCCTGATCATTGTAAACATGTACGGTCGCTTCAGGACTGCTCGTCTTTACTTCATCGATCTCGTAATCGTCTCGTAAGACCTCATTTACCTTTAGGGTTTTCAAATGCTGCTCTTCCTCGTAATTACCATAGTAGATTTCAAATCTATGCCTGGTGGAATGGCTGGGGGTGATCCGAAATCCGGTTATGTCCAGATACTCCAGCCTATTCCGCTGGCACCGGAGTTGT